>JBJEJD010000125.1:0-2988 GCA_051877705.1 Coprococcus sp. | reverse complement strand
GCCATTAAATTTATTCTGACAGGTAAGCCTTCTAAATGGGTCAGCGGCAAGGATATTATTTTACATATTATTGGTATGATCGGTGTGGATGGAGCCCTGTATCGTTCCATGGAATTTGCAGGTGACGGTATTGCGCATCTCTCCATGGATGACCGTTTTACCATTGCCAATATGGCAATTGAAGCCGGCGGCAAGAATGGTATTTTCCCTGTGGATGAGAAGACGATTGAATATATTGAAACGCATATGAGTCCGGCTAAAAAGGCTGAGTATGAGCAAACTGGTGTGAAACCATACAGAATTTTCGAAGCGGATGAGGATGCTGAATATGATGAGACTTATACGATTGATCTGAGCGCATTGAAACCAACGGTGGCCTTTCCTCATTTGCCGGAAAACACGCATCCTGTTAATGAAATTGGTGACATTGCCATTGATCAGGTTGTTATCGGTTCATGTACCAATGGACGTCTTGATGATCTGCGTATTGCAGCGGAAGTACTGAAGGGCAGAAAGGTTGCGAAAGGACTTCGTGTGATCATCATACCGGCGACTCAGAAGGTTTATCTGGATGCAATGGAAGCAGGATACATCCGTACATTTATCGAAGCAGGTGCCATTGTCAGTACACCGACATGTGGTCCTTGCCTGGGTGGTTATATGGGTATTCTTGCTGAAGGCGAGAGGTGTGTGTCGACGACAAACCGTAATTTTGTAGGCCGTATGGGTCATGTGACGTCGGAGATTTATCTGGCCAGTCCGGCAGTTGCTGCAGCCAGTGCGGTAACAGGAAAAATTACATGCCCATGTGAACTGGATTAGTAAGGAGGCAGGAAAATGAAAGCATCAGGAAGTGTATTTAAATATGGAGATAATGTAGATACAGACGTTATTATTCCGGCAAGACATCTGGCTATCACAGATCCGAAGGGACTGGCTGCTCACTGTATGGAGGATATTGATACAGAATTTGTCAAAAAGGTTAAAGATGGGGACATTATGGTGGCCCGTAAGAATTTTGGCTGTGGTTCATCCAGGGAACATGCGCCAATCGCTATTAAGGCATCGGGTATCAGCTGTGTGATCGCTGAGACTTTCGCACGTATTTTCTATAGAAACGCCATCAATATCGGCCTTCCGATTATCGAGTGCAGGGAAGCTTCGGAAGATATTGATGCAGGCGATGAGGTGGATATCGATTTTGACAGCGGAATTATTTATAATAAAACAAAAAACAGAAGTTATAAAGGTCAGGCATTTCCACCATTTATGCAGGAACTGATACAGGCCGGTGGTCTGGTGAATTACACCAATAATATGAATAAATAAAGTGAAAGGGCTGTTGCACAATTGTTATGGCAGAATATCTTTAACATATTTGTGCGGCAGCCTCATTTTTTAAAGACTAAAATGGTTTATACTTTAACAAGGTGAATTTTTACGTAATTGCAGTTGAAATTCCTAAAAAAATAGTTTATTATAGAGACTAACGCAAATGCAGTGTCATTTGTCGGGGAAAGGGAGATTATCATGAATTATAAGATTGCACTGATTAAGGGTGACGGAATAGGTCCTGAGATTGTGGATGAGGCTGTCAAGGTCCTGAATAAGGTCGCTGAAAAATATGGACATACTTTTGAATATACAAGGGTGCTGATGGGCGGAGAATCGATTGATGCCTGTGGTGTTCCATTAACAGATGAGGCGATTGATATGTGCCGGGCCAGTGATTCTGTTCTGATGGGGTCCATTGGAGGCAATACGACCACATCACCATGGTACAAACTGGAACCATCTCTGAGACCGGAGGCCGGATTATTGAAGCTTCGCAAATCTCTTGGCCTTTTTGCCAATATTCGTCCGGCTTATCTGTATGATGAGTTGAAGGCAGCCTGCCCGATTAAAGATGAGATCATCGGTGACAGAGGTTTTGATATGGTCATCATGAGAGAACTGACAGGCGGTCTCTATTTTGGAGAGAGAAAGACGGTCATGGAGAACGGTGTTCTGAAAGCCTATGACTCGCTGACCTATGATGAGAACGAGATCCGCCGGATCGCCATCAAGGGTTTTGAGATCGCCATGAAGCGCCGTAAGAATGTGGTCAGCGTTGATAAGGCCAATGTACTGGATTCTTCCAGACTCTGGCGCAAGGTTGTGGAAGAGGTCGCCAGGGATTATCCGGAAGTTACATATTCTCATATGCTGGTAGATAACTGTGCCATGCAGCTTGTGAAGAATCCGGGGCAGTTTGATGTTATTCTGACAGAGAATATGTTTGGGGATATATTATCTGATGAAGCCAGTGAGATCACCGGTTCCATTGGTATGCTGTCTTCAGCCAGTCTGAGTGAGACAAGCCTTGGGCTTTATGAACCAAGCCATGGTTCTGCTCCTGATATTGCCGGTACAAATCAGGCCAATCCGATTGCCACGATTCTTTCTGCAGCCATGATGCTCAGATTTTCTCTGAATTTGGATAAAGAAGCGGATGCGATTGAAGCTGCGGTTAAAAATGTTTTAAAGAAAGGCTATAGAACTGTTGACATCATGTCCGAAGGTCAGACACTGGTCGGATGTAAAGAGATGGGTGATGTCATTGCAGCGGAGATTCAATAAAAGATATTAGGAAGGAATAGAGTTATGAAGAGTGATAATGTTAAAAGCGGCATGCAGCAGGCACCGCATCGTTCTTTGTTTAATGCGCTGGGTATGACAGCAGAAGAGATGAGAAAACCACTGGTTGGTATTGTCAGCTCTTATAATGAGATCGTGCCGGGTCATATGAATCTGGATAAGATCGTTGAGGCAGTTAAGCTTGGTGTTGCCATGGCAGGTGGAACGCCGGTTGTTTTCCCGGCTATCGCCGTATGTGACGGTATTGCCATGGGACATATCGGCATGAAGTATTCCCTGGTAACTCGTGACCTGATTGCTGATTCAACGGAAGCTATGGCCATAGCGCATCAGTTCGATGCACTGGTTATG
>JBJEJD010000124.1:0-3031 GCA_051877705.1 Coprococcus sp. | reverse complement strand
ATTCCAACAGTCGAGCAGCGTCTTCTCTGTCCACCAGCCTGCTTCTTCATAATATTTACTTTGTGTTTCATTTATTTTGACTTTCATAGCAGTCTCCTAATCAAAAACGCCAATCTATATTTTCCAATACAAATCGGCGCTTTCCTAATTTCCCTGTTTTAATAAAGGCAATTACTTATATTCTTTTTCCAGACATTTTGCAATTGTCTGACGCTGAATCTGATTTGTTCCTTCAAAAATCTGGAAGATCTTGGCATCACGCATAAGTTTCTCTACCGGGTATTCTCTGCTGTATCCGTAACCACCAAATATCTGAACAGCATTGGATGTTACTTCCTGCATGCAATCTGTTACAAATGTCTTTGTAATAGCGCCTTCCTTCCTTACAAGACTTCCCTGATCCATCATCTTCATAGTATTATTTACCAGACAGCGGCTGGCTTCAACTTTAATAGCCATATCAGCAAGCATCTGCTGAACCATTTCAAACTTGATGATCGGCTGGCCAAACTGTGTACGCATTTTTGCGTATGCTACGGATTCATCAAGAGCACGCTGCATAATACCAACGCCAAGGGTAGAAATAAAAGCACGAGAAAGGTTCAGAGAATTCAGAGCAATGCTCAGACCTTTTCCTTTTTCACCGATAATTCTTGAAGCAGGAACACGCACATCCTCAAAGATAAGATCGGTTGTATTGGAAAGACGGAATCCCATCTTATCTTCATGGGCACCTACACTGAATCCTGGTGTGTCTCTGTCAACCATGAATGCGGTAATACCTTCTTCTGTCTTGAAGAATACAATGTAGAGAGAAGCACACTCGCCGTTTGTTGCAAAAGTTTTTGATCCGTTAAGAATATAGTCGTCTCCATCCTTAACTGCTTTGGACTTAATGGCACCTGCATCAGATCCGGCACTCGACTCTGTGATTGCAAAACATGCAAACTTTCCTTCAGAAACAACATCCGCAAAATAACGTGCCTGTTCAGGTGTACCTGCAAGAATAACATTACGGAGTGCAACAAATGTTGTAACAAGTGTATCTGCATATCCGGCATCTACCTTTGCAATTTCCTCAAAGATCATTGCGGTTGTTTCATAATCCAGACCCATACCGCCATATTCTTCCGGAATCTCCACCATATGAAGGCCCATGTCAATGGCCGGCTGGAATAATTCAATCGGGCACTCGCCTTTTCTGTCGCACTCTGCAACATACGGTTTCACCTCCTTTTCAACCATCTCACGAACCATTTTTATGTACTCTTTTTGTTCCTCTGTGTACAGTAAAGCCATACCCCACATCTTCCTTTCGTTAAATATTATAAATTGTTTGCTTTCTGACAATAATATATCATGTATTTTTACCAAAAACCAATCGTAAATATATTGTTGTTTTGGTTACTTTCATAGTTTTTTCCTATCATTTCCGAAAAAGAAAAATCGCCCTATTTTCCATCAGAAAATAGGGCGATTTAGGAAGGGAGTAAAATAAACAAAATTGAATCAGTCAGCTTATAAATAATTATGTTTTTCCAATACGCTCAGAATATTTCTTCCTTCTTCTGTTCCTTCAATGATCCGGCGTGCTCTGACACTATCACCAATATTGACAATTTCCACGCCTGTATCCTTATAAGTCTCATTCAAGGCATCCAGAATCGGTACATTTGCTCTCATTCCGAGACACACAAACCCATAATCGAAAGGAAGTTCTTCCTTTACACCATCCGGTGTTTCTACAATAAATGATTTTTCTTTAACTTCCAGCAGCTTTGTATTAACCATCTGTCTGACCTGATGTTTCTTCATCAATGTTGCTGTATCTGCTTTTGTAACAGGATCCAGGCCATTACCAATCACAGGCATCATCTCAACGATGCTGATCTCCGCGCCTCTCGGGGCAAAAAACTCAACAACATCCAGGCCGACGGCACCTCCGCCAATAACGACTACTTTTTTTCCTTTCATATTTGATGAATAATCATCGACATGATTGATCATACCAAAAATGGAAAATACCCTGCCGCCTTCTTTATCTATATTCTCAGTAATACCTTTAATAGGCGGAAGCAATGGATTGGAACCGGTGGCATTGACAATGATATCCGGATTCATACTCTTAATCATTTCTATTTTTGCTTCTGTGCCTTTAAATATATAAAGATTCCTCAACTTCTCTGCACGATGAATCAGATAATTCGGAAAATCAGCCAGACGCTTTTTATCCGGAATTTTAGATATTTCAGCTGCCAGTCCGCCAAGATAAGGCTTCTTTTCAATAAGAAACGTTGTACAGCCTACTTCAGCAGCGGTGCACGCAGCTTCCATTCCCGCAGTTCCTCCGCCGACAACTACGACATTACACGGTTTGTTGATCCTGCGCTTAATATAATCAGCGCCTTTATTGACAGCCGGATTAACTGTGCATCGAATCGGCCGGTTAATGCCGATACGATGGCCGGCACAGCCGATATTACAGGAGATACACTTTCTCAATTCATTTTCTTTTCCAAATTCAACTTTATTAACCCAATCCGGGTCTGCGATCAATCCACGGCCCATACCGATCAGATCAGCATCCCCTTCAGACAGAATATCCTCTGCTACCTGAGGGTTACGAATATTACCCATGGTAATACATGGCTTTCCAAAACGTTCCTTTACAGCTCTGGCCATATATGAACGCCATCCATCCGGCAGATAATTGGCATCAATCTGATACTGAATGGATCCGTTTAAGCCGGCAGATACATCAAAAATATCAACCTCATCTTTAAGATACTCCAGATAATCAAGACAATCTTCCAAATTATTGCCGCCTTCCATCAGTTCATCCGCACTGATTCTGAGAATGATTGGAAAAAGCGGGCCGACCTGCCGACGAACTTCTTCAATAACTAACCGTGTAAATCTTGCGCGATTTTCAGGACTGCCACCAAACTCATCTATCCTGTCATTGGTCAGCGGTGACAGAAATTGGCTTAACAGATAGGAGTGACCAGCATGGATTTCCACCGCATCAAAT
>JBJEJD010000123.1:0-12966 GCA_051877705.1 Coprococcus sp. | reverse complement strand
GTCGATATATCCCGACCGGGCGGGAGATCCAGATAATTGTATAATTAATAAAAATACAAAAGAAAAGCGAAAAAAATATAGTAATTATATCCATAATGCAGTATAATGAATGATGTATACAATGTGAGCGTTAAATAATAAACAGCATTAAGTGCCAAAGAATTATGGACAATTTTATTAAATTTTGGTAGAATAGGGCTGATACGGATTCTTGCATACAAAAGGAGGACACGGATGAAGTCAAAATCTGGCATAGGAAAGGCGCTGGTGATGATTACACAGCTGAGCATCAATATGCTGGTACCCATTTTTCTAAGTCTGTTTATTGGCATCTGGCTGGACAGCCATCTTGGGACAGGATGGTTGACGCTGGTTTTTCTTCTTCTTGGTATTATGGCAGCAATCCGTTCAATGTTTATTACATTGCGGCCACTTTTGAAGGGAGAGAGAGAGGAGAAAGATGAAGCATTTCAAAAGCAATTTGATGAGCAGTATAATGAGCCGCCTGAAGACTCAGAATGAAGCCCTCATCGATCTGATTCTCGGTATCCTGATATTTGGCATGTTGGTAATGCTTGTGGGCCTGTTTGTCGCTCCGGACAGGATAGCTTTTGTTCTTGGTGTTATGCTTGGGACGGCTTCTTCAGTTGTTCGTGCTGTTCATATGGCTGTGACACTGGAACGTCAGCTGGACTACGGAGAGAAGGATGCAAGGGCTTACGCGGTAAGGAATTATATGATCAGATATTTTATTCTGATTGCTGTACTGCTTTTGTCTGTTGCACTTGGTACGGCGGGCATGGCCGGCGCTGTTATCGGGATATTCCTGATGAAGCCGGCTGCGGTTCTGTCACCTCAGATTCACAAGTATATCTATACCAGAATTTTTGGCAAAGGAAGGTGAGGGTATGGGCAATGAAGTTGACTTTATGGTGCACGGATATATTCCGTTGAATATTTTCGGCCATGAAGTCTGGTTGACGACGACACATGTGTGTCTGCTTATTGTATGTCTGTTTTTGCTGGCCATTGGGTTGATTGTCAACAGCAAGATGAAGCATGCAACGGCGGTGCCAGGTGTGGTACAGAACATTGCAGAGCTTTATGTGGAAATGATGGATGGCGTGGTTCAGTCATGTATGTATCGGCATTGGAGTAAATTTGCCAATTACATTCTGACAATTTTCATGTTTCTGATCTTTTCCAACATTTCGGGCCTTTTTGGGCTCCGTCCGCCGACAGCTGATTACGGTGTGACATTGCCTCTCGCATTGATCACGTTTGTTCTGATTCAGTTCAATGCGTTCAAGTGGAAGGGTGTTGGAGGTTATGTGAAGGATCTGATGGACCCAATTCCGTTATTCCTGCCAATCAATATTATCAGTGAGGTTGCAACGCCAATTTCTCTGTCGCTGCGTCTTTTTGGTAATGTTATGGCCGGAACCATTATGCTGGCACTGTTTTATGGCATGCTGCCGACGTTGGTTACTATTGCGATTCCGTCATTTTTACACGCGTACCTGGATTTGTTCTCAGGTGCGATTCAGGCATATGTATTCTGTATGCTGTCGATGACATTTATTTATCAGAAAATGCCGGAATAATCCGGACAATCAATTTATATTTTTAAGGAGGAAAATATAATGAGTGGTATAACAAATGAAGGTTTAGTTTTAGCGTGTTCAGCAATTGGCGCCGGCCTCGCTGTTATCGCCGGTATCGGTCCTGGTGTAGGACAGGGTATTGCAGCCGGTCATGGTGCATCTGCTGTTGGACGTAACCCGGGAGCAAAGGGTGACGTTATGCAGACCATGCTTCTTGGTCAGGCCGTTGCCGAGACAACAGGTCTTTATGGTCTGGTTATCGCGCTGATTCTGCTCTTTGCCAACCCACTGATCGGCAAACTGTAAGATAAAGCGTTATTGTTTAAGCAATTATATAAAACAGATATATTCTGAAAGGAGGCTTAAACTTGGAGGACAGATTGTTTGGGCTCGACGTGCAGCTCCTGTTCGATGCGTTCGTGCTTTTCATTGTTATCATGATCATGTACGCTATTATGAGCAGACTCTTTTTCACACCGGTGCGTGCATTCCTTGAGCAGAGGAAGCAGGCAGTGGCAGCAGACAGAGATGAGGCACTCAGGCTTCAGGAAGCAGCTTCTGTTTCAAAGGCTGCCTATGAAGAAAAACTGAAAGCCGTGCACAAAGAAGCCGAAGAGATTCTATCCGCATCCAGAAAAGCTGCAATGAAGCAGCAGGGTGCCATTATTGACCAGGCGAAGTCGGAAGCCTCTGCAATCATGGAACAGGCAGACAGAGAAGCTATATCCGAGAAGCAGCGCATCAGAGACGATGTGAGGAAGGAGATGTGTGATCTTGCCCTTGTGCTTACAGCGCAGTTCACAGACAGAGCCAATCCTCAGCGCAGTGAGGTGCTTCTGGAGGAATCGTTGAAGGAAATGGGTGGTGACACATGGTTGAATTAATTATTACAGCAATTAATGTTTTCATCCTGTTTTTCTTTATTGGTTACCTCATTTCGGGTATGCTGTCCGGAATGCTCGCAAAGCGGCAGGAACGGATTGCTGATGATATCAATACAGCGAAACTGAGTAAGGAAGAGGCCCTTGCACTTAAGAATGATTATGAGCACAGACTCGCGGATTTTGACAGCGAACGGGCCACGATTCTTGAGGATACGCGCAGGAAAGCTGCACAGATGGAAGAGAGGATACTTCTGGAGGGACACCAGGAAGCTGACAGGCTGATTGCCCGTGCAAAGAAGGAAGCTGAACTGAAGAAGACAAAGCTTCAGGATGAAGTCAGACATGATATGATTATTGCAGCTTCCAGAACGGCAGGCAAACTGGTTGCCGAGAACCTCGATGACACGAAGCAGGCGGTATATATTCAGGAAATGCTGGATGAAATGGGTGAGACAACATGGCAGAATTAATTGAGAAAACATATGGGCAGGCCCTGTTTGATCTGAGTCTTGAGGAAGACAGGGTCAATGAGTATGCCGAAGAGATGCGTACTATCAGAGATGCCATTGCTGAGAACCCTGAATTCACGGTGTTACTGAATCATCCCCGTATTTCAAGGGAAGATAAGATAGAAGTTATCAAGAACTGTCTGGACGGAAGAGCTTCAGACAGTGTGACCGGCTTCTTCGTTGCCGTTATTCAGGCAGGCAGACAGCAGTTTATTCAGGGAATGATTGAGTATTTCCTGGATGCGGTCAGGAAATATCAGCGTATTGGCATAGCAGATGTGACCAGTGCCTGTGCATTAAGTGATGCGCAGAAGGCGGCCGTTGAAAAACGGCTTTTGGAGACGACAGACAATGTCGCCGTAGAAATTAATTATCAGGTGGATCCTGAGATCATCGGAGGACTGATCATCCGGATGGGTGACAAGGTTGCTGATAACAGTATCCGGACAAAGATCAATACTCTGACAAAGGCGTTATTAAACAGCTGACAAACAGCTAGAAGGAAGGTGCCAAAAGCTCCATGAATTTAAGACCTGAAGAGATTAGTTCAGTTATAAAAGAACAGATTAAGAGATATAAATCAGAACTTGAAGTATCGGATGTCGGTACTGTTGTTCAGGTAGCGGATGGTATTGCACGTATTCATGGCCTTGAGAATGCGATGCAGGGCGAACTTCTTGAATTTCCGGGCGAAGTCTATGGTATGGTCATGAACCTGGAAGAAGATAATGTCGGTGCGGTTTTACTTGGCAGCAGCAAAAATATCAACGAGGGTGATATTGTTAAGACAACGGGACGA
Source organism: Coprococcus sp. (assembly GCA_051877705.1). Lineage (GTDB taxonomy): Bacteria > Bacillota > Clostridia > Lachnospirales > Lachnospiraceae > Coprococcus_A. The sequence continues at coordinate 9,170 of JBJEJD010000123.1, read as the reverse complement.
GTTGTAGAGGTTCCTGTTGGCGATGCGATGCTTGGGCGTGTTGTGAATGCCCTTGGTCAGCCGATTGACGGCAAAGGACCGATTGCTACGACTGCTTTCCGTAAAATTGAAAGAGTTGCTCACGGCGTTATCGAGAGAAAGAAAGTTGACACACCGTTACAGACAGGTATTAAGGCTATTGATGCCATGATTCCGATCGGCCGCGGCCAGCGTGAGCTGATCATCGGCGACAGACAGACCGGTAAGACTGCCATCGCCATCGATACAATTATTAACCAGAAGGGACAGGATGTGCTCTGTATTTATGTAGCCATCGGCCAGAAGCAGTCCACAGTTTCTTCTATTGTACACACACTGGAATCCTTCGGTGCAATGGATTATACCGTTGTTGTTGCAGCAACAGCTTCTGAACTTGCACCATTACAGTATATTGCACCATATGCAGGATGTGCTATTGGTGAAGAGTGGATGGAGCAGGGCAAGGATGTCCTGGTTGTTTATGATGACCTGACCAAGCATGCAGCTGCTTACCGTACACTCTCCCTGCTGCTCCGCAGACCACCAGGGCGTGAAGCTTATCCGGGTGATGTTTTCTACCTGCATTCGAGACTTCTGGAGCGTGCCTCCAAACTGTCTGACGATCTGGGCGGCGGTTCACTGACAGCCCTCCCTATCATCGAAACACAGGCAGGTGACGTATCGGCTTATATTCCGACGAACGTTATTTCCATCACTGACGGACAGATTTATCTGGAGACAGAGATGTTCAACTCTGGTTTCAGACCTGCCATCAATGCCGGTCTTTCTGTCAGCCGTGTCGGCGGTGATGCTCAGATCAAGGCTATGAAGAAGATTGCCGGACCTATCCGTACAGAACTGGCTCAGTTCAGAGAGCTGCAGTCCTTCTCCCAGTTCGGATCCGACCTGGATGCAGATACACTGCAGAACCTGGCACAGGGCGAGCGTATCCAGCAGATTCTGAAGCAGAACCAGTATCAGCCGATGCCGGTTGAGAAGCAGGTTGTTATGATTTATGCTGTAACACGTAAGCATCTGACAGATATTCCGGTTGATCAGGTACTTGATTTTGAAAAGGGCCTGCTTGAATATATGGACAATAAGTTTGACGATGTTCTGACCGCGATCCGTGAGGAAAAAGTTCTGTCAGAGACTATTGAGGCAGGCATTGTCAATGCGATTACGGAGTACAAGAAGGTATTTCTGAATGAAAATAAGAGGTGATGAATAATGGCCTCAATGAGAGAAATAAAAAGACGTAAAGCCAGCATTCAGAGTACGGCGCAGACGACGAAGGCGATGAAGCTGGTATCAACGGTCAAGTTTCAAAAGGCCAGAGTAAAGGCTGAGACCACCAGACCGTATTCCGATAAGATGTATGAGACTGTATCATCCATTCTGTCGAAATCGGGCAATATTCACCATCGTTATCTGATGCAGGGAGAATCCGGGAAAAAGGCTGTCATCGTGATTACATCCAATCGTGGCCTTGCAGGCGGTTACAATAGTAATGTTGAGAAGGCTGTGATGGGTGCAGGGTTTAATCCGGCAGATGTTCAGCTGTATACTGTTGGACGCAAAGGTCGTGACAGCCTTGTTAAGAAGGGATATGTTCTGGCAAAGGACTACGGAGAAGTAATTGAAGCTCCGACCTACCGTGCCGCCATGGATATCGGCAGAGATGTGCTGGAAGCGTTCTCCGCTGGCGAGGTGGGTGAGATCTGGATTGCCTATACGGTCTTCAAGAACACGATCACCCATGTCCCGAAGATGATCCGCCTGCTTCCGGTGGCTATGCCTGAAGAGGATGTATCGGATGAGAAAAAAGGCAATTCTCTACTGCTCATGAACTTTGAACCTGAACCGGAAGAAGTTCTGGATGCAGTCATTCCGAAGTATATCAACAGTGTTATCTACGGCGCTATGATGAATGCTGTGGCATCGGAGAATGGTGCCCGCATGACAGCCATGGACAACGCGACGAGCAATGCGGAGGAAATGATAGAGGATCTGACATTAAGTTATAATAGAGCACGTCAGGGTGCGATCACTCAGGAAATCACTGAAATCGTATCCGGTGCGGAAGCACTTAAATAAACAGAAGGGAGTGATAGCAGCATATGGCAGAGAATAGTATTGGCAAAGTCACTCAGATTATCGGTGCGGTATTGGATATCAAGTTTGTCGAGGGCAATCTCCCAGAGATCAATGATGCCATCCGCATCACCAGAAAGGACGGCACAGCACTGGTTGTTGAGGTCGCACAGCATCTGGGTGATGATACTGTCCGCTGTATTGCCATGGGACCGACAGATGGTCTTGTGCGCGGTATGGAGGCTATCAGTACAGGCGGCCCGATTACGGTGCCTGTAGGAGAAAAGACACTGGGACGTATTTTCAATGTCCTTGGTGAGCCGATTGATAATAAAGAAGCACCAGACACTGAGGAATATTTACCGATTCACAGAAAAGCGCCGGCATTTGAAGATCTGTCAGATGAGCAGGAGATTCTGGAGACAGGTATCAAGGTCGTTGACCTTTTGTGTCCATACCAGAAGGGTGGTAAGATCGGTCTGTTCGGCGGTGCCGGTGTTGGTAAGACAGTTCTTATTCAGGAACTGATTCGTAACATCGCTACAGAGCATGGCGGTTATTCCGTATTTACTGGTGTAGGCGAGCGTACCCGTGAAGGTAATGACTTATATACAGAAATGTCTGAGTCCGGCGTTATCAACAAGACAACCATGGTATTCGGACAGATGAATGAGCCGCCTGGCTCAAGAATGCGTGTAGGTCTGACAGGCCTGACAATGGCAGAGCATTTCCGTGACTGCGGCAAAGACGTGCTGCTGTTCATTGATAATATTTTCCGTTTCACACAGGCAGGTTCAGAGGTATCCGCTCTGCTTGGCCGTGTGCCAAGTGCCGTTGGTTACCAGCCGACACTGCAGACTGAAATGGGTGCTCTTCAGGAGCGTATTACATCTACAAAGACAGGTTCCATTACATCCGTTCAGGCTGTTTATGTGCCTGCCGATGACTTGACGGACCCTGCTCCGGCAACAACCTTTACCCATCTGGATGCCACAACGGTTCTTTCCCGTTCCATCGTAGAGTTGGGTATCTATCCGGCTGTTGACCCGCTGGAATCCACATCCCGTATTCTGGATCCGCATATTGTCGGTGAAGAACATTATCGTGTTGCCAGAAGTGTACAGGAGATTCTTCAGCGTTACAAGGAGCTGCAGGATATCATTGCTATTCTTGGTATGGATGAGCTTTCAGACGAGGATAAGCTTGTTGTATCCAGAGCACGTAAGGTGCAGAGATTCCTGTCTCAGCCTTTCTTCGTAGGCGAACAGTTCACAGGTCTGAAGGGACGTTATGTACCATTGTCCGAGACGATTCAGGGCTTTAAGGAGATCATTGCAGGTAAATACGATGATATTCCAGAGAGCTATTTCCTGATGGCCGGCAATATGGATGACGTTCTTGCTAAAGTGAAATAGTCGGAGGGTAAGAGATGGAAGCCTTGATGCAGCTGCAGATCATTACACCAGATAAATTGATGTGTGATGAGCCTGTCAAAATGGTAGAGATGAGGACTGCGGAGGGCGAGATAGGTGTTCTGCCGGGCCATATTCCGGTAACGGTTATGATGATCCCTGGTGTTGCCCATATCACAACCGCTGACGGCAGTATCCGGCATATTGCGATCCATGATGGTTTTGTAGAAATACAGCCGGACAGGGTTAGCATCATGGCGGAGCTGGCAGAGTGGCCGGAGGATATTGATCTGGAAAGAGCAAAAGAAGCTCTCGCGCGTGCGAGAGAGCGCTTCATGCACCCGGATGAGAATACCGACGTACCACGTGCAAAGCGTGCGTGGGCCCGCGCAAAAACAAGAATAGAATTAGTTACCCGAGAGTGGTAGAATAAAAGACCGCTGTTAATGGGGCTGCTGCATCATCTGATTGTGGCAGATCCATCTGACAGTGGTCTTTTGATGTCAAAAGAAGTCGATAGATGATGATTAAAAAAGGTGATGCAGGACATGGAAGAGAATTATTTTAAATCTGAAAAAATTGCAGATGGCATATTTCATATTTATGAGCCGGGTGGTGTCTACACGACGTTGATTCTGGGAGAAGAGAAGGCCCTTCTGATCGATACGGGATATGGTTTTGGCGATCTGAAGGGGTTTGTGCGGACGCTGACAGATAAACCACTGGAAGTGGTGCTGACCCATGGACATACGGATCACTGCAGCGGCCATTATCAGTTTCCATCGGTGTATATGAATCTGATGGATATGTCGACCTATATTCAGTATGAGACAACGCAGAAAAAACTGATCATAGAAAAGTTCAAAAGAGACCGTTCTGCGGCGGGACTACCTGATGTATGGCCCGGGAATTTTGATAAGGATACTTATATGAAACACCCCATTCGTCATTTTGAGCCGCTGAGAGATGGACAGATATTTGATCTGGGTGGACGAAAGGAAGAGATTTTGTTCCTTCCGGGGCATACAGAAGGATCTGTGGTCATATTTGATCATAAGACCGGACTTCTTTTTTCAGGGGATAATATCAGTGACAGCCTATGGATCTTTTTTAATACCAGTGCGCCTCTGAAACAGTATGTATCAAAACTGAAGGATATGGCTGAATTGCCGATTAAGGGCATTGTGGCATCCCACAGAAATCGGATTTTCCCTGCTGCGTTTATCGAAGATATGCTCAGGACTATCAGTTGTATTGATCCCGGGACGGATAGAGAATTTACGCATCCAAGAACTGGGCAGAAAGCGACGAAGCATAGGGAAGAATGCAGGACAGTGGAAGATATTGCGTATATTTATGTGGTATATGATAAGAATAGAATATAAAAACAGAATATAGATATCAAATGGTTGTATTTTTATAATATAGTCATTATAATAGATGTAATATATGAATGTAATAAATGGTTAACTAAAGTGAAATAATTATTAGAAAGAGAGGATAATATGGAGGGGAGAATAAAGAAAGTAATAGCCGCCGTACTGATTGGATTAATGTTTATGGGTACAGGTTCATCGTTTGATGTAAGAGCAGAAAAACTTGATCAGGACGAAATACTGCAAGCAGATAGTTATGTAATTCAGAGTGATGATATACAGGTGGAAACAGAAGCCGGAGAGACAAATACAATAGAAGAAACAGAGCCGGAAACGATGACCGAGACGCAAGCAGAATCAGAATGGGCAGGCGATGCATGGGATGACCCTGAACTGGCTCAGATTGAGGAGGCATATGCACGGGAGGATGGAAAATCCTATAAGAGTTCCAGAAGTTCTTCAGAATTTGCAGAAGACAGAGATATTAAGGCATTTGGCATAGATGTTTATTCAGGTGACGGTGCTATTGATTGGGAAAAAGTAAAAGCAGAAGGCGTAGATTTTGCTATCATTCGAGCTGGTTTCAGAGGATACGGTTCATCGGGTTCTTTGAATAAAGACAGTCGAGTGGATGAAAATATTCAAGGCGCATTGGAAGCGGGTATTCAGGTTGGAATTTATTTCTTTTCTACGGCGATTAATTCGGATGAGGCCCTTGAAGAAGCAAAGTTTACAGTAGATATTATTAAGGACTATGATATTACATATCCAGTGGCATATGATTGTGAAGGATATGATAATTCTGAATATCGTAACTATCAGGTAAGTAAAGAGATACGTACAGAAAATGCAATTACATTTTTGGATTATGTACAGAGCCAGGGCTATCAGGGCATGATGTACAGCAGTGCCGGACATTTGAGAGATGAAAGTGCATGGGGAACAGGCGATCTTCAAAAAGCATATCCAATGTGGGTTGCGCAGTATTATTGTGATGAAGAAGGTAATGAATATACATCATTTGATCAGATAAGTGGCAGATTGACTTCTTATGAGGGAGTATATAGAATATGGCAGTGTTCTTCCCAGGGGGAAATCGATGGTATAGATCATATTGTGGATTTGGATATTGAATATTACGATAAAGAAGTTCAGGTGGGGCATACAGAAATGATATCTGCAGTGGCAACAGCGACATCAGTAGGAGCGCAGGCAGATATTACATGGAAAGAAGCTGATAATGCCCAGTGGTACAGAGTATATCGGAGGACAGACAGTACAGAGGAGTGGGAATGCATAGCTGAAACAGAGGAGACAAGCTATTCAGACAGTGATATTAAAGCCGATCAGATTTACTATTACACAGTAGAAGGCGCAAATATGACTGCAGGGGTTACAACGTATGGAACCTATGATACAGAAGGTCTTAGTTGTACATATATTAGTAATAAAGTGGGTGCTACAGAATTAGTATCTGCAGTGGCTTCTGTAGTATCAGATAATGTGCAGGCAGATATTACCTGGAAGGAAGCCGATAATGCAACCTGGTATAAAGTGTATAGAAGAATGAATAGTGAGGAAAAGTGGCAGTATATAGGAAAGGCAACAAATACATCATATACAGATAAGGGAATCGAGCCAGGAAAGACTTATTACTATACAGTAAAAGGGGCGAATACACAGGACGGGGAGACGACCTACGGAAGTTATGATAAAAATGGACTTGCCTGTGCATATAAAGTTGGGAAAACGACGTTGCTGTCAGCCACTGCTTCAGCCACATCATCGGAGATAAGAGCGGATATTACCTGGGAGGAAGCTGATAATGCCCAATGGTACAGAGTATACCGAAGAACAAGTTCAGAGGAGAGTTGGCAGTATATAGGAAAGGCAACAGGAACTTCTTATACAGATACGGATCTTGAATTGAATCAGACGTACTATTATACGGTAAAGGGTGCCTGTAAAGTTGCCGGGACAACGATATATGGCAGCTATGATAAGACAGGACTGAGCTGCAGTTATGTGCATAAGGTAGGAAAGACAAAGATGACATCCGCCAAAATAACATGGACTTCATCTGGTGTGAAAGCGGATATTACCTGGGAGGAAGCTGATAATGCCCAATGGTACAGAGTATATCGCAGGACAAGTTCGGAAGAAAGCTGGCAGTATATAGGAAAGGCAACCACCACATCCTACACAGATAATACGGTTAAAGAGGATCAGACGTATTATTATACAGTGAAGGGAGGCAGTAAAGTAGTTGGAGTAACAGTGTACGGAAGCTATGAAAAGAATGGCAAAGCTGCGGCATTGACTCTTGCAACACCGAAGCTGAAGGCAGACAGTGCGTATTCCATAAATGCTTATAATAAGATAATATGGGATGATGTGTATGGAGCACAGGGGTATTATATTTATCGTAAAGAACCAGGTGGTCAATGGGTAAACCTTGGCTGTGAAAAGAGAAATGCGGTGAATACATCCGATTATTATATTGATAATGATATAGAATCCGGCAAAACTTATGTATATACCGTAAAAGCTTACCGTAGGGTGAATGGAAAAAATGTTTACAGTAAATATGATACAACCGGTCTTTATAAAATTCCTGAGGCTGAGATACAGGGGGTGTACTCATTTTCTGATGGAATAGAAATTGACTGGGCATATATTGAAAATGTAGATGGATATCGTGTATATAGGAAAACAGATGGAGGTTCCTGGGGAAGAATAGCAGATTTACCGCCGTTTTCGGATGATGAGGGAACAATAGAAACATCTTATTATATTGATACAACGGCGAAACAGAATACACATTATGATTATACCGTGCGGGCTGTCTGCAAAGCTGGTAAGAAAGACTTTCTCAGCCCGTATGATCCGGATGGTATTAGTGGTATCTGTTTTGATATGAATATTGATTTTTCTATGGAGCTGGAAGAAGGAGGATATGCCGATACTTGCTATCTTACTGTTCGGAACAACGGACCGGAGCCAATTTACTTTATGGATCCAATCTTAGGAGATAAAAGCACGCGGGAAGTATGTCAGATGACTTTTATGGATGAGACCAAATGGGAGAATAATCAGAGAGTGGCAGTGGATACTGTAAAAGTCAATGCGTCTGATCAACGAAGAATGGTGCTGTGTGTTGCTGAAGGGGAGGAAGCAATACAGGATACAGGGCTGCTGTCAAATCTTATTCTTGATGTATTGATTGAGTACAATGACAGATATTATGAGTTCTGTTATGAGACTTATAATGAAGATTCGGAATGGTATATTTTTGATTGTCCGGAATAAACGGTTATTGCAGAAAAAATTGGGACTTGCATTGTTAAATAGTGTCGTAATGTATATTTGATTGAGATTATCAGATAATATTAAGAAGTCAACTGTATCTTTATTTGCATAAAGATATGGTTGACTTTTTAATGTAATACTCATAAAATTACCGAAATGAAAATAGAAATATGTATCGTGCTCTATTGTAAAGTATGGTATACTATGATAAGCAGAAATATAGGAGAAATTAGAATGAAACATTCGACACAATTATGGATAGAAATGTTACAGTATGAAAAATTTCCGGAAGTTCCAGTAAAAACACAATTAGTAGCCTGTGCGATTCCCGGGATAAGGACAGTTATTAATCTGGCAGGAGATGTTTTAAAAGAAAAGGGTTGGAAATTACTGGCAAAAGAGGATATTTTAGATAGTGAATGTGATCATTCAGAAGTAAATTGCTGGCGTATAAAAATGCTTCATCAGCAAATAGAAACTATTTCTGAAGAGGATGTTATTCCTACAATATATGTTCCCCGGGTATATGGGCTTGAGGAAGAGGATACGCTATTTCCTGATCCGGAAAGTTATCGAAAGACGCTGGAAAATGATTCTGAATGTATATGTGCAGGGGATCTGCTTTGTCAATTGATGCATATATTTGCAGAAGATAGAAGAGAAGAGAAGTCCATAGTGTTGACACCAGAAAGACTATCATTTGACGATGGTACATACATGGTGTGGAAGAGTGATAACAGGTCAGAGCCATTTTTCTATTTTGACCAGACCTACGAAGGGAGATTAAAAGAGTTACAAAGAGCACAACTGCGGATTCTGGATGAATTTGACAGAATATGTCGTGACAATGGTATCTCATATTTTCTGGGAGGAGGGACTCTGCTGGGGGCTGTCCGACATCATGGAATTATACCATGGGATGATGATATAGATGTTATGATGCTTCGGGAAGACTATGAAA
>JBJEJD010000122.1:0-13027 GCA_051877705.1 Coprococcus sp. | reverse complement strand
CGGCTATTAAGGTAGCCGGTAGAAACGTTCAACCTGATTATGAGCATATATAAATTCATCTATAAATATTTTAACTAATAGACAGCAGTCTGTCAATCCTACTTTGACCTAATTATCTGCCATCTCTGAAAGAGCCATTACCGCGTCCACCATGGCCTGATATCCGGTACATCTGCATATATTGCCAGATAAACCGCGCCGGATCTCAGCTTCTGTTGGATGCGGATTTTTATTGAGAAGAGCAATAGTGGACATGATCATTCCCGGTGAACAGAAGCCACACTGAACAGCGCCATAATCCACAAAGGCCTTCTGGACTTTGGCCAGTTCCGGATTTTTTTCAACACCTTCAATAGTCATCACATGGCAATTCTCTGCCTGGACAGCCGGAAAAAGACAACTGTTCACGCTGCGTCCATCTACCAGCACAGTACAGGCACCGCAGTCCCCTTCGCCGCATCCCTCCTTTGTTCCTGTCAGATGGAAAACATCTCTTAAAACCATCAGCAATGTTGCATCCTCAGGAATATCCACTGTTATTGGCTCATCATTGATGACACAATGCAGTTTTTTCATGCTTCTGTCACCTCCCACAGATTTCTCACCAGCTGCATGATCACATTGCAGGCCACAGTCCGTCGATAACTGGCCGTTGCCCGTATATCATCAATTGGTGCAATATCACTCTGCAGACATTTGGTCATTTCCTGCTTCAACTGCTGCCAGACTGCCTCTGTTTCCGGCCGCTGCATACCTTTCAGCAATTTCTCCGCATGCTTTGCCCGCAGTGCCGTTGGTCCCACAGACCCCAGGGCGATGGCAATATCCTTAATTTTCCGATCCTCTTTTTCCATATAAACAGCTGCATTCACAACGGATATCGCCAGCGCATTCCTTTTGCCGACCTTACGAAAACAGGCACTTCCTTTTTTCTCCGGGAAAATAATCTCTGTCAAAATCTCATCAGAATGAATCCCTGTCTTGCCCGGTCCTTTCATAAAACCATTGATCGGGACAATTCGTTTTCCCTCTGTTCCTGTCAAGACAAGCTGTGCATCCAGAACTATCATCACCGGCACTGTATCTGCAGCCGGAGATGCGGACAGAATATTTCCGCCAAGGGTACCTCTGTTCCGAATCTGCGGACCACCGACCTCCGATGCTGCTTTCGCCAGAGCAGCCATACAGCCACTATTATTCAAAGTATTCTCTATGGAATCAAACACCACAAGACTTCCTACATGCCACCCGTCTTCGGCATGAACGATATGTTTTAATTCATCCAGCTGATGCAGACTGACAATATCCAGGTCTGTATACTTGCCTTTTTGTCTGTCCACATATAGATTCGTTGCCCCTGCACAGGCGATTCTTCCTCCCTCTGCCAGCATCCGGCAGGCTTCTGCCGGCGTACGTGGAATCAGCATCTGTGACATTCCATTTCCCCCTTCTCTTCTGTATTTTACTCTTCCGGTTCTCCCTGATATTCCGTGTCAAAATAACTGCTCAGATCATAGGTCACTGTATCGAATTTATCCAGATAACTGCCATCAAGAAAATCCTCAAAATCCCGGACATGATAAGTACCATCCTCATAGACCAGTTTTACTTCATAGACCATCCCCGGAAGTCTCGCCGCCTGCGAATACCATGCAGTTCCCGTCATGAGATCATCTGCCATTTCAACCCTGTCGTAATTGATAAAAAGCGGTGTCAGATATGGATAGGATCTTTCCTTTTTAAAAGCCTCTGTAAAATCCTCTTCACTGATAGCCGACCGGTAATCACTGGTCATGAGAGCATAAACCGCCGCTGGATTCTCATACTCATAATTAATAGCCTCCGCATAGGCTCTGGCCACCCTGACAGCCTCTTCTTCCGAAGGTTCTGTTCTGGCAGCTGCTCTTTTGAAACTTACCAGCAGAGTAATTGCCGCCACAAAGATAACGACTGTCCCATGCAGTATTTTTCTTTTATTCATAGATTATCGCTCCATCCTTGAATACGGAATGGTATAGGCACTCGGAAATTCCGCTTTCTTCGATGCAACAATCAATGCTACAATCGTCATCACATATGGCAGCATCAGCAGCAGCTGATTGGCCAGATCAATACCCATAGCCTGCAGACGCATCTGCAGCGCACTGGCAAAACCGAACAGCAATGCTCCCCACATGGCCTTTATCGGCATAAATCTGGCAAAAATAACAACAGATACAGCAATAAATCCACGTCCGCTGATGATGGATTCTGTAAACAGATTCATATATGCCGTTGACATAAAAGCACCTGCTGCCCCTGCATACAGACCACCAATCAGGACCGCTGCATAACGAACACCGGCCACATGAATACCTTTAGAATCCGCTGCCCGGGGATGCTCACCCACAGCACGAATTTTTAAACCAAAGGTCGTTTTTTCGAGGATGAACCATGTAACGATGACCATAATATAACTCAGATATACCAGAATATTATGCTGGAAAAATATCTGTCCGATAATCGGAATAGAAGACAATACAGGAATATTAACTGCTTTAAACGGCTCTACCTGCGGCGGCAGACTCTGGATGCCAAAAATGATACGATAGGCATAAACCGCTGTGCCGGCACCAAGGATATTTAATGCAATTCCCGCGATAACCTGATTGGCACGCATAGTCACTGACAACCACGCCATAATCAAACTCCACAGCATGCCAAAAAACATTCCGGACAAAAGACCGATCCAGAGATTGCCGCTCTTATAAGCAGCTGCGAAACCTGCCACTGCCCCGATGGTCATGGTTCCCTCCACTCCGAGATTCAGAATACCTGCCCGCTGTGTATAGATCTGACCAAGGGCCGGAAGAAGAATGGGTGTTGCCAGGCGGATCGTCCCCGCCAGTAAACTAACTAAAAAACTTACTGTAAAAATACTGCTAAGCATCTTTTTTCTCCTTCCTCAGCAATTTCTGCGGCCATCTAAAATGTATAGCCGTCCTTGCAATAACAAATACAATAACAAGCCCCTGAATAATATCAACAATAGAATATGGCACTTCTGTCATACGCTGCATAGTAGCTCCTCCCACAAGCAGCACAGAAAAGAAGAAAGAAGCAATCACAATTCCCAGCGGATTTAATCCGCCAAGTAAAGCAATGATTGTTGCAATATCTCCGTAACCACTGGATAGTCCCTCCAGCAGTCTGTACTGAACACCATAAACCTCATTCCATCCGGCCAGACCATTGATGGCGCCGGACAGCACCATTGCCGCAATGACAGTTCTCTTCACATTGACACCGGAATAAGTGGCAATCTTATCACCCTGACCGATCAGATCAATTTTAACACCAAGTTTTGTTCTCCAGAAGAAAAACATGAATACGATGACAATAACAGCAACAAATATACCGGCGTGAATACGCATCTGACTTGAGAACAAAGGCAGATGATAAGCATCCGGCAATATTTTAGACTGCGGGAATCCGCCTCCGTCAGGATCCATCATCGGCCCATAGACGAGAAAAGCCAGCAGATAGGTTGCAATATAATTCAGCATCAGTGTTGTAATAACCTCATTGGCATTGAACCGGTTCTTCAGCCATGCTGCCAGCCCGCACCAGAGACCGCCACCAACAGCTGCCAGAAGCATGGATAGCGGAATCATAATGACTGCCGGAAGTCCCAGATAAATACCTGGCAAAATAGCCAGTATGGCACCAATAGTCAGCTGCCCGTTTGCACCGATATTCCACAGCTGAGCCTTATATGCAATAGACACACCTAAAGCCATCATCGACAGCGGAATCATCTTAACAAATACTTCGGAAATCCTCGCCTTTGAACCAAAAGCGCCGCGAAAAAGAGTCGTATAAGCTTCCACCGGATCATTGCCGGACACCTTTACCAGAATTGCACCCACAAGCAGCGCCAGTACTATGGTCAATACTGCAATCACGAACTGTTTGATACTGTTGACTAATTTTCTGTTCATGCCTGCACCTCCTGTTTCTTGCCCATCATCAGCATACCGATGGATGCCGTATCAGCCCCCGCCGGCAAAATTCCCATAATCCTGCCGCCGTAGATAACAGCAATCCTGTCAGACAGCTGAAGAATCTCCTCCAGATCCGCTGACACAAGGAGCACCGCTGCCCCATCATTACGTGCATCCAGTATCTTCTGACGCACATATTCAGACGCACCGATATCAAGACCTCTTGTCGGCTGATTGGCTATTACAACTTCCGGATGATCATCCAGTTCTCTGGCAAGAATCACCTTCTGCTGATTACCTCCGGAAAGTGCCCTTGCAGCTTCATCTCCTGATATGGCTTTAATTTGATATTCTTTCTGTGACTTTTCCCAATATTCATCAATCGCTTTCTGATTCAGAAGACCATGCTTTGAAAAAGGTGCTTTATAGAATTTTTTAATAATCAGATTTTTTTTGAGACTCCAGTTAAGCGCCAGACCCGTTGTATGTCTGTCTTCAGGGATATGGGCAATTCCCTGATTAATATAGAACACAGGCGGTTTATTAATGACATCCTCCCCTTTTAATAAAAGCTGTCCCCCATCAGCATGCCTGAGTCCCGTCAGCACCTCACACAACTCTTTCTGTCCGTTGCCATCCACACCTGCCAGTCCCAGGATCTCTCCTTCACGGACAGTCAGGCTGAAATCAGTCAGAGCCGGAAGTCCTTTATCATTGCTTGCCGACAATCCTTTCATCTCAAACTTGACAGCTCCCGGATCCTTTTTTTCTTTATCAAAATCAAACAGAACATCCCGTCCAACCATCATTCTGGTCAGTTCTTCTTTTGTCGTATGTTCATCCACAACCTTTGAACCGATCAGCTTGCCGTCCCTGAGGACAGTCACTTCATCAACGATAGAAATAATCTCTTCCAGTTTATGGGTAATCAGGATGATGGACTTGCCTTCCTCCCGCATATGCCGAAGCATATCAAAAAGCACATTGGCTTCCTGCGGAGTCAGTACCGCCGTCGGTTCATCCAGTATCAGAATATCCGCTCCCTGATAGATAGCTGTAAGTATCTCCACTCTTTGCTGCTCACCCACAGATAACTGCCAGATCTTAGAATAAGGATCAATATCCATTTTATATTTGTCTGCTAATTCTTTCAGCTCTGCAGCCGTCTGTTTCGTATCAAGAAGAATCCCCCGTCTTGATTTTCTTCCAAGCATAATATTCTCCACAACGGTCATTGGTCTTGCCAGCATAAAATGCTGATGAACCATTCCAATACCGAGAGAAATTGCTTTTATCGGTGATGAAATCTCCTGTTTCATGCCATTGATAAATATATCTCCTGCCTCCTGCTGATATAAACCATACAGGATATTCATAAGCGTCGTCTTGCCGGCACCATTCTCCCCCAACAGGCCATGAATCGATCCGCTCCTCAAATTAAAATCAACGCTGTCATTCGCTTTGACACCGTTAAAAATTTTCGTAATTCCCTGCATACTGACTGTCAGATTGTCCATATACAAATCCTCCTGTTTTTCATACGATTATGTCATGCCGGTTTTGGATGAAAGAACCGGTACACAGACGGCCGCTTCCAGCAGCCGTCCTGTATACCGACTGTGACAGATCTCTCGTCCTGTCAGCAGTTATTTAGGATTTCCTACTGGAGATCCTCCGGCAAATAATCCTTGATTTCACCTGACTGCAGTTTTGCCCATGTGTCTGCAATTACAGCCTTGTCTTCATCCGTCAGCCATCCTTTTGTATCGTTAATTTCAGAATAAGCTAAACCATTATTCTCTGCATTGATCCAGTAAAATCTATCTTCTTCTGCTCTGCCTGTAAACTGACCGTTGATGATATCATCAAAAATCTGTGCAATAACAGCATCCCACTGATATACAACACCTGATAAAACATTATTCTCTGCCAATGTCTTCTGATCAGCAACATTGCCCAGACAGTACATATCCTTTTCAGCTGCAGCCTGAACAACACCAAGTCCAATACCGTCACCCGAATGCCAGATCACATCTACACCTGCATCGTACATACCGATGGCTGCTTCCTTGGCACCTGCTGTATCGGTCCAGTCACCTGTGTAAACTTCCTGAATCTCAATATCCGGGTTAATAGATTTGGCACCTGCCTTGAATCCCTCATGACCACGTTTGATCTCAGACGCATCTGCTCCACCAATAACACCAATCTTATTGGACTGTGTAGCCAGAGCTGCAATAACACCCATTTCATAACCGCCAGCCTCAAGTGCCACATCATAAATAGCTGTATTGTCCAGTGATTTATAACCGGTACCAAGAATGAAATATGTATCCGGATACTGAGCACCTACTTTTACAATTGGCTCCATAAACTGGAATCCATGACCAAAGATTACATCATATCCCTGATCTGCAAAGTCCATCAGCGCAGGTTCAATATCTGCAACTTCATAAACATTTTCAGTTACCTTCAGATCAATCTTGTCAGGATTGGCATCTGCATACTTCATCATACCTTCATACATGGCCTGATTGAAAGATACATCATCTTTCTTGCCCGGCAGGATTAATGCAACCTTCAGTTTTTCACCGGCTTCTGCCGATCCTTCAGTCTCTGCACCCGCCTGTGTTTCTGCCGCGGATTCGCCGGCAGGAGCTGCCGTTTCTTTTGAGGAGTTTCCACATCCTGCAAATGAACCAACAACCATTGTCATCATGAGCAGTGCTGCTACCCATTTGATTCCTCTTTTCATCTTCTTTTCCTCCTTTGACTATTGAACTAAGCCATTTAAAATAGTTTCTATATCGAAAGGCAGTTGATTCAGCCTGCCTTTTGATACCTCATTAATTGCCGCACCAATAGCTGGTGCGATTGATACAGTAGAAACCTCCGCTGCACCTTTAACCCCCATGGGCCCTGACATCTCATAGCCATCCACATGAAGGCTTGTAATCTGCGGCAGGTCCATGGCAGTCGGCATCAGATAGGTGGACATGCTGTCATTCAAAAGCCGCCCATCCCGAAACTGACAATTCTCTCCAAATGCATAGCCAACGGACATAGCTACACCACCCTGTATCTGTCCCGCCATAGATAACGGATTAATGATCCTGCCAGCCTCTGTAGCAGCAACAATATCCAGAAGAGTTACCTGTCCTGTAACAGGATCCACCCTGAGTTTAACTGCCTGTGCAATAAATGTATACATGGCATGTGGAAAACCTGCAATAGGGAAAGACTCCTCACTTTCAGGAAAATCTGCTTCCCCCATACCTTTTTCACCCTTTTTAAATCTGCGGATAGCATCTAGGATGGCATTGCCGCCGATAAAAGTAGACCTGGAACCGGCTGTAGAACCACAATCGGGCGTTGTGTCCGTATCCGCCATCACAAGGGTCACATTATCAAAATCCGTATTTAATTCTTCAGCTGCCATAGCCTGCAGTGCTGTACGGCTTCCCTGTCCAATGTCTACCAAACCGAGATAGATCGTATAGTGCCCATTCTTCTCCTCTATCCGCGCCCGGGCCTTATCAGGGATATTTTTACCAAGACCGCAGCTGAGATGACCGCCGGCAATACCATAGCCCACATAGGGATCCGAATTATTCTTTCTCTCCTGCCATAATTCAGACTGCTCAATAAGCTTTAATGCCCCCTTAAAATCAACATAATGCCGCATTTTCTGTCCGATGCCGCCCGCATCTCCCTGCTCAATACCATTGATATAGCGGATCTCCAGAGGATCTATGTTCAGCATATGCGAAGCACGGCTGATGAGCATCTCCGTGGCAAAGGCACCCTGAGGTGCTCCAAATCCTCTCATGGCATGAGCCACCGGTTTGTTGGTATAGCAGAGATGACTATCGATTTTCACATTCGGAATATTGTAAGGGCCCGAAAAATGCTCCGAAAAAAGGCTCAGTACAGCGGGTCCAAGACCGCCGTAAGCACCGGTATCCAGATATCCGCTGCCTTCAAATGCGACGATCTTCCCATCTTTCTTGAAGCCCATTTTTACATGCATATAAACCGCATGTCGTTTATAAGTTGTTGCCAGGGATTCCTGGCGGGTAAAAACCAGTTTACATGGTCTTTTCGTCTTCCAGGCAGCCAGCGCCGGATACAGCTGCGCCGTATTGCCGTCTTTACCGCCAAAACCACCGCCCACTGTGGCGGCATGAATATGTACCTGTGATGCATCCAGACCCGTAATATCACAGACCATTCTCAGATCATGAAAGACATTCTGAGTGGACGTATAGACCAGCAGCCTGCCTTCATCATCGATTTTTGCCAGACAGGCTTCCGGTTCCATATACCCATGATCCTGCACCGGCGTATAAAAATCATCTTCAATGATCAGATCACTGACTGCAAACCCCTCTGCGACATTTCCTTTTTCATTTTCGAAATGAATCACATCATTAGATGTATTCTCATGAACCCGAATACATCCCGGCTGTGCCGCCATCAATGCGTCCGTGACCACCGGAAGCGGATCATATAGTACCTTTACCTTCGCTGCAGCCGCTTTTGCTTCCTCCGGAGTTTCTGCAGCCACAACAGCAACGGGTTCTCCCAGAAAACGTACCTTATCCTCAGCCAGCAGCGGCTGATCCGGCAGTATATCCTGTACATTATTCTTCACAATATCTTTACAGGTCCACACCCAATCAGAATGTGGAACCTGTGATGTATCTACCGAAATAATACGGGCATGGGCATGTGGAGAACGTACCAGCGCGATATGAAGCATATTTTCTTCATAATAATCGGCGGCATATTTTGCTCTTCCTGTGGCCTTATCCATTCCCTCTACACGGCCTCTTCCCGTTCCAGCATATTTTTTCATTCTCTCATTCTCCTCATATCTCCGGATTTTGAGTTGTCCTAAACTTCTGTTTCCATGATCAAATCAATAATCCGATGTCCCAGAACATCAATGAGACCAAAATCCGTCAATCCGAGCTCCGGTACCGTTGGAAGAGAAATGAATGATAAAGACATAAATGGTGCTTTCATATTACATCCCATATCTGCCACAGCCGCATTCATCTCATCCATACGCTTCATAACTGTTTTTGCCGGCAGCGTGGACATAAGACCTCCCAGCGGCAGAGCCAGCGCATCCACAACGTGTCCATCCATGGCCGATACAAAACCGCCATGAAGTTCCTGTATCTTTTCTACGCAGACAGCCATATCCTCATCATTCGTTCCCACCACCACAATATTGTGATGATCATGGGATACAGAAGCTGCCAATGCCCCTTGTTTCAATCCAAATCCCTGAACCAGTGCTGTCGACACCCTGCCATTCTTTCCATATCGTTCAACAACAGCCAGCTTAAGAATATCACGACTGACATCTGCACCGATTTCACCGTTTTTAACTTCCATCCACTCATGGATTTCTCTATTGATGATCTGATCTTTAATCAAGCTGATCACACGGCATTTTGCTCTTGCTCCGTCAGAAACAAGTTTGAACTTGGCTGCTGAGAAATCAGCGCCTATATGTACGGTATCAAAGAGAGCTGCCGGATATTCTTTTTCCTGAACCGGTCGGGCCCCTTTCTCATCAGCGACTATTCTTCCATCCTTCAAAACCAGTTTCGGTTTCATGGTATGCAGATCATCGATCAGCAGAATATCAGCGAATCTTCCCGGCGCAATCGAACCGATCCGATCCTCCAGCCGAAAATGTCTGGCCGCATTGATGGTGGCCATCTGGATCGCCTCTACAGGATCAAGTCCCAGTTCAATGGAACGCTTCACGTTATAACTGATATGACCTTCTTTATATATATCATTGACATGTTTATCATCTGTACAGAACATCATATTGTCCGTTGGAATTCTATTGGCAACAATGCCCGGTACAAGTGTATCCACATTTCTCTCACTGCTGCCCTCACGGATCAGCGGCACAATTCCCAGTCTAAGGCGCTCCAGCAATTCTTCATAATAAACAGATTCGTGATCATCACTGAGATGACCGGCCGCATAAATATTAAGGTCATCCACACCCAGTCCAATGGCATGGCCATTGCAGATTTTTCGTCTGTCAAGACTTGCCAGCACTTTCTCCAGGTATTCTTCCTTCATACCAAGAACCTTGGACGGATCCAATTCGCCCAGACTGACAGCCTCGTCCAGTGCAAGAAGTTTTGTAACCTCTTCCACTCCAAGAACCCCACCCGTCGTCTCAAGACCCGGAGCCGTCGGTACTCTGGAAGGAATCTCCAGCAGCAGTCTGAATGGCAGTTTTTCCGAATCTTTAATCATAGCCAGAAGTCCATCGATACCTGCCACATTGGCAATTTCCATGGCGTCCACACAGAGTGTCGTTGTTCCCCACGGAATGATCACCTCTCCTAAGGCCTCCGGTGTCAAAAGCGTTGTCTCAATGTGAATATGGGAATCAATGAGTCCCGGAACGGCATAAGCACCACCACCATCAATCACCGTATCCGCATCCGTTGTAACTCTGCCTGCAGATACAATTTTCTGATTGTATATACCAATGGAAGCAGGATAAATTTCTCTTGTAAATACATTCACCAGCTGAATGTTGTCGATTCTCATATCAAGTTTCCGAATTCCCTTTGAAGCTTCCAGCTCCTTTTTCATGATTGATGCTGTATACATAATCTCCTCCTAAATTTTTTTCCGCAGTACCTTATGATGCAGAATGCCATCCACATAATATTCTTTAGAATAAAGCAACGGCTCTCCTGTAAAGGTATAACCGACCTCATCCATATATAATATCGGATCTTTGGCATCCACTTTAAGAATCTCCGCCAGCTGTTCGCCGGCAATCAGGGGTCTTACCTCAGTTAAATCCATAAAAATCTTCTTTTGACAATATTTTTCAATGAATTGAAATACAGGTTTTCCCAGCAAAGTCATATCATATTCATCCGCCACAACACTGGACTGCGAAATATAATCAATACAGTAAATAGCCGGAACTCCATCAGCTGTTACGAGCCGGGCCACTCTGAAAATGCCGTCCCCTTCCGACAAATGCAGCTTTCCGGCAATATCCGCATCAGCTTCACATTTCCCAATCTCCAGAGGAATCATCTCCGACCTGTAACCTGCATCGGACACCATTTCAAGGAATTCTTTCTCCAGATCCATTCTTGTCGTCACAGACAGAACATGCTGATTAATAATAGTCCCCACACCATGTTTACGGCTGATAAAGCCTTCTCTTTCCAACGTTGCCAGACAATCCCTGATCAACGTACGGCTGACACCCATCTCTTTTGCAACCGTCACTTCCGGCGGAAGCTTCTCACAATCTGCGTATCGTCCTTCTCTGATTTCCCATAAAAGACGCTGTGTAATCTTCTCCGATAACTCGTGTATTCCATTTTCCTTCATTTTCTATTTCCTCCCGGATTTTCCCCCGTTCAATCCGCAGATTCAAAAAATTGGTATTACCTATTTTCTTAGTATACATTTTTTCTCAACTGCCGTCAATTATCAATTAATAAGAACCGGTTTTTTTTAGACTTTTTATTAGTTTCACAAAAAAGAAAGCGGTTGTCTATATGGCAACGCGCTTCTCATGAGATTTAAAAAACCTTCCTTCCGCTGGCATCTTTCAGTCCCATAGCTTCTCTGTATTTTGTCACTGTTCTTCTTGAAATATTCACCCCTCTTTCTGCCAGCTTCTCAGCAAGTATTCTGTCACTGTATGGTTTCTCGTGATTTTCGTTATCAATGATTTCTTTCAATAATGTCTTTGCCTTATCCGCAGTAGCCGTATTCTCTCTGCCTGTTTTACTGATGGCGCATACAAAGAAATAATTCATCGGATAAATGCCCCATGAACACTGAAGATATTTATCTTTAACAGCCCTGCTGACCGTTGATTCATGGACACCAATTGCCTCTGCCACATCTGCCAGCTTCAGTGGCTGCAGATATCCCGGACCATATGTAAAAAATTTTTCCTGAATATCCACAATACATTTCGAAACATTCATAAGCGTTACATTTCTCTGGGATACACACTGCATGATCCATTCTGCCTGTTTGACCTTTGTGGTGACATATTCCTTCGTCTCTTTATCGCTGCCCGTTTTCAGCATATTTCTATAATATCCGTTAATGGATATCTTTGGATACATATATTCGTTGAGAAGGATCTCATAATAATCCTTCAGCTTCACAACTGTCACATCCGGTGTGATATACTTCAGATTCTCTCTGGAACTGAAGCTGTTGCCCGGTTTCGGATTTAAAGTTTTGATAACTTCCTTTGCCTGTAATACGTCTTCCACCGTGATCTTCATTTTTTTAGCAATCTGAGGCAGCTGATTCTTACCAATCTGTTCAAGATAATTCGCCACAATTTCTCTTGCCACTTTGTCCTCAATCTTCTGCCGGTCCATCTGCAGCAACAGACATTCACTCAGATTACGGGCTCCTACTCCTGCCGGTTCAAGTGTCTGTACAACAGCAATCCCTTTGAGCAGTTCCTCCTGACTGATATTCAGTCTGTCAGATATCTGTTCCACAGATTCAGTAAAATACCCTCTGGAATCCAGAAGATCGATCAGATATTCTGCAATAGCCTGCTGCTTCTCATTTAATGCCAAAGTCACAAGCTGACTCATGAGGTATTCCGCCAGATCTTCTCCTCTGTTGTCACTGACATTCCACATATCCTGATTATCATCGTCATCACTGCTATATTCTTCCGAATAATAGACGCGATTCTGTTCATCACTGCTGGCGAGCCATTCCAGCTTTTTCTGTAATTCTACGTCCCTTTCCGATTGACCCTGTTTCTCGTACTTCTCTTCTATATCCACCACCGGATTCTCTACAGCAAGCTCTTTCAGATACGTATCCAGTTCCTGGGCACTCATCTGAAGTATCTCTGTCGACTGAATCATCCGCTGCGACAAGCCGAGAGTTTGAGCAACTTCCATTTTCAGTTCCACATTATTTCCTCCCTTTAATTCAATAACTCCCTATTCTTCTTTATTATAATCCATATATCCCCAAAAAGCCAG
>JBJEJD010000121.1:0-13171 GCA_051877705.1 Coprococcus sp. | reverse complement strand
CCAGTATTGATGCAGTTCTGTCCGGCCAGAGGGATATGTATTCAACGACGGTCCGTATTCATGGTGTTTCACTGCGCTATATTGCTGCGCCTATTCAGTATGACGGTAAGATTGACGGTGCTATTCTTTCTCTCAGCCGGCTGAACAGTGTTACTGCGCCGATGGAAAATCCGGGGAAGAAAGGCTATCTGCAGGGATATGTGGCGACTATTGATTTTTCTGATATGAAGACCGGAGATAAGCGGATGAAAGCCTGTATTGCTCTGGGCAAGCAGTATGCCGCATCCCGTTTTCCTGTATTGATCAGAGATGAGATGGGCTTTAATAAAGAGAGAATGGCACAATGTATTCATAATAACAGTTCCAGAAGAAGTATGCCGTTCATATCGGTCAACCTCAGTGGTCTGGACGAACGGGAACAGGTGCGTTTCCTTTTTGGTGGCTATGGGGATGAGAAGAATCCGGGAATTGTGGAACAAAGCAATCTGGGCACTCTTTTCATCAACGAGATTGAGAAGCTGAGCCCTTTCTGCCAGTATCAGATCTACCGGCTTGTCAGGCATCGGCAGATCATTTGCGGGGATGTTGTGAAAACACGTATTCTGGATGTGCGCCTCATTGCGGGAACCCGTACAGATTTAAGTGTGATGGTTGCGGAAGGTAAGTTCAGAAGTGATCTGTACTATGCCATTGCGGGGCTGTCCATGGAGTTGGTGCCGATCAGAGAACGTCCGGGAGATATTGCGAAGCTTGTGAATGATTATCTGAAAGAATTCTGTACCCGTAATAACTGTTATCTGAAACTGACGGATGGAGCCCTGAAGCTTTTATGTGATTATTCATGGACAGGTAATGAGATTCAGCTGGAGAATTTCTGTGAGAGATTGTTTTTGACAACGACGAAAAAGGTTATTGATGAGGGCATGGTGAAATATCTTCTGGATGTGCTTTATCCGGACGTGGAGGACGTGGATGGAGAGAAGAAAACAGTGATTTACCAGGCTCCCGAAGCGCGGAAGCTGATCCGGTTGCTCGAAGAATGCGGCGGTAACCGGCGTCTGGCAGCGGAAAAACTGGGAATCAGCACAACAACTCTCTGGCGGCGTCTGAAAAAATATGGAATTGTAAACGGAACAAATGATAGATGATTTTGAGGCGGGTGAGAGAAAATGGTGATTAAACCGGAATTGGCGCAGCAGATTGTGGATTCCGTCAGGACGATTGTGGATAAGAACATCAATTTTATCGATCGTAAGGGGATAATTATTGCCAGCACGGATCTGAACCGGGTGGGGGATTTTCACGAGGCCGGTTATCAGGCGGTACGTCTGGCGGAAGTCAGAAGCGTGGCAGATGATGAAACCTTCAGAGGCAGCAGAAAGGGGGTCAACTATCCGATTTATTACGAAAACCGGGTAGTGGCAGTTATTGGTATCAGCGGTGAGCCGGAGGAGGTTTCACGATATGGCTTTCTGGTATCAAAGATAACGGAAGTTTTTATTAAGGAACAGGCCCTGGAGATGGCAGAGATGCAGCGGGATCTGAGAATTAACCGCCTGATCAGTCATCTGATTCTGGAAGGCGGAGAAGGTGTGGAGGGAATGGCCCATACGTTAGGGCTTTCTACAGATCAGTCCTACTGTGTCATGCTGCTCTATATTGATAAACGCTGTCATGAGCAGAACAGACCGATGGTTGAAAAAGAAGTTACTGCCATGCTTCAGCAGCAGGGGATGAATATGTATTCTTATATTTACCCGAATGCAGTGGTTCTTTTGATTAATGAACAGCAAAATCTTCTCTGGCAGCAGCAGGTATCGGTAATGTTTCAGCAGCAATTCGACAATCTGCTGCATATTGGGATCAGTGAACCGGAGAGTCTGTATATGATTCAGGATGCCTATCGTTTTGCACGGACGGCAGCTGAATATGCCGTGCGCAATCATTTGTTTCAGGCATATGCTTCAGAGATGCATCTGGAGACGCTGCTGGCATCCATGGATACAAAAATGCAGCGTAAATTTGCCGAACGGCATCTTGGCTGTCTGACAGAGGAGGAACAGAAACTGCTGGTTGTTTATTATGATACGGATATGTCACTGGAACAGACAGCAAAGAAAATGTATGTTCATAAGAATACGGTACAGTATAAATTGAATATTATCGCAGGGAAGCTGGGGGTTAATCCCAGAAAGTTCAGACATGCGGTGGAATTATACATTGCCTTGAGATTTAAAAATGTTCTCGATGACAATTAATTGCTAATATTAACACATCCTTTTGGCTTGCAAAACATATATTTTCGGTTCTTGCTTTGATAAGATACAGATAGAAAAATTGTTGAAGGTATTTTATCAAAGAAAGGATGAAACAAATGAAAGTTGTAATTGCTATCGATTCATTAAAGGACAGTCTGACATCTTTTGAGGCCGGCAAGGCAGCAGAAAAGGGAATTCGCCGTGCTTATGGGGATGAAAATGTAAATGTGGTGATCAAACCTCTGGCAGACGGCGGTGAGGGTACAGTTGAAGCTCTTGTAACAGGTATGAATGGTGAGAGCAGGACAGCGCTGGTTGAAGGACCTCTGGGTAAAGAAGTAAATTGCGAATATGGTTATCTGAGAGAAAGCAATACAGCTATTATTGAGATGGCCGGTGCAGCAGGTATCGGTCTTGTTCACGGCGAAGAGAGAAATCCGATGAACACATCTACTTATGGTGTAGGACAGGTTATCAGAATTGCCATGGAAGAGGGTATCCGTAACTTTATCATTGGTATTGGCGGCAGTGCTACCAACGACTGTGGTATTGGTATGCTTCAGGCTCTGGGCTTTATTTTCCTGGATGAGAATGGTAAGGAAGTTGGCAGAGGCGGTAAGGCGCTGAATGATGTGGCATCCATCGATATCAGCAAGGTACCTGCAGAGTTATCTCAGTGTCATTTCAAGATTGCCTGTGATGTGACCAATCCACTGTGCGGACCGAAGGGATGCAGCGCTGTTTACGGTCCTCAGAAGGGTGCAGATCCTGAAATGGTACAGATTCTTGATGGTTATTGTGCAAAATTTGCGGCAATCACTTCAAAAACTCTCGGCAACGATCATCTGAATACACCGGGAGCCGGTGCGGCAGGCGGTCTTGGCTTTGCTTTCCTGTCTTATCTGAACAGTGATCTTGAGCCGGGTATTGATATTGTCCTCGAGGAAGTGCAGATTGAGAAGGAACTCCAGGATGCGGATTACCTGATTACAGGTGAGGGACGTCTTGATTTCCAGACAGCTATGGGCAAGGGTCCGATCGGCATTGCAAAAATGGCTAAAAAATACGGCGTAAAAGTTATAGGCCTGGCAGGCAGCACAACAGATGAAGCTGTTGAGTGTAACGTACAGGGTATTGATGCATTCTTTGCCATCGTACCGGGTGCCATGGATCTTGAGACAGCCATGAAGAAGGAAGTAGCAGAGAACAATATGACCAACACAGCAGAACAGGTCTTCAGACTCATCAAAACCGTAACAGCATAATAAAATATAACTTGACTGAAATACAAAGCAAGGTGTACTGTAGATTCATACAGTACACCTTTTTGTAACAGAAGTTCAGCCACGTTTAAAGTCTGAGTATCCGCTGCGTTTTTCGCCGGGCGAAAGCATGTTTGAAGGAAAGAACTGTCCATCTTTGCGTTCATGAAACTTTGATGGCCGAACTGGTAAAAGTGAGTGAGGGATTTTTATGACATTACAGCAGCTGAAATATGTGATCGCCATTGCCGAGAAGGGCAGTATTAACGAGGCTGCCAAGGTTTTATACCTGTCACAGCCTAGTCTGACCAATGCGGTTCATGATCTGGAGAAAGAATTGGGAATCCAGCTTTTTATCAGGACCAATAAGGGTATCAGAGTGACCCATGAAGGCGAAGAGTTTTTGCGTTATGCCCGGCAGGTGATCGAGCAGGTGGTGCTTCTGGAGGATAAATATCTGAATAAAGGGTCTGAAAAGCAGTATTTTCATATATCTGCCCAGCACTATAATTTTGTGGTTCGTGCTTTTGTGGATCTGGTGCATGATTATGGCCTGGATGAATATGATCTGGCCCTGTTTGAGGAAAAGACCTACGATATTATTGAGGATGTGAGGAACGGACGCAGTGAGCTGGGTATTCTCTATCTGGCAGAGTTCAATCGGAAGGTTATCATGCGTACACTGAAGGAATCCAATCTTACCTTTACAGAATTGTATACGACGCGCCCGTATATTTTTATTTCGGCACAGCACCCGCTGGCTCAAAAGGAAATTATCAGACTGGAGGATCTGGCTCCCTATCCATATATTTATTTTGAGCAGGGAGAGAGTAAATCTTTCTATTTTGCCGAGGAGATATTGAGTACCATTCCCCATAAGCAGTCTATTCGTGTAACGGATCGGGCCACCTGTTTTAATCTGATCAGCGGACTGAACGGATATACGCCGAGTGCGGGAATCTATATTGTAGAAGAGCTGGGCGGCGGCAATCTTGTCAGTAAGCCGCTGGAAATTGATGAAACGATCCACATCGGAGTGATTGCAGTAAAGGATTCTGTCCGTAGTGAGATCGGGGCGAAATTTCTGGAACTATTAAAGAAATATCTGGGGTAATATATATAAGCAACAGGGCTTGTTATAGAAAATGACTATAACAAGCCATATTTTTTTTGAATTATACAAAAAAGTAAAAATAATTTATACTAAATACAATAAGTGATGAATACACTCACCACCCGGGCCGGCTCTCCCTCAATGCAGTTTAATTAATTGTAATTAACTCTGTCGGTTCGGGTTTTTTGTCGTTTGTAAATGGGAAATAATGTAAATGGGGATAAAAGAAATGGACATGCGATTATTTAAAAAAGGTCTTCATGATGGAGTAGCGATCGGTATCGGATACTTTTCGGTCGCCTTTTCTTTTGGACTGGTTTCAGTGGCCTCAGGGATTGAATGGTGGCAGGCTGTATTGATTTCTCTGACGAATCTGACTTCGTCGGGACAGTTTGCCGGCGTCGGTATTATTGCGGCGGCCGGTTCATATGTTGAGATGGCTATGACGGAGCTGGTCATCAATATGCGTTATGCATTGATGGGAATTTCGTTATCCCAGAAACTGTCACCGGGTTTCAGAACATGGCAGCAGATGATTCTGGGACATTGTAATACAGATGAGATATTTGCTGTGGCGATGAGCCGGGAAGGGGATATAACCCCTTCCTATATGGCAGGACTTGCAGTGATGCCTTATATTGGATGGACAGGCGGAACACTGGTGGGCGCAGTGTGTGGGAATATTTTGCCGGTTATGATCAGTAATGCCCTTGGTATCATGATTTATGGCATGTTTTTGGCTATTATCGTTCCGGCTATGCGGCGGGAGCATCCGATACTGGTGGTGGTATGTGCTGCAGTGCTTCTCAGCTGTATCATTCATTTTGTTCCTGTTTTTAGTTTTATTACGGATGGATTTTCTATTATTATCTGTGCGGTAGCAGCTTCGGCCCTGGGGGCGTGGCTCTATCCGATCGGAGAGGAGGAAACAGAGGATGCAGCATAATTACTGGATATATTTATTGATTATGTTTGGTGTAACCTATCTGACCAGGGTACTCCCACTATTAATTTTTAAGGAGAAAATCCACAATCGTTTTGTAAGATCTTTCCTGGCATATATTCCCTATGCCGTTCTGGCAGCCATGACATTTCCGGCGGTGTTTTTTGCGGTGGACTGTATACCTGCTGCAGCGGCGGGGGTTGGGGCAGCGATACTTGTTGCCCTTGCCGGAGGAAGTCTGTTTACAGTGGCCATTTCTGCCAGTGCAGTTGTATATATTATATTACTGATTTTTTAAATAAGATTTACATAAAATATACAAACAAATGTTATTTGTTGTTTTTGTAAAATCCGGCTGTTCTTCCGATGTCGATTATGGTATTATTTCTTATAATTAATGCAGTGTGTCTGGAAGAAATAATGCAACAGGAGGAAGATAGGGGATGAAAAAGCTCGTTGCGGTGACAACGGTTGTTTTAGTTATTTTGCTGATCATACTGGGATCTATTATTGTGAAGGAGAGCGTCATCGGAGATGGGGAAAAGCGATCATCATCGACGAGCTCCCGGGATGGGAACAGCGGACAGAGTATTGATGATGATCCGGATGCGGAATGGATCTATGACGGTTCGCTGCTGAAAATGCAGAAGCAGCTGGAAGTCATTACTTATGAGGGCCGTGATTTCGAAGTGCAGTTTGTCAATCCTTTCTATGAGGAGGGAAGTGACAACTATATTAATGTTATCTTTTATGATGAGAATCATGGATATTTGCTGAGATCACTTGGAACGGGGACGGACAGTGAATTTTTTGAAGCCTATAAGACGGAAGACGGATGCCAGTCCTGGCATAAGTGCAGTGTAGATGTATGGTTTGATCTGGATGGGCAGAATCATCTTGAGATGATCAGTGAAAATGAACTGATCTATATTCATACCATCGTGAATGAGTCTTTGGGAATAAACAAAACTTCAATCAGCTACAGCATGGATGGCGGTGACAGCTGGTATGCTTTCGAAGGCAATACGGGTGATGAAGACAGTGAGCGGATCCTGTCAGCTATTGAGAACATGCCTCTGGAAGAGAAAGTGGCACAGCTGTTTATAGTATCGCCGGAGAATCTGACAGGTGTGGAGGTCGTATATAATACAGGGGATGCAACCTATGGCGCATTGAGTGAATATCCGGTGGGAGGTCTTGTTTACAGTAAAGCGAATATTGATTCTTCCTATCAGTTCAGGATTATGCTGGAAAAAGCGCAGGAATATGGGGAAGAACTGACAGGATTTACGATGTTTCTTGCACTGACTGAGGAGGGTGGAGAAGACACTGTCCTGAGCGGCAACAGAAATCTGGATGAATACTATGAATATTATGTGGATGAATATGATGATGGGGAATACGGAGATATACCATCCATGTCCGCAATAGGACGCAGCGGTGACAGCAATGCTGCTTATGAAGTGGGAAAAACGGTGGGCGAATTGATGAATTCATATGGGTTGAATATGAATCTGGCGCCTGTTGCAGATGTTTTGTCGGGAAGTAATTATAAGATGGGAACCCGAAGTTTTGGTACAGATGCGCAGACTGTGTCTGATATGGTATTGGAAGTGGTTCGCGGTCTGGATGAAGAAAATATCCATGCAGTTCTGAAATATTTTCCGGGTTATGGAGCAGCTGCTGCCAATATGTCAGGCTATCCGGTGATCAGCAGTTCTCTGGAGGAACTCATGGACAGAGAATTCCTTCCATATATCAGTGCCATTGAACAGGGAATTGATTTTATTATGGTTGGCCATATTGCTGTACCGGCTGTTACTGAAAGTCAGATTCCGGCATCTCTTTCGGAGAAGATGATCAGAGAGATACTGCGCGGTGAACTGGGATTTAAGGGAATTGTTATGACGGATTATCTGAATGACGAAGAGATACAAAAGGATTACAGTTCTTCAGAAGCAGCAGTGATGGCCATTCAGGCGGGAGCAGATATACTGTTGGAACCGGCAGATTTTGAAGAAGCCTATGAGGGTGTGCTGGAAGCGGTCAGTGATGGAACGATTACGGAAGAAAGAATCGATGAATCTTTATACAGAATTCTCAGAGTAAAGCTTAGTATGCAGGAGGACAGTGAAACAGAGGAGTAGGCGCTTCCTTCCTTAAAAAATAAAAATAATCTTAAAGTATTCTTGTGTTTTTAGACAAACACTTGACGGTCGTGAAAATCTGCTGTATAGTCGAGACACAGAGAAAAACGTGCAGGAGGGAGTTGCATGAAAGGACAATCCAGGATTATGGCATTGATACTGCTGGTGGGACTTTTGGTAATGACGGGATGCGAGAAGAGATATACAGGCAGTGAGACAGATACAACAGAGAAAGAAGAGACTGAGATAGAATTGGAAACAGAATCCGAGACGAACCCGGCCACCGTTCTGGAGAGTGTGGAGACGGAGAAGGTAACGGAGACGAATGCTCAGGAACTGAAGGATTTTGAGAGCAGTCTTGGGTATCACATACTCTATGACGATGCGTTGTTTGAATACAACAGATCGCGGGATTATGATGAGATCGTTCTGAAGGGCCAGACATTTTCGTCTAAGCCTCCGGTATTCTTTGCGGCGATGAAGATTGAGAATGATGATGTTCAGAATGTTATCAGTGAGATCTTTACCGAATCTGCCCAGCAGACGACGATCGGCAGGGATGGCTATGAGGCTTTATGCCAGCCGACAGTAGAGAGCGGGGATGATGGCAAGAATAAGACGTATCACAATCAATATCTTGTTCATCTGGCCAATGGAGACGCGCTGCTTTTCGAGATTCAGTGGAATGAAGAAGAAGGCGGCAATGTTAATGGCAGGAAGCTTGCGGCGATGAGGGATTCCATTGTCATAGATCAGCCGGTGCAGGGATTACGTGCAGAGACCGGAGTTTCAGAAGAAACGGAAAAACCGTCTGAAAGCCAGATGGAATCTGACCAGACGGAGTCTGAACAAAAGTAGTCGGGAACATGAAGTTTTGGACCGGATAACCGTATAAAGCTATACGTAAATGACATAGAGCAGTCGGGGTGCAATATTGACAAAATTGCGGGTATCAGGTACAATTATCTCATGGAACAGCGTATACGAAGTACGCAATTTAAGAATTTAATTTGGTACAGGACAATTATATATAGTTATGATTTATGGGGAACGAAACTCCTGCCTTTTTGGGCAGGAGTTTTTTATGTACGTATGCAAAGTTCAGGACATTGACTAACAGGAGGGGTGCTATAAATGGGAGTTTTATTAAAGGCGATCGAACATTATTGGACGAATAGGGCAGAGGGCTATTCTCAGGTGAATCTGGAAGAATTGGCCGGGCAGCAGTGGCCGGTCTGGCTGTCGGTCATTGAAAAATATATGCCGGATAAGGATACTCAGAATATAAGAATACTGGATATTGGTACGGGGCCGGGATTCTTCTCTATTATTCTGGCAAGAGCAGGATATCAGGTGACAGCTGTTGATTATACGGAAGAGATGCTGTGTAAAGCCAGACAGAATGCCGGGCATTTTGCTGATGCTATTACATGGCGCCGGATGGATGCCCAGAAGCTTGATTTTGAAGATGAATCCTTTGATATGGTGGTCAGCAGGAATGTAACATGGAATCTGGAACATCCAGAACAGGCATACAGTGAATGGATGCGTGTACTGAAACCGGGGGGAAGACTGCTGAATTTTGATGCCAACTGGTATCACCAGTTGTTTGATGAGGAGAAGCGGGCTGCTTATGAAGCAGACCGGGCCCGTGTCAGCGAACTGGGGATTCAGGATGATTATACATGTACGGATATCGAAGCCATGGAAGCTATTGCAAGGCAGGTCCCGCTGAGCCGTATTCAGCGTCCGGAATGGGATTATAATACATTGAGAAGTCTGAATGCCATACAGATCGAAGCGGACAGAGAAATCTGGCGGAAGGTATGGTGTGAGGCTGAGAAGATTAATTACGCGTCAACACCGATGTTTATGGTCAGCTGTGTGAAAGCTCCCCGTCAGGAGAGGGAGAGGTACCGGCTGAGGGCAGCCATGGCATAAGTGGCTTTCGTTTGTCATGATGCGTTTGAATTAAGGTACAAATGAGAAAGGTTATAGACAATTATGCGATTTCTGATAAAGAAGGCAGGGACATTTTGCCTGCTGATTGTAGGCATTACATTTTTATCATTTGTCCTGTCTTATCTGTCACCGGGAGATCCGGCGCAGATTATGCTGAACAATCAGGGAGTAAAGGCCAGTGAAGAGGCATTGGTGCAGGCAAGACATGAGATGGGGCTTGATCAGCCCATGATCGTTCAGTATGGTAAATGGCTTGCAGATTTTTGCAAAGGTGATATGGGAACCTCGTATAAGTCCAATCGCCCTGTAGTGCGGGAATTAACAGAGAAAATACCGGGAACAATGCTTTTGACAGTGACAGCGCTGGCAGTGACTATGCTGCTGGCCATTCCCCTGGGAACGCTTTGTGCATGGCATGCAAACGGGTGGCTGGACCGGCTGGTTCGGGCTGTAACGTATTTATTTGCTTCACTGCCTTCATTTTTTCTGGCACTTTTATTAATGTATTTTCTTTCATTAAAATTAAAAATGTTCAATGTGATTGGCAGCCTGAGTCTGAAGGGATTGGTAATGCCGGTGCTCACACTGGCACTCACACTGGCAGCCTGGTACATCCGTCAGGTAAGAGCTATTATCTTAAAAGAACTGAATGAACCTTATGTGGAGGGACTGAGGGGCAGAGGTGTCTCAGAAAAAAAGATCATATTCGGGCATGTACTCCGCAACTGCCGGGTATCCATGGTAACACTGGTTGGTATTTCTTTTGGAAGCATGCTGGGAGGCACCACCATTGTTGAAAGTATTTTTTCATGGCCAGGTGTAGGTAAACTGGCGGTGGATGCCATTACGGCCAGAGATTATCCGGTTATCCAGGGGTATGTTGTATGGATGGCGGTCATATATCTGATAATTAATTTTGTTATAGAACTCCTGTATCCATTGATGGATCCGAGGACGGGCAGGAGGAAGGAAGCATGAAGAAATCAAAGAGAATGATACGTATTCGGCTGGTTGTACTGTCGTTGGCCTGTCTGGTGATTCTTGTGGGAGCCTGGTTTGTAAGATACATAATTCCTCATGAAGCTTTTAAAACAAATGTCCGTCAGGCATTTCTTCCGCCATGCCGCGAATTTATATTTGGCACGGATCAGCTGGGACGGTGTGTAGCCTGCAGGATTCTCTATGGAGCGGCAACCTCTCTGTATGCTGCGGTGTTGGCAGTCATTGCCGTCTTTATCGTGGGAACAGCGGTGGGAGTGATCGCCGCCTATGCCGGAGGTATTGTCGATAAGATATTGATGAAGATAACACTGGTATTTCAGGCGTTTCCGAACTTTATACTGGCAGTGGCAGTAGCCGGTATGCTGGGGTCGGGACTGCGCAACAGTGTACTGGCTCTTTGTGCCGTGTACTGGATCACCTATGCCCGTCTTGCAAGAAGTCTGGTATTGAGTATCCGTGAGTCAGAATATATAAGAGCCGCGCGTATATGCGGCGCCGGA
Organism: Coprococcus sp.; assembly: GCA_051877705.1. Classification (GTDB taxonomy): domain Bacteria; phylum Bacillota; class Clostridia; order Lachnospirales; family Lachnospiraceae; genus Coprococcus_A. The sequence goes on along the minus strand of JBJEJD010000121.1, from coordinate 1,983 downwards.
CCAGTATCTGTTATTGTCCGGTACATTCTGCCTAACATGATATCACCACTGGTGGTGACGGCAGCTCTGGATGTAGGGAGTTTTATACTCAGTATGTCCGGCCTGTCATTCCTGGGACTTGGACCGTCAAGACCAACGGCCGAGTGGGGCGCGACCATGAGTGAGGCGAGAACTTATATTCAGCAGGCACCCTGGTGTATCGTATTTCCTGGGTTGGCTCTGCTCGCAGTGGTAGTGCTGTTCAACCTGCTGGGCGATGCCCTGCGGGATCGAATAGATGAAGGGTAGCAGTATAAAAAAAGGAGTGTGTTTTATGAAGAAGAAGGTTTTGAGTCTTTTATTGATGGCAGCGATGGTGCTTGGGCTGGCTGCCTGTGGTAATTCGTCGGCTGGTGAGGCTGACAGTCAGCCTGAGACGGCTTCCGGGACAGAAGCAGCGACGGAGACTGCAAATGTATCTGGTGAAACAGTTGGAGAGAAGACACTGGTTGCTGGCGCTACTACAGGATTCTTTGGCGCAGAGAGCCTTGATCCGGCTTATAACTGGGATGGTTGGATCATGTCTATCTATGGTATCAGTGAAAATCTGTTCAGACTGGATGACAATCTGGCTCCTCAGCCATGGCTGGTTGAGAATTATGAGAGTACCGATGATACTACATGGGTATTTACGCTCAAAGAAGGCATTACATTCTCCAATGGCAATGCCGTAACCGCAGAAGCCGTGAAAAAATGTTTTGAAAGAACCTATGAACAGAATGTCCGTGCAGGCAGTACTTTGAAGATTGACAGCATGGAAGCGGAAGGACAGATATTGACAGTTCATACACCGGAACCTAATCCGACTATTTTGTATGATTTGTGTGATCCGATGTTCGGCGTGTATGATTCGGAGAGCGAAATTGACTCTGAATTGGGTGCTTCCTGTACGGGACCTTATGTGGCCACATCCTTCATTGCCATGACAGAAGTAAAAATGGATAAGAATGTCAATTACTGGGGTGGTGAACCGGCGATCGATCATATTGATCTGAAAATTATGGATGATGTGGATGCCCTCAATATGGCAATGCAGAATGGAGAGATTGATCTGATTGCACAGCTGCCTGCTGCAAGCGCATCCCTTTTCTCAGATGAGAGCCAGTATACGATCGGTTCAGCCACATCTACAAGATCTCAGTTCCTGCAGTTCAACCTTGAATCAGAGGCCATGAAGGATGTCGATATTCGCAAGGCCATCAGTATGTGTATTGATAGAGAAGGCTATGCCGATGTCGTATTTGCAGGTTACGCAAAACCTTCCTATGCCGTTTATCCGGATACTCTGAGCTATGGCGGCACAGATGAAATCAATCTGTCTGTGGACAGATATGATCCGGAAGGGGCAAAGGCTCTTGTGGAGGCAGCAGGCTATACACCGGAGAATCCTCTGGAGCTGAAGCTGATTACTTACAGTTATAATACAGGGCTTCTTCAGCTGACAGATATGCTTCAGCCGGAGCTGAAAGATATTGGAATCAATCTTACAATTGAGACTTATGATGTATTGGATGATTATCTGGCAGCTGGTGATTTTGATATTGCAGCCATGAGTTATGCGCTGGCACCTACAGGTAACGCACAGTATCTGATCAATATGTTATTTATTACAGGCGGCAGTGACAATTATGGACATTACAGCAATGCCGATGTGGACGCAGCAGCGGCAGAACTGGCGGTAACTTTTGATACTGCAGAAAGAGATGCACTTGTAAAAAAGATTACACAGTGTGTGGTTGATGAATGCCCTGATACTTTTATTGCCAGTCAGCAGCTGCTGGTCGCTTATAATAACAGAGTCAGCGGCGTGGATGTAAATCCGTCTGAATATTATCTGATAACCAATACACTGGATATTGCTGAATAGAGAAGAAAAAATGCTTTCAATAAAGAATCTTCAGGTGAATTATGGCAGCAGAGAGATATTGAAAAACATCAGCCTTA
>JBJEJD010000120.1:0-13256 GCA_051877705.1 Coprococcus sp. | reverse complement strand
GCAGGTGAAGAAGGTATCTGTGCAGGCTGTGGTGTTGCTACACTTTCTATCAGCTATTATGATCTTGGTGTTGCAACAGGTAAGATGGCAGTCAGGGTTCTTCAGGGCGAAGATATTTCTACAATGCCAATCGAGTATGCACCGAACTTCACAAAGAAGTATGTTGCAAGCCGCTGCGAAGCTTTTAATGTTACAGTTTCTGACGACTATGTAGCTATTGAAGAATAGAATTTATATTCACAGATAAGAGATGACAGGGCTGTCGCAAAATAGGTTCAAAGGATTCCCTGCAGACATATTTTGCAGCGGCCCTGCCCTGTCTTTATCCATATATTTTTTTACAGTTAGGAGGAAATGCCATGAATATAATGGCACTTGTGAATGCGCTGCCTGGAGCGGCTGCGCAGGGTCTGATCTGGGGAATTATGGCTATCGGTGTGTATATCACATTCCGTACCCTGGATATCGCCGATCTGACCGTGGATGGAACCATGTGTACCGGCGGTGCAGTCTGTATTATGATGATGTTGAGCGGACATAATGTATGGGTTGCCATGTTTGTAGCCATGCTGGCAGGTATGCTGGCAGGTTTTGTAACTGGATTTTTTCATACATTTATGGGGATTCCGGCGATTCTGGCAGGAATTCTGACACAGCTGGCTTTGTGGTCTGCCAATCTGAAGATTATGGGCAAGGCCAATCAGGCGTTGAATGTGGACAAATATGATCTGCTTGTTTCTCTGCGTTATATTAAAGGTGTCGCTGTCTGGAAAAATACGATTTTCATCGTTGCAGTCATGATTATTGTACTTATTGCAATACTTTACTGGTTCTTTGGTACTGAGCTTGGATGCTCCATTCGTGCAACAGGGTGTAATGGCAATATGGCCCGTGCTCAGGGTATCAATACGAATTTCAATAAAGTTCTGGGGCTTATGATTTCCAATGGTCTTGTGGCACTTTCCAGTGCTTTGCTGGCTCAGTATCAGGGTTTCGCCGATATCAATATGGGACGTGGCGCCATTGTAATCGGTCTGGCAGCTGTTATTATCGGAGAAGCAATTTTTGGACGTATCTTCCGTAATTTTGCATTGACCCTTCTGAGTATTGCTTTTGGATCTGTTATTTATTACCTTGTTCTGCAGGTTGTTATCTGGCTGGGCGTTGATACGGACCTTCTGAAGATGTTCTCTGCCATCGTAGTTGCCATCTTCCTTGCAATTCCTTACTGGAAAAGCAAATATTTTGCAAAACCGGTGAAGAGAGGAGGCAATGCAGATGCTTGAGATTAAGAATATTTATAAGACTTTTAATCCGGGTACAGTGAATGAAAAACGTGCTCTGAATGGCATTTCACTGCAGTTGGAGGATGGAGATTTTGTTACAGTTATCGGAGGTAATGGAGCAGGTAAATCTACCATGCTGAATGCCGTTGCGGGTGTATGGCCGGTGGACGAGGGACAGATCATCATTGATGGTATCGATGTGACAAAGCTTCCTGAGCATAAGCGAGCCAAATATCTTGGCAGAGTATTCCAGGATCCTATGACGGGTACAGCAGCTACCATGGGTATTGAGGAGAATCTTGCTCTGGCACAGCGCCGCGGCATGTCCCGTACCCTGAAGGTCGGCATCACGAAAAAAGAACGTGAAGAATACAGAGAGCTTCTGAAGATTCTCGGGCTTGGTCTGGAAGATCGTTTGACTTCCAAGGTCGGTCTTCTGTCTGGTGGACAGAGACAGGCATTGACGCTGCTCATGGCTACATTGAAGAAACCGAAACTTCTTCTGCTGGATGAACATACGGCAGCCCTTGACCCGAAGACTGCAGCAAAAGTCTTGGAGACAACGGATACCATTGTTAACAGAGATCATCTGACGACTATCATGATCACCCATAATATGAGGGACGCTATCGCTCACGGTAATCGTCTGATCATGATGATGGAAGGAAAGATTATTCTGGATATCCGCGGTGAAGAAAAGAAAAAGCTGACAGTAGAAGATCTGCTTCATCAGTTTGAAAAAGTCAGCGGCGAAGAATTCGCCAGTGATAAAGCTTTGCTGGGTTAAAATTCTTTATGGTTTCTGCACAAAGAAATAATCGAGGCGCACAGCATGTCGTATATTGACGGGCATAATTATATAAATATAAGATACTTTCAAGAACGATTTAACTGGGCGCCTCAATTTTATTTGGATAGAAATATATAAGGGATATTCTCAAGAACGATTTGCGGTGCTGAACGTCCGGTGGACGTTTGTTAGCACCGACCGAAGTGGAACGAAGAGAGCATGTTCTTGAGAATATCCCTTATATATTTTTTTTGTACAAATAAAGGCGCCCAGGAAATGAGCGATTATTCTACGACAGCAATGGCTTCGATTTCTACGAGTGCGTCCTTTGGAAGTCTTGCTACTTCTACAGCTGCTCTTGCAGGGCAGTTCTCAGTAAAGAATTCGCCGTATACTGCGTTCATGTCAGCAAACATGTTCATATCTTTCATGAATACACCTACACGCACAACCTGTTCCATATCAGCACCTGCCTGAGCAAGGATGTTTTTGATGTTGGTAAGGGACTGACGAGTCTGTTCCTGGATTGTATCACCTGCGAATGCGCCTGTGGCAGGATCAACAGGGAGCTGACCGGATACATAAATAGTATTGCCTGCTTTAATAGCCTGTGAATATGGTCCGATGGCAGCTGGTGCCTGAGATGTGTGGATAACTTCTTTCATTGTAATAGCCTCCTTAAAATTATGCAAAAGTAAGTCTGTGAAATAATAATATTTTAAATACTATAATACCATAAATATAATAAAAAGCAACTATAAAGCCTAAAAAATCATTAGATAAGCTAAATTATTTTTAGGGTTCCACATGCTGGTTTCCTGAGCGCCAGTTTTGAGGAGAAAGGCCTGTGACTTTTTTGAAGGCACGAGAAAAATTCAGCTGGTTGGGATAACCCACCTGATGGGAGATTTCACCGATGGGAAGGGTGGTATATTTCAGTAATTCCATGGCTTTGTTCATGCGGAAGTAGATCAGGAATTGCTGCGGGGTCTGATGCAGCGTTTCTCTGAATATCTTGGCCAGATAATTCTGGTTCAGATTACAGAATGCGGCCATATCTTTGATGGTAACGCCGGAATGATGATAGTAATGCTCCACAAAAGTGGTGGCTTCCCGAATATAGAGATCTTTCAGTTTACCTTCTACCGGTCGGGTATGGCTGGCAGAGGAGCGTACGAATAAGTCAAGAAACTGGTATAAATGGGCGATCAGATACAGGGAAGATGCATTATTGGCATAGATGATGGACAACATTTCCTGTTTCATTTGTTCACGCAGCTCGGAGTTGATGGAACGGTATATGGGAGCGTTGAAGCCGAGACCGGTGGAGGCTATGACATCAGGACATTTCAGACCGTCGAATTCAAGCCAGCAGTAACACCAGGGATGTTCATGATCTGCTTTGTAGGTGTTGACCTGTCCGGGACAAATAAGAAAACCTGAACCGCCGGAGAGGTGGTAGACATGGTCTTCTCCGTTTTTGTCTGTTGACTGCAGCCACCCTTTTCCGGAAATGACATAGTGAAAAAGATAGTGATTTCGGATGGCTGGTCCATAGGTATGATCGGACGGGCATTGTTCAAGGCCATATTGTACCAGAGTGAGGTCCATATAGCGTTCGTTTGGAAAAAGGCTGAAACTGTTTGTGTATGCCATAGTAGGCTCCTTTCGTGATTTTGTCTTATTTTATTTTACATGAAGAGGATAAAAAAATCCATGGATATATATCAATTTTCATACTTATATATCAAATATAGTATTTATGATAGAAAATGATATATTTATTTTAAATTAATGATATTTACTTGATTATGCATTATGTCTATAATATCAAATGAAAAAGTGAGTATTTGATGTTAAACTGCATAGTATTTATTGGACTCCTTGGAAAAAACGTCAAAACATAACGGATTTTTGTAACTATTATAGCAAAATCATTCCTAAAAAATAAATGTGATATTGCTATATAATATAAAAGGAGGAAAAGTGATATGAAACAGAAAATGCTAAAGGGGATCAGTCTGGCAGCAGCTGTTGTGCTGACGACAGGCGTCCTGATGTCGGGATGCGGGAATGCATCAACTGACAGCTCCGGCAAAATTGTTATCGAAATGGTGCAGTATAAGCCGGAGGCGGTAGATATCTTTGACGCGCTTGAAGAAAAGTTCAATGCAACTCATGATGATATTCTGCTGAAAATTGATTCACCAAACGATGCTACTACAATCCTGAAGACGAAGTTTATCCGTGAGGATTATCCGGATATCATTGGCATCGGTGGTGATGTGAACTATTCTAATTTTCTGGATGCGGGCTTGTTCATGGATATTTCTGATTATGAAGGTTTGAAGGATATTAAGGAAGCCTATCTGGAAATCAATAAAAATCTGGAATTTGTACCGGAAGAAGGCATTTATGCGGTGCCATATATGGCGAATGCGGCTGGAATCCTGTACAATAAGGATATTTTTGATGAGCATGGCTGGACGATACCGACCACATGGGATGAATTGATTGCTCTTTGTGAGGATATTCAGGCAGCAGGTATACAGCCTCTCTATTTTGGTTACAAAGATACATGGACATGTCTTGCACCATGGAATGCCATTGCTGTAGATCTTGCTCCGGCGGATATCTGCAATCAGGTCAATAAGGGAGAAGCGACATTTGCTGAGGCTTACCGCGAAGTGGCTGAGAAGCAGAAAGCATTGCTGGCTTATGCACAGCCGAATCCGGTGGCCTATGGTTATAATGATGCCTGTACAGCATTTGCCAGAGGCGAATCTGCTATGTATGTGATCGGAAGCTATGCGGTACCTCAGATTAAATCAGTCAATCCGGATATGAATATTGATTCTTTTGTTTTCCCTGCCTGTGATAATGCAGATGATAATATACTGAATTCTGGTAATGACCTGGAATTCATGGTCATGAAGGACTGTGAAAACAAAGAGGCCGCCTATGAAGTTCTGAACTTCCTCTATGAGGATGAAAATATTCAGATGTATCTTGATGATCAGGGAGCAGTACCGTGTAAGAAAGGTGATTTTGAACTGGCTTCCATTCTTGATGGTATGAAAGAATATATTATTGAAGGTAAATCCGCGGACTATCAGGATCATTATTATCCAAGCGAAATGTCTGTCGATGCCATGATCCAGACTTACTTGCTGGACAGCAGTGATAACGCATTAGATACATTTCTGACAAAATTCGATACGGATTGGAAACGATATAATCGTGATGTCATCAGTAAGGTTCAAAAGTACTACGATGAGCATCCGGAAGCAGAGCAGGGGGAATAGTGAGATGAAAGATAAAAAGGTGAATGACAAAAAGAGAACGTTTTTGCTGATTACCATTCCGATGGTTGTGTTATTTTTCCTGTTTAATACATTGCCGCTGATTCGCGGTTTCATTTACAGCTTTACGAATTTCAGAGGCTATGGCGATTATGACTGGGTGGGGCTGCGCAACTATATTGATCTGTTTACAGATGCGAGAGTGGGAAAATCTTACCTGTTTACCATTAAATATGCCGTTGCATGTACTATTCTGGTCAATGTACTGAGTCTGATACTGGCATTGGGACTGAATAGTAAAATAAAAGGCAAGAGTATTCTCAGAGGTATTTATTTTATACCAAATATCCTGGGAAGTCTTGTTGTAGGTTATATTTTTGGATTCTTCTTTACATACATTCTTCCAGCTGTCGGACAGAAGCTGGGTATTGGATTTTTAAGCAATAGTCTTCTGGCAGGTACCAATACGGCATGGATCGCCATCGTAATCGTTGGCGCATGGCAGGCCATTGCCATGAATACGATTATATATATTTCCGGTCTGCAGACCGTGCCGGAAGATGTTTATGAGGCAGGATCCATCGATGGAGCTACGGGATGGCAGCGTTTCTGGAAGCTTACTTTCCCGTTGATTATTCCATTTTTTACGATTAACCTGGTCCTTTCCATGAAGAACTTCCTGATGGTATTCGATCAGATTATGGCATTGACCAAAGGAGGACCTTCACAGAGTACGGAATCTATTTCCTATCTCATTTACCAGAATGGTATGAGCGGCGGTCAGTTTGGTTTCCAGAGTGCCAATGCATTTGTATTCTTTGTTGTTATCGTGGCAATTTCTGTATGCCAGATGCGGTTCATGAATAAGAAGGAGGAACAGTTATAATGAAAGATAAGGTAATTAAAGAAAGATACAACTGGCCTGTTACGATTTTGCTGATCATTGGTTGTTTAACTGTCTTCTTCCCTTTGTACATGACTGTTATGATTGCATTTAAGAAGCCGTCAGAGATGACCAATGATGTGGCCGGCGCCCTGTCCCTGCCGTCATCATGGAGCTTTGAGAATTTTGCTGAAGCCATGAGAGTGACAGATTTCTGGCATTCACTGGGCAACAGTTTACTGATTACACTGGTTACCGTTGTCCTCGCTATTGTCCTGCATTCTGTTCTGGCCTATGCCATTGGAAGAAGTATGGCTAATTCCAAAGGTTATAAATTCATTTATTACTATATCGTTTCCGGTATGTTTGTACCATTTGCCATTCTGATGATGCCTCTGGTTAAACAGACTGCTCAGATGGGACTTGATAACAGAGCCGGTGTCATTATCCTGTATCTGGTTTTTTATATGCCGATCAATGTACTTTTGTATACCGGCTATTTGAAAAATATACCGATGGCCCTGGAAGAAGCGGCTTATGTGGATGGCGCCACTACCTGGTATATGTACTGGCATATTATTTTTCCAATGATGAAGCCGATGCATGCGACAGTAGCTATTCTGACAGCACTGGCTGTATGGAATGATGTTATGACACCATTGGTTATTATGGGCGGTACAGAAATGAATACACTGCCGCTTGCCCAGCTGAATTTCCAGACTCAGTTCGGTACCAACTATAATCTGGCTTTTGCCTCCTATCTGTTGGCATTGCTACCGATTCTTATATTCTATGTTATCTGTCAGAAACAGATTATTAACGGTGTTGCCACAGGCGCAGTTAAATAAAAATATAGCTGGCCGGATCAGTATCAAAAAGCTGATCCGGTCAGTTTTTTGTATATATTTTTCAAATCGTGACATGCTAAAGCTATATTGATCGAAGGAGGATTTTTTATGCAGGAATTTAGATATATCATTACAGATCCGGATGGCATCCATGCAAGACCAGCAGGTGAACTTGTGGCGAAGGCAAAGGAATTCATATCGGATATCAGTATTAGCAAGGATGGTGTCAGGGCTGATTGTAAGCGTATATTCGGCGTTATGGGCCTGGCGGCAAAGCAGGGGCAGGAGATAACACTGACCTGTGAAGGGCCCGATGAGAAGGCAGCGTGTGCGGCATTGGAAGAATTTCTGAAGTCAAAAATGTAGTGAGACGGAGTTGCAGGAAGATGGAGATATATCATGGAAAAACTGTTTTCGCTGGTATCGCGATCGGCCAGATCAGTGTTTATCAGCGGGATGAACGGCAGGTAAAAAGAAAGAGTGTTGAGGATACGGAGGCGGAACTGGACAGATATTATAGAGCGAGAAAGGTGGCTGACAGTCAGCTGAAATCTCTTTATGAAAAGGCAGTCAGGGAAGTGGGAGAGAACCATGCAGCTATTTTCCAGGTACACCAGATGATGCTGGAGGATGATGATTTTAATGAATCGGTTGAGAATATCATACGGATTCAGAAGGTGAATGCTGAGTATGCGGTTGCTTCCACAGGAGATAATTATTCGCAGATTTTTGCTGCCATGGAGGACGATTACATGCGTGAGCGTGCGGCAGATGTCAGAGATGTATCGGGGCGGATACTTTCGGTTCTTGCCGGAAATGATGAAGATTCGGATGCAAGTGACGGGCCGGTGATCCTTGTGGCTGATGATCTGGCGCCTTCTGAGACAGTTCAGCTTGAGAAGAATAAAATTCTTGCCTTTGTGACAGTACAGGGTTCTTTGAATTCTCATACAGCCATTTTGGCAAAAACAATGGGAATTCCGGCTCTTGTAGGAACAAAAATGCCCTTTGGACGGGAACTGGAAGGACAAATGGCTGTTGTAGATGGCTTTAATGGTATTCTTTATGTTGATCCGAATGAAGAACTTCTCGAAGAGATGAAAAAGAGAAAAAAGGAAGATGAATATCAGAGGACGCTGCTGCAGGCTTTAAAAGGAATGGATAATGTCACCAGAGACGGAAAGCGCATTGAGCTGTATGCTAATATCGGCAATTTGAAGGATATGGCACTGGCTCTTCAGAATGATGCCGGTGGTATCGGTCTGTTTCGGAGTGAATTTATATATCTTGAAAGTCAGAATTTTCCCACAGAGGAAGAACAATTCAGGATATACAAAGCTGCGGCGGAAGCCATGGGAGGGCGCAAAGTCATTATCAGAACGCTGGATATAGGTGCGGATAAACAGTGTGAATATTTCCACCTTGAACATGAAGAAAACCCTGCCATGGGTCTGAGGGCTATTCGCATATGTCTGTCTCGTCCGGAGATATTCAGAACCCAGCTCCGGGCCATTTATCGTGCCAGTGCCTATGGGAAAATTGCCATTATGTATCCCATGATCATCAGTCTGGAGGAGGTGAGGATGATCAAAGCCATTGCCGAAGAGGTGAGAGAAGAGTTGATCTCAAAGGGAATTGCCTGCGATAATGTGGAGCAGGGCATAATGATAGAGACGCCTGCGGCGGCAGTTATGAGTGATGAACTGGCAAATGAAGTAGACTTTTTCAGTATCGGAACCAATGATCTGACTCAGTATACCCTGGCCATTGACCGGCAGAATGCTAAACTGGATGCCTTCTATGATGAAAAACATCCGGCGGTTTTAAGGCAGATTGAAATGATTATAAAAAATGCCCATAAGGCAGGAATCTGGGCCGGTATCTGTGGTGAATTGGGGGCAGATACCAGCCTCACAGAAAAATTTCTTGCCATGGGCATTGATGAATTGTCCGTTTCGCCGGGGCATATTCTTCCTGTCAGAAAGGCCATACGGGAGACAGATCTGTCAAAATAAGCAGCGTCAGCATGATTTTTCACAGAGGCCAAGGCCAATTGGATGTGGTCCTGTGTGGACACCAATGGTGGCGCCAATTTGGCCGATATCCACTACAGGAGTATAATCCGGCCACTGCTGTCTCAGCTTCGTGATAACTTCAGCACGGAATTCTTCACCTTCCTGGATATTATAGCCGTATCCGACCATGATGGCAAATTGGTTGGGATTATTGCCATTTTCTTTAATATGGACGAATAATTTTTCCAGGGCTTTTTTGCGTGATTGAGCCCGCCCTCTTGCCAGACCTGATGAAAAAAGTTCACCCTGGGTCATAAGGATCATCGGGCGCAAATTCAGAATATTGGCCGAGGTTCCTGCCAGTTTGCCGACACGTCCTCCATGAATCAGGCAATCCATATTTTCTACTGTGAAAAAGATACGGCAGGTCTGACTGATTACTCTGGCCCGGCTGATGGTTTCTTCATAGCTGGCGCCGGAGCGTTTGTAACGGACAATTTCCTGAATCATTAAGCCCTGCATAAGAGTGGCAAGGGTGGTATCCATGACTTCGATCCGGACATTTGGATAGTTTTCCAAAACCATGTTTCTGGCATTTTGGGCTGCGTTGTGTGAACCACTGAATTTGGCACTGAGAGTAAAACAAATGATGTCAATGTCCTGACTGGCATATTTTTCAAATGCGGTGATATAATCCTGGACAGTTGGCTGTGATGTCTTTGGATATACAGTCGGATTGTTGACCATAAAAGTATAAAAATCGCGGACATTCAGTTCTTCAATTTCTTTCAGATAAGTCGTTCCGTCCATGGTAACATAATAGGGGACGACTTCCACATCCAGAGCTTTTGCGCGGTCTGTACCCATGTCCCATGACCCATCAGTAATAATCTGATACATATGGTTTTCCTTTCCTGCTTAGATAGTTCTATTTTAAAGTATTAAACAATAATTAATAAATAGTATAACTCATGAGAAGAAAAACTGCAATTTATTAATCTTGTAAAACAGGTTGTAATTGTAAATTGGATTTTACTTGACTTTTCATGGTTTTGCATTATAATAATTAACAGAGTGCAGAAATTGATAATTGATTATCAGCCGCATGAAGGGGTACACCACCACGGGTGTATTACTTTGTGCGGCTTTTTTTCGTATATAGAATAGCAAACAGGGAAGTTTATTCTGTTACAGATAATTATCAGATGTCTGCCTGAACAATAGGATGTGACAGAAGGGAGGAGCACATATGATCAGAGTGAATGGAGAGATGGTTGACAGTGCAGAAGGTATGAATGTGGCTGATTTCCTGAAATCTCACGGCTATCCGGACAAGATGATCGCTGTTGAATGCAATGGTATGATCATTCCAAGAAAAGAATGGGGAGAGACATGTCTGAAAGATGGAGATTGCGTTGAAGTGGTCAGATTTGTAGGAGGCGGCTGATATGGAAATACTTCTGAATGGACATCGAACAAAAGTAAATGCAGTGGATATGATGCAGCTCAGGCAGCAGATATATGAATATTCCGTCATGGATGAGGAAATGCGGGCAAAATGCATCTGGATCGTGGATGGCTTTCAGACCGATGAAAATCTTCCTTTAAAAGATGGGATGACTGTCAATTGGATTCAGAAGGGTAAGTTTCCGTCCAGAGAAGAAATGGAGAGTATGCTCTGTGCACGACATACACCCCACGTATATGAGAAAGCAAAAAGGGCAAAAGTGGCCGTTGCGGGGCTTGGCGGACTTGGTTCCAACATAGCTGTGATGCTGGCCAGAACAGGCATTGGACATTTACACCTGATAGATTTTGATGTGGTGGAGCCGAGCAATCTGAACAGACAGCAGTATCTGATCGAGCATCTTGGCATGCATAAGACCGAAGCTATGAAGGAGCAGTTATACCGTATCAATCCCTATGTTGAAGTAACCATTGATACGATCAAAATTGATGAGTCCAATTGCATGCAGCTGCTGGCAGAAGATGAAATCGTTTGCGAAGCTTTTGATAAGGCGGATGCCAAGGCTATGCTGACGGAACAGATTCTCTGTTATTGTCCGGATAAAATTTTAATCTGTGCTTCAGGTATGGCGGGATATGGTTCGTCCAATACAATTTTAACAAGGAAAATTAATGAACATTTTTATATATGCGGTGACGGCATCAGTGAGGCAGGACCGGGATACGGTCTTATGGCCCCGAGGGTGACGATCTGTGCCGCGCATCAGGCCAATATGGTACTTCGCTGTATTCTGGGTCTGGATGCAGAAGATAAGGAGGATTCAAATGCAGAATAGCAATGATACATGGACACTGGGAGGACATACATTTACATCAAGATTTATCCTTGGATCAGGAAAATATAATCTGAATCTGATCCGGGCAGCGGTGGAGGACGCTGGGGCAGAGATCATTACCCTTGCCCTGCGCCGTGTCAATACACGAAAAGAAGAAAATATTCTTGATTATATTCCGGAGGGCGTAACACTTCTTCCAAATACTTCAGGTGCAAGAAATGCCGATGAGGCTGTTCGTCTTGCGAGACTGGCCCGTGAGATGGGATGCGGTGATTTTGTCAAGGTGGAGATTATGCATGATTCCAAATATCTCCTGCCTGACAATTATGAGACTGTAAAGGCTACGGAGATTCTTGCAAAAGAGGGTTTTATTGTTATGCCTTATATGTATCCGGATTTGAACGCAGCCAGGGATATGGTCAATGCCGGCGCAGCCTGCATCATGCCGCTGGCTTCTCCGATCGGTTCCAATAAGGGACTGGCCACAAAGGATTTTATTCAGATTCTCATTGATGAGATCGATCTGCCGATCATCGTCGATGCCGGTATCGGACGTCCGTCACAGGCCTGTGAGGCTATGGAGATGGGGGCTGCAGCGATTATGGCCAATACAGCCATTGCCACAGCAGGAGATATTCCGGCCATGGCAGGGGCATTTAAGAAGGCAATTGAAGCCGGACGTGCTGCATATCTGTCAGGCCTGGGCCGTGTCCTGCACAAGGGCGCATCTGCTTCTGATCCGCTGACGGGCTTCCTGCATGATTAGGGAGGATGAAGAAAATGGAGAATGAATATATTATTCAGTGGGATGATATGAGTCCGGAGGCGAAGGCGAAGAAAGAAAGACTGGAGAATGATCCTTCCTTCAGAACAGATCATATGGCCTATATGGAAGGCATGGAGCAGATCAAATCCGATATCAGAGACAAGGTGATGAGCCATGTGGATGCTTATGATGAAAAGGTGTATACAGCGGCTGATGTGCGTGCTGCCCTGGCTCATGATATCTGCACGATAGAAGATTTTAAGGCGCTGTTGTCTCCTGCGGCACAGCCGTTTCTGGAACAGATGGCCGTGAAGGCCAGTGTGGAGAGACGCAATCATTTCGGCAACTGTGTCTATCTTTTCACACCCCTTTATATTGCCAATTACTGTGAGAATTATTGTGTGTACTGCGGTTTTAACTGCTATAATCACATCCACCGCAAGAAGCTGACCATGGAAGAAATTGAGCACGAGATGAAGGTCATTGCTGATTCCGGCATAGAAGAGATCCTGATGCTGACGGGTGAGAGCAGGAAGATGAGTGATGTGGAATATATTGGCGAGGCCTGCAAGCTGGCGAGAAAGTATTTCAGAAATGTGGGTCTGGAGATCTATCCGGTGAATACGGATGAATATCGTTATCTACACGAATGTGGGGCTGATTATATCACCGTATTCCAGGAGACCTACAATCCGGATAAATATGAAACGCTGCATCTGATGGGGCATAAACGTGTCTGGCCGTATCGTTTTGAGGCGCAGGAGCGGGCCCTTATGGGCGGCATGAGAGGCGTGGGATTTTCTGCACTGCTTGGTCTGGATGATTTCAGAAAGGATGCGCTTGCGACGGGGCTTCACGTCTATTACCTGCAGAGAAAATATCCTCATGCGGAGATGTCATTGTCCTGTCCGAGACTGCGCCCGATCATCAACAATGACAAGATCAATCCGAAGGATGTCCATGAGACGCAGCTCTGTCAGATCCTCTGTGCCTACAGAATCTTCCTTCCGTATGCCGGCATCACCGTTTCTTCCAGAGAAGTGGCCCGTTTCAGGGATCATAT
>JBJEJD010000119.1:0-3151 GCA_051877705.1 Coprococcus sp. | reverse complement strand
GTCGTTTTGCCCCGCAGCTGAATGTCTGCATGGTGACGGGAACGCAGAAGGAGCGTTCAGAAAAGCTGAAGCATTACGGGGACTATGATGTGCTGGTGACTTCCTATGATCTGTTGAAGAGGGATATTGCGGAATACGAGGAATGCAGCTTTCTCTGTCAGGTGCTGGATGAGGCGCAGTTTATCAAAAATCATACAACAGCGGCGGCAAAAGCTGTCAAACTCATACACAGTAAGACAAGATATGCGCTGACAGGTACACCTATAGAGAACAGACTCAGTGAAATGTGGAGTATCTTTGATTTTCTGATGCCGGGATTTCTGTATGGATATGACGTTTTCAAAAAGGAAATAGAAACACCGATTGTGAAAAATCAGGATAAGGATGCCATGGAGAGATTGAAGCGCATGGTATCGCCGTTCATTTTGCGCAGACTGAAAAAGGATGTGCTGAAGGATCTGCCGGATAAACTGGAGAAGGTACATTATGCCAAGTTCGACAATGCACAGCAGAAGCTGTATGACGGCCAGGTTACCCATATGCAGATGATGCTGGAGCAGCAGCAGGATTCCGATTTTGGCCGGGAAAAACTGAAAATACTGGCTGAATTAACACGGATCCGTCAGATATGCTGTGATCCTTCCCTGATTTATGAGAATTACAAAGGCGGTTCTGCCAAACGGGAGGCCTGTATGGAGCTGATTCATCAGGGAATTGAAGGCGAGCACAGAATGCTGATCTTTTCCCAGTTCACTTCTATGCTGGAATTACTGGAGAAGGAGCTGGATGACAGACGTATTCCATATTATAAGATCACAGGAGAGACGCCGAAAGAGAAAAGAATTCAGATGGTGCATGATTTTAATGAGGGGGATACGCCGGTATTCCTGATTTCACTGAAGGCGGGCGGCACCGGACTGAATCTTACCGGTGCTGATATGGTCATTCATTATGATCCATGGTGGAATCTGGCAGTACAGAATCAGGCAACGGACAGGGCCCACCGGATTGGACAGACCAACACGGTGACGGTCTATAAGCTGATAGCCAAAGATTCTGTTGAGGAAAAAATCCTGAAAATGCAGGAGAAGAAGAAGGATCTGGCAGAAGAAATTCTATCCGGAGAAACAGGAGGTCTTTCTGCACTCAGCAAAGAAGAATTGCTGGAGTTATTGTCTTTGTGATTTTAGAGATAACCAGAGGGACAGGAGGTATGGTTTTATGGATTTTTGCTATGATGTATTGAATTATCATTATCCATCCCGTCGTGAAGTAGTGTACGGGAGGAACGGGATGGTTTGTACTTCCCAGGCTCTGGCAGCCCAGGCGGGACTGGATCTTATTAAGGCTGGCGGCAATGCGGTGGACGCTGCCCTGGCGACGGCGGCCTGCATGGTGGTACTGGAACCTACATCCAATGGATTTGGCAGCGATGCCTTTGCCCAGGTATGGATGGACGGTCAATTATACGGACTCAATGCCAGCGGACCTTCGCCGATGCTGCTGACCTATGAGATACTGGCGGAGCAGGGCTATAAGACGATGCCGAAATACGGCTGGGCACCGGTGACGGTTCCGGGAGCTGTGGCTGGATGGAAAGCTTTGCATGAACGTTTCGGCACTTTATCCTGGGATGAAATATTTGCGCCGGCCATTCGTTATGCTGAAGAAGGCTATGTGGTGACACCGGTGATTTCACGCATGTGGCGTGAAGCTTGGGATATTTATAAGGAAGACCTGCCGGAATCGTTATTTGAGGTCTGGAGACAGGTTTTTGCGCCGGATGGACATACGCCGAAGGCTGGAGAGATCTGGTCATCACAGGTTCATGCGGACACCTTCCGTGAGCTGGCTGCCACAGATTGCGAGAGCTTTTACCGGGGCAGACTGGCCGATGTGCTGGATGCCTATTCGAGGGAGACAGGAGGGTATATCCGGAGAGAAGATATGGGGAATTATCATGCCGAATGGGTACAGCCCATCAATACTTCCTACAGGGGTTATGATATATGGGAGAT
The DNA here is from genome assembly GCA_051877705.1 of Coprococcus sp. Taxonomy (GTDB): domain Bacteria; phylum Bacillota; class Clostridia; order Lachnospirales; family Lachnospiraceae; genus Coprococcus_A. The sequence continues at coordinate 1,133 of JBJEJD010000119.1, read as the reverse complement.
ACCACCGAATGGCCATGGTATTGTGGCTTTGATGGCGTTAAATATTATGGAACATATGCAGTTTGATGGCGGCCATGACAGTGAAGACGTGGTTCACCGTCAGCTGGAGGCCATGAAAATGGCTTTTTCCGATGGGCAGCATTATGTGGCTGATCCGCGGTATATGCAAGTGACACCAGAGCAATTGCTGTCCAAATCCTATGCCGGTTACAGAGCAGCAGGCATCGGACAGAAGGCCCAGATGCCGCAATATGGAGATCCGGCCAGCGGCGGCACCATTTATCTGTGTACAGCTGATGGCAATGGCAATATGGTCAGTTTTATTCAGTCTAACTACTGCAACTTTGGTTCAGGTATTGTGGTGCCTGGGACAGGTATTGCCCTGCAGAACAGAGGTTTTAATTTTTATATGGATCCGGACAGCCCGAACTGTGTAGGACCGTGTAAGAAGACTTATCATACGATTATACCGGGTTTCCTTACCAGGAATGGCAATGCTGTCGGGCCTTTCGGTGTCATGGGCGGCTTTATGCAGCCCCAGGGGCATGTGCAGGTTATGATGAATCTCATTGATTTTGGAATGAATCCGCAGGAGGCGCTGGATGCGCCCCGATGGCAGTGGACAGGCGGCATGAACATCGAGATTGAACAGGGATTTTCGATGGATCTGGCGGAAAAACTCCGGCGCCGGGGACATCATGTGACCGTTGCTGCAGACAGTATTAATTTTGGACGGGGCCAGATCATATTCAGAGATGAGAAAGGCATACTGACTGGCGCGACGGAACCGAGGACGGACGGATGTGTGGCTGCGTGGTAATTATTAAAAAATTTTTTATAAAAAAACTGTTGACAAATCTTTTCCTATAAGGTATTATAAATATCGTCGCTGAGGACATCAACGACGGTAAGCCCAGATAGCTCAGTCGGTAGAGCAGAGGACTGAAAATCCTCGTGTCACTGGTTCGATTCCGGTTCTGGGCACGCAGGTGTAGTTCAATGGTAGAACATCAGCCTTCCAAGCTGAATACGTGGGTTCGATTCCCATCACCTGCTTTGAAAAATATTATTTTTCTGTTATGCGCGAGTGGCTCAGTTGGTGGAGCACGACCTTGCCAAGGTCGGGGTCGCGG
>JBJEJD010000118.1:8866-13370 GCA_051877705.1 Coprococcus sp. | reverse complement strand
CACAGGGATGAGTACCAGCGGTGCATACCGCTCCTTCTCACCGTCCTTCGGACGCCACTTCAGAAGACCAACCGCCAGATACAGAACATTGGCACCGCTCTCTTCCATAAAGGTATGGGCATTCCTGTAAAGATTCTTTAATTGTGCCAGACATTCTTTCCCACCAAGAAGCATGCGCAGACGACCGCTGGTCATATCTCCCATGGTCAGCTCCCGAAACTGAGCGATACCTGCGTTTTGCCCATCCGTATCCTTTACCCCGGGAATATTCTTCCCCATCTCCTCCGGTGCAGGAAGAATATGAAAAGTACGCCCCTCCTGAAGAGCCGCTGTGAGATACCTGACTGCATCCATATTGGCCATAACCGGCAGCGCTCTGCGTCCGAAGGTCATGCTGAGCAAACTGTTCCTGAGAGTCAGATCCAGTATCTTTCTCTCCCAGTATTCTGTTTTGGTTGCCGGTCTGTCCGGTGTTTCCGGAAGAATATCCGGGCCGTCATCCTCGTAAAAGCTGTCGTTGGCCTCCACCACGGAAGAAGGCCTCGAACCGGCCTCTTCACCCGACATATCATCGTGAATCTCCTTTAAAGGTATAGGACGTATGCCGCCGCTTCTGGCCCGGGTTATATCTACCACATATTCAAATGCGGCAAAATTTTTATCTGTGCTGTTGACAGCATATTCAAATGACGTATCACGGGCATAATTATCCATCAGCGTACATTCCACCATGGCCAGCTCACCCAGCTTATTGAAGGAACGCATTTCCACCGTTTCCCGGTCATCCACCACAGCATCCTTGAAGGTTGTCGGTTTCAGCCAGCAGCCGGCAATGGCATGTCCCTTAAGAATCATGATCAGCGGATTCAGGCTGGCCGCCTCAAGACAGGCCGCATAGAGAACAGACATATCGATACAGCATCCCAGCTTATTGGCCAGTGTAAATCCAGGCATACGTACCCGCTGACCCCGGTCCCAGTTGGCAGGCGGATAACAGTAGCTGATCTTTTCCTCCTGGATAACCTCATAAATAACCTGCATCTGGCGCAGAATCTCTTTTTTATCCCCATTACCATGACCGTAGCCCTGGAACACAATCCCTTCCTGTACACCCAGTCTCTGACCGGCCTTTGCCAGTATCTCCAGCACCCTTCTGTCATTCGGGGTCACAAAAGCCGCCAGAAGCTCCGGATGATCATTGGACAGCCAGAGATCATAGGGCAGTACCGTCACCGGAAAAGCTTCCTTATAAAGTGATTCGCTTTCTTCATCCGCCGTCATCAATTCTGCCAGAATATGTCCTTCCATGGTCTCATTATAGCTCAGAAGCTGCTCCGCATTCATGACAAGATCCGGTTCATCAATCATAATAGAATCACCGGCAGGAATTTCTCCCACATAACGTATCCACGATTCTGCAAAAGCCGGCATAAAAGATAACTTCAGCTTCAGATCCCTGACGGTTTCATTCCCATTATTGAAAATAGTCATTCTCCGGATTTTATCGAAACCGTTCTGCTGGCGGATATAATTCAGCTTCTTATCATAATCCATCTCAATTCTCAGATTATAGACCATCCTCTTCCTCCCCGTCCTGATCGGATTCCCATTCATCGAAAATAGTATCCCTGCGTTTCTTCTGCGACTGGTGCATTCGTCCCGTCCGTTTCTGCTCCTTTGTATTTCTGATGATTCCGCTGAGACTTACATTCTCATCCTCATCATATCTATCATCGCTGTCATCGCTGTCCGTCTCATCATAGTCATCATACAGTTCGTCGTCTTCAGGAGCATCTTCTTTAATTTCGGAATCATCGGCCAGCGACTCATCCTCTTCTATATCATCATCTCCGTCCTCATCGTACGCCGCTGCTTCTTTCTGTATTTTCTTCAGGCCGCCGGCCAGCCCGCCCAGCCTTCTGCCTGCTCCCTTGACCTTTGCACCGGCACGATCTCCGAAGATACGCATTCCACAGCTAAAAAGTGCATCCAACAGTCCTGTCCGTTCCTGAATTCTAATAAATGAAATCGTCACTAACAATGCCACTTTCATGACGCAGATATACATGGAGACGCTGCCTTCCGCAATAAACGGCAGTGTAATGCCTGTCAGCGGGAAGACACCCATATTGCCCGCAATAATAACCAGCGCCTGAATGAACAGCATCAGCGATATACCCAGTGCAACCCCCTGGTGAAAAGGTGCCTGCACAATATGCTGCTGAATACGGATTCCCTCCCTGAACATAATCATGAACATCAGGATCACAAAAAGTCCCATGGCAAATCCAAAAAAGCTGACCACCTGAGAAAATACCATATCTGACTTCATATAGGTCACGTAGATAAATTCATGATTACCTGCGCCGGTCAGGCCGCCGATCCGCATGGCCTTTGCCGCCTGACCCGTCTGGTAAACCGCATCCCTGCTGCTGACCCCCAGCAGACTTTCTGTCAGCTGCGATGGGGCAAATGGTATAAGAACACGCTGCACAAACTTATTGTACAAGCCAAGAATCTGATATTTTATATAATGGATAGGGCCGCTGCCCGCACTGTCATAAAGATAGTTCACTGCCATATTGCCATAAAAATCATCCCGGCAGAAAGTATTGATAAAATTCTGCCTGAAGATATGATCCTGACAAAGCGCCGCCAGAAGATCCTTTCCTTCCTGGGTTTTATTGGTAAAATCAGATTGTGTCACGTCACCATTCAGCAGCTGCTGCTTTGCCGCCTCAAAATCCTGCTGATTACCGTCAGTCATACTGCTGTCAATAAACTGCTGAAGTATTTCAATTCCTGAAAGCTTCTCTGCATTTTCATCCTCTATACTTCTGACTTTGTCCGCGAACACATCCGCAAATACTTCCGGTGACGATTTTTCCAAGGCCTCCGAATAAATAGAAGAGCCTGCCATATACAGGAAAATAGCGGCCATCGTAAAGATAATCAGAATAGCGCCAATGATCCATGACCACCATTTTTCCGGAAAAATAAAGAGAAAAATCATGAAAACAAAAAACATGATCATCAACGTGCCGTACTCTGAAATCACAGCCAGAAATGCGATATTCATCGCCATATACAACAAAGCCAGCACGACCCGCTTCATAGTCTGTTTCTTGCTGAGCAATCCCGCTATGACAAAGATAAACAGAATTTTTACAGGTTCCGTCAGCTGAATGCCATGAAACCATGCTTTTACACCGCCGATCTCCTGACCAAAAGCCAGAAGGAAAACATAGATTCCCACCGTTGCTGCTGCCATCAGGGCTATGGCTATATCCGAGCTGAGCCATTCATGAAACTTCGGATAAATAAACATAACCAGAAGGAAAATGATCAAAGACAGAATATAATCCCTGTTCACATTCTTATAACTGTTATCATGATAATAATAGACCTCAAGACATGCATGGACCAGATTGCCCACAGTCATCAAAAGCAGCATGGCCAGAAGAATCAGTCTGTTGGCTTTTAGTTCCACCGTTATCAGCAGAAGCACGACGCCCATCAGCACCAGCCAGAATTCAATATTGCCAAATTCATTCAAACTGCCTTTCGCCCATGCCTCAACAGCGCAGAATACACTGAACAGCAGAAAAATAAACAGTTCTTTATACTCATACAGTATCTTACCTCTTTTTTTGCCTGCCTCCATCACGAAAGTCCTCCCTCCAATATCTTCTGCAGTTCCTGAATCATTTCTTCATCCTTCAAACGGAATTTAACCTCCACCCTTCGGGATTTCGCAGAATCCACTTCGCCATTTTCTCCATATACAGGATTGCTGAAGGATCGTCCGTTGGCCGTTATGATAGACCGCAGCTGCTCCTTCTGAGTACTGCTGAGACTGCTGTCAGAGAGGCAGTACTCCACAACAGACAGGGCTCGCTGCTGACTGAGTCCCAGATTATACATATAGCCTGACTCTGTATCCGTATGCCCCTCAATAATAATCTCTGCAATATCATCCCTGAATTCATCACTAAACAGAACACCTATGTACACCGGCAAAAATTTATCCAGGAACCGGATACCCTCCGGCTTCAGCTGAGACTCACTCCAGTCATACAGAATATTGGCATCAAATACGATGGCGCCTGTCTGCTGATCAATATTAATAGCAATATCCTGCTTCGTCAGTTCTTCATTCAGTGCCTCTATGATTTCCTGCTTGACACCAATAATATTGTCAATCTGTTTTTGTTTGATCTCCAGTTCCTCCTTCAGCTTGAGATATTCTTCCGCCTGCTTCTCCAGAAGTTCCTGACGGGCCAGCAGTTCCTCATTCTGCTCTGCCAGACGCTCCTTATAACTATTCAGGGCAACAATAGCCACCGCTATAATCAGAACAAATATCAACAGAAGTGCCGCCATCATATCCGAATAGCTCTGCCAGTAATTCATCTCTGACGATGTCTGCTTATGCCTGTTCAATCTTTTCATCTCTGCCTCCATATCGCCAAACGGGCACTATTTATTCTCTCCCATAAAAAAT
>JBJEJD010000118.1:5213-8766 GCA_051877705.1 Coprococcus sp. | reverse complement strand
TCCGCCTGCCGGTTCTTCTCCTCCGAAGTCATCTGTTTCCAGAGATTTTCCATTCTCTCTGCGTTACTGTTCTGCATTCCCTGCATAGTTGTCATATAAGCTGTCAGCATTTCCTTCAGGTCGGCATACTGCATCGGATCATGCTCCCGCCTGGCCAGAACCTTCGCTGCTTCTGTAAAATCTACCAGCCGGCTGTTCAGAACCTCCTGGTTGGCATTGATCTTCGCGCAGGTCTCATCCAGATTGCCTTCATGCTCAGACAGTGTCTGAAGTATCTCACTCTGAGCAGCTGACATGTTTTGGATACTCTCAGACCAATGTCCCATCTGAGCAATGATCTCTGCAGAATCCCTCGCCGTCTTTTCCAGCTGAGGCACGTAGCCGTTGAGCTGTTTCAGTATTTCCCCTGCCTGCTCATTAATTTTGGCAGTATCTGAACCTGTCTGAGCAATCTGACGGATCAGCTGCTGCAGCTCCATACTCATATTTTTCTGTGTATCGCTCAGCTGATCCACACTCTCTCCCAGTGCATTGACATGGCTGTTCAGTGCCCCGCTCATCTGAATGACAAAAGCATCTACAATCTTCTCCAGAGAATCCGCCTGTTCCTTATGAAAATCAAGCATCATATGATCCAGTGACTGATTGATACGTTCAAAAACAGGCATCAGCGTCTCTGCCATCTGCCCGGCCAGACGCTCACCGAAACGCTCGTTCAGCAATTGTTTCATATCATCTAACAGAGCATTCTGCGCCTTCTGGTAATCAGAAAATCTGTCCACCAGATCCCACTGTGATATCGGCTTTAAAACAGCATGAAAAACATCGTAGAAACGATTCAGTTCCTGTCCAAACTTCGTTATTCGCCGTCTCAGAATAAAATTATAAATGATCGAAAGGGATACGCCATAAATAGATGTGTAAAAAGCAACATTCAGACCACCCACCAGCGCTTCCACCGATAATGTCATCTGGTCTGCATTGGAAAAATCAAAGCCCTGAAGGCCGATCACAAGCCCAAGAAACGTACCAAGAATACCCAGTGCAGTCAGGATGCCCGGAACCTGCATACAGATATTGTAATTGCTGTATTCCAGCATCTCATCTTCAAAAAGATAATCTTCTACCTCACAGTCCATTCCACCGGAAAGCTGCCAGTCCTGCAGCAGGCGATGCCAGTCCCGGTTAACCGATGGATGCCGGAAATCAAGCTTTTCCATCCTGTCCAGATATGCCTGATTCTGTAAATAATACGGATCCGATCCCTCTTTGCTCTCCTGCATCGCGTTCATAAACTGCTGTTCCGTTTTATTGCCGATAATCCGATCAGCAATATTCCTCAGGTCATCTTCCATCATACCGATACGCCTGAGTCCCCATCTGTCCATCACGAAAATCAGCACACCCATGACTGCCAGGAACACATAATTCAAAACCATACTGTTGCTGCCATTCCTGCCCAAAATCAGCGTTGACCCCAATAACGCCAGCAGCACCACATAGATAGCCCCTTTTTCACCCAATTTCTTCATAACACTCGTTTCCTCCGTTTATCCTGACCTCTCTTAAAAATTATAAATTCCAGATAAATAATATGAATATTATACAGCCAAACGACAGATTCCGTCAACAAAACCAGATTCCCGCAGATGCAAAAACTTCCAGAAACCCGTTCTCTGCGAACGGTTATCTGGAAGTCTTGTCCGGTTTTTATTCATACCCGTTAAATATCTGTGCGATCGGTGAATCTGATGACAGGATAACAGTCTTATTGCCGCCTGCCATGGAAGCCTTTAATGCGTCCAGACTTCTGACAAAGGAATAAAACTCTGTCTTGTCTGCCGTGTTATAGGCCTCCGACAGGATCTTCATATATTCCGCCTCGCCCTCTGCCTCCAGGATCTCTGCCTGCTTTTCGGCCTCTGATATGCTGATGGCAATCTCCTTATCCGTTGTGTTGCGGATGACCTGAGCCTGTGACTGGCCTTCCGCCGTGTATGTAGCCGCGATATTATCTCTCTCTGAAATCATTCGCTCATAGACGGCTGCTTTATTGTCCGACGGCAGATCCAGTTTCTTGGTCTCCACACCGATCAGCTCGATACCGTACTGTTCCATATTATTGCCGATATTATTCATGATACTTTGACTCAGCTCGCTGTCTCTGCGGGTGATAATATCATCCTGATTCATACTGCTGACCACATTCTTGGTGGAATTATAGACCGCCGTATTGATACGGTATTCCGCATTACTGATGGAAGAATTCAGGGTCTGAGCAAACTTCAGGGGATCGCTGATCTTCCACAATACATAGCTGTCCATGAGCATGGTCTTCTTATCCTTGGAAATAATGTCGGATGCCTGCAGGTCATAGAGCAGCAGTTCCTTCGGCAGTGTATCCGCCGATTCAATAAAAGGAATCTTGAAGCTGATACCCGGTTCATCAATAACCCTGTCCACCTTGCCGAACTGACGGATCAGCTTATACTCATTCTGTCCGGTGATCACCATGGAGGATAATCCTCCGAAAACCACCACGACAATTACCAGAAATAATAATATTCTCTTCTTCATCTATATCCCCCTACTGCTCATCTGTCTGTTGCTTACTGTCGGCCTGTTCCATATCACTGACAAAGGATTCCAGCGGAAGAACCTTCTGAACACCGCTTCCGTCATCAATGATAATCTTCATATCAGGAAGCACCGTCTCCATTGTTTCATAGAACATCCTCTGTTTGGTAATCGTAGGATTCTTCTGATATTCCTGATACATGGCCGCAAATCTTGCCACCTGCGCCTCCGCTTCATTAATACGCTCCTGCTTTTTAGCCTCCGCATCCTGAACGATCTGGTCAGCCTGTGCTTCCGCCGCCGGTATCTTTTCATTGCGGTACTTGTTGGCATTGTTAATTGCCGTTTCCTTGCCCTGCTTGGCTGTCTCCACAGCCTTGAATGCCTGCATGACCTCTGTTGTCGGCGGCTCCGCATCCTGGATGGTAATGTTGACCAGCTGAATGCCGATGGCATTCTTCTCCAGCCTGCTCATGATCATTTCCTTGATTGCCGCCTGAATCTCATTCTTGCCCGTTGTCAGCACGCTGTCCACATCATAGGCGCTGATGACTGTACGGATACAGCTCTGGGAGATATTCCTGAGAATCTCCTCCGGCTCCTTTGAATTGTAGAGGTAAGCGACAGGATCAGAGACTCTGTACTCACAGTAAAAATCAACATCGACAAAATTATAGTCGTTAGTGATCATGATGCCCTCTTCTGTCGTCTCGTTGGTTGCCTGATCATAACCAATGGCAAAACCCTGAATCGTTGTGTTGACCTTATGAACAGCCTGAATCAGCGGTATTTTAAAATGGAGACCGGATGTAGTCACTGCCTGCGGCTTACCGAAGGTTACCAGCACCGCCTGCTCCTGCTCACTGATCGTATAAAAAGAATTCAGTCCGAGGAATGCCAGGATCACCAGAACAACAATACCTATACCGCCTCTCTTCAATGCCTGACCCGCTTTTCTGAATCTGCTGTCTTTTGG
>JBJEJD010000118.1:0-5113 GCA_051877705.1 Coprococcus sp. | reverse complement strand
GGTCCCTGTTCGGGACCATCAGCCCCATTTGACTGCCATCCGTCTTGCTTTGTATTTTTCTTTTTAAATATCATACGCTTCTCCTCTTTACGTGTTTTCTATTTTAATCGGTTTTTATACAAATTTCCCTCAGCTTTGGCATAACTTTTTTCATTTCCGCAAGTGTGTCATTCTGATAAAGCTTGCCGCTGTCCTTCAGCTGCCGGACATAACTCTGTGACTTCTGCCAGCATTCCTCTGACTTTTTTCTCTCTCCGGTTTTCAGGTAGATATTGCCAAGGAAAAACCAGGCTTTATACAGACTTTCATGAGCAGCCATCTGTTTTCCTCCCGTCAGCTTCAGAAGATATTCAAAATCCTTAATACTTTCCAGATACAGTTCTTCAGCCTTCCCACGTTGATCCGGCTCCCCGGCAAGACATTGTCCGTATTTCATTCTGGCAGAAGCGAGCTGAAAAACATATCCAAAATTCACACGGTTCCCCCTTGGCCGGAGCATTCCTTCTGCCTCAGGATACTCCTGCCGGATTCTGCCGCAGATAGACTGCATTTCCTCATAGATTTCCCGCAGTCGTTCCGTTCTTCCATGGGTACACAACAGCCCCACATAATTCAGCTCCGACTGCATATAATTCTCCGCACCGGATGCAAAATCCATATCCATCAGTTCTTTTCTCGCTGCCATCGACCGCATGCTCCATGCCTCAGTCTCCTCAAATGACCGGTGCAGCTTGTTTTTAAGAGCTGCCATATTATTGGCAAAGGTTCCCATGGCAGAAAGAACCTTTTCATTCCTCTCAGGTATTGCGGAAGCAATACCATAGGCCCGTTCAAAATCCATTTCGGCCCCTGGTCCGTCTGATAATGTAATGCCCCTGTGATAGCCTTTATTATTAAACGTATAGGCCCATATCAGCTGATCCACCAATTGCCCCTGTTCATGAAGTCTGCCCAGAATCTCCGCCGCTGCGGATGACATGCCGATATCCAGAAGCACACCTCTGTAACCATGGTTTTTTCCATCCACTTTGGCCTCAAATCTGTAAATGGCTTCGGCAAACTCTTTCGTATACACTCTGGCCTTCTGCTCCTCTGAAGCCCATTGCTCCACATATCCGAGGATATTGCCATAGAGGTACATGGCACCCTCATTATTATACAGGTCTGTACTTTCTGTTATATTCAATTTCTGCCGTCCCTGTATGAGGATCATTTCGATCCATTGCGACAGCTGCTTCCTCATCAAAGGCTGCAGCGCCTTCTGTAAAACTTCCCTGAAAGCCTCATTAGCCAGACGAATTCTCGTTCCATTCTCCGTCCGCTTCAGATCCAGCAGACATTCCATATCATAAACAATTTTTATTATTTCCACCGGCATCTCTCTAAAATTCATTAAAAAGGCAATCTGGTTCAATAACAGCGGTTCATAAGCATTGACGACCAGCGTCAGAAAATCCAGCGCCATGCCAAACATCTTGTCACCATAATTATTTTTCTGTTTTTCCAAAAACAGTGTCAGCATGGATTCAGGATTCATTTCCAGAAGATTCTCCAGTTTAATACCCTGATGGAGAAGGGATACCAAAAGCTTAAGCTTTACAAAGCTTCCCTGGGTCTTCTCCAGGATACGTTCCATAACGGCTTGATTCGATGCCGTGACCGTATCCAGATTTTTTTCAAGATATCGTTTCAGATTCTCCCTGTGCTCACAATCCTCCCGCCGGACAATATGCTCTTCTGTCATTCCCAGTCTTTTCAGATGCTCTTGCACAAAAGGTGTCAGGGATTCCTCCTGGCCTGCACGACAGGTCAGAAATATATAAACATTCTCCGGAAGCTGGTCCTGATTCGGAATATAATCAAATATGGTATTCCCTGTTTCCAGCAGTCGGTCCGGAACAACTTCATCCAGTCCGTCTATCATCAGAATCAGCTTATCCTTATACCTGAGCGTTTCATAAATATTGCGGTAATCTTTCAGATAATCACACATCTGACCCGCAGGATCCATACAGTCCAGAGTCAGCGTTTTCAGCTCCCTCTCGCTGGATTCCAGATTCAGATCTGCATCCCTGTTCTTCCTGAACATTCCCGTATTGCAGGCTCCTACAAAATCATTGGTGCTGCGGAACTCCAGCCGGCTGCAATAGTAACAGCGGATCACCGCATCTATCAGATCATCATCTCCGTCATCCCCCTGAATCAGCGGATCCAGGCTGCTCACAAAGGCTGTCTTTCCCATCCCCCGTTCCATACTGAGAAGAAATACTCCCTTTTTGTGCTGTTCCAGACAATCCATCACCCACTGATGAAGATTGTCCATTGGAACAAAATCCTCAGCCTCATTCAGCCGGTTCAAATAGTTGTTATCCCCGGAAGCCATCACATCCCCAACAGATGCGTCCTCCTTCCGCGGACTCCCATCTATTAATTCATGATATTTTCTTAAAAAGAACTCTGACTGCAGCACAATCTTCCTCCCATTGACATAATCCAGCGCATCAATAACGAGACGCCATGAATTCATGCTGTCAAAGAAGTATATGTACTGTCCCTTCACAAATATGTATGGCTGCAGACTAAAAGAAATATCTCCCAGACAAGCCTTCAACTCCATAGATTCTACTATACTGAAAATCTGCCCTGACGACTTCTGTCCGGTCTGCAGCTCAGGCAGACAGCTCCCTTCAAGACTGTTCTCATTCAGATAAATCTTCAGGCTTCTGTAAAAAGACCTTGTCTCACGAAGATGCCTGTTGATAGCGCTGGAATATTGCCTGAAATCCTGCGCACACTGCATGATATTGCCTGCCAGTGCGCCGTGACCGATCTGATTATTACGCCAGTTGATCACTTTATCCTTACTGTAAATTCTCAAAATACTCTTTAAGGTCAGATACAGCGGCTGAATCTGCATATCTTTCTTCATCAGATTCATAACATTGCGGGTATATTTTTCCCATTCTCCCAGACTCATCTGTTTTTGAATCAGACCCTTGAGACAGCTCTTTTTTTCCGGCAAATTGTCCTGCATATTTTCAATATAGGCTGTCGCCAGGAGAGCCGGAAATTTCAGCAGGATCTCCAGCACATCCTTCATCTCAAAATATGCGCCAAAGTACTGCCCATTATCCAGTAATTCATAAAACCGACGGTACTCATGGGCAATAAAATAAGGAAAATCTGCCGTTATTTCCTTATACAGATCCGGTTCCCTGTCAATATATTCCAAAATCCGGCGATCATTCATCATGACTGCCCCTCCTTTTGCATTTTCTCATGATCCGTATCCTTTGCCTTCCGGCTCTTCCAGAAACGGCGGACAGAATAGCCAAATATCAATACCGCGATAATGGCGGCTGCCGCTACAACTGCCATGATGACAATATACCATGGTCCCTGCTGCAGTGTTGCCTGAAAACCACCAGCATTCTTCACACTGTCCAGAAAACCGATACCGTCTGAAAAGGCCGACAATACTGTCAGCAATGACAGAATACTGACGCCGATGGACAACCTGTCATCCTCACGCTGCCGCTGCCTGGCCTCTTCCCTCTCTCTGCGTTCCTTTTTCTCCTCTTCCTGCAGCCGCTGCAGCGTTTCCTTCTTCTCCTTCTCCACCCGCTGCTTCTCCTCACGGGTCTCCTGCAGCTCTTCCAGGAAATCAACACCTGCCGTCAGGCTTTTAACATCTTCCTTAATGCGGAGCTTTTCTGCAATATAATTGTACACATCATTTTGATACTGCACATGACTCACAGATGTATGGACGCTCTTTAGCAAAAAGGTATTGATCTCCGTCTGAATCAGCTGCAGCTTCTGACTGTAAGCCTCCGATGATTCCAGATACATACCCGCATCGGCAGACAGCTCATATTCAATCTTCTCCGAAAAATGGAGCAGTGAATATGCCTGATAAAGCAGCAGCATATATAAAGTAAAATAATCTGTCCGCATTCTGTGGGGCATATTTCCCTGAAGGAACTGCTCATTTTCACGATTCACCCGCACATAACAGCCGCAGCCTTCACTGGCTGCATACCAATAGGCTTCTTTAAAAGGCTGATACATCTGTCTCTCCGTACCATCCGGCATGAGAAAGCTTCTGCTGTAACCATTATTCAGATGCCAGGCTGCATCCAGAAGTTCTTCCCCGCTGTCAATGCCATCCCCTTCCTGAAACGGGAAATAGCTGAACAGCAACGCTTCCTCCGGTACTATATCCGGCTGCCCATGATGATCCTCCCGGACTTTTTGATTATTTTTACGCCCCGGATAATACTGAATTCCGCAATCCAGTACATTTATCATCTCCGTTACCCAGACACCCAGAGACATCTGCTGTACACTGTGATATTTTAAGGAAACCTTTTCTTTCCCTTCTGTTTTTTCTATCAGCCTGTACTCAATACCCTCTCCATGATATTCCGGTAACTCTGAAAGGTATGATTGCTTCACATAATACCGGCAACCCGGCTTGTCTTTATCACCACAGACAGTTACCCACTGCTCCTCTTTTCCCTCCGGTTTCTCCAAAAGCAGCTTCTGCGTATCTACCTGCACCATTCTGTTCTTCTTCACCCGATAGACCCGACCATCGGAAGGCCGCCGATTCAATTCCTTCAGCCTGCTCTGACAGCTGATCATCTCCTGAACGGTCAGGTCCGGCTGTTCCAGACGGATCTCATACCAGAAAAGGCCTATGCCTGTCCTGAAAACATATAATCCGGCCTCCGCAAGACCGCCGTAAACAAACTCCCCATCATCCTTCCGAAGAGCCAGTCCGCAGATCAGATTGCTCCCTTTCTCAGTAACCGTATATTTCCATGCGGATCCCGCTGACACAGCCAATCCGTCCTGACACTCCAATGCATGATAAATATATCTGTAAATATCCCCTGCTCTTTCTGTCACTGCCTCCGTTTCCCATCCGTGAGCCCTCTCCAGATTGGTACAGAGCTGTTCATATGTAACATCCGAAAAGCTAAATGGAACAATGTATCTCATCACCCGTTTATTTTTTTCCGCCATCTGCTGTTCCTCCTGATTTCCCGCCTACATACCTGTAATGGTTTCATTATACTCTCTTTGAGTACTTTTTTCAGCAATATTC
>JBJEJD010000117.1:0-13517 GCA_051877705.1 Coprococcus sp. | reverse complement strand
TAATCTGCCTGGAACTTTGCAATGCCCTGATCAGTCAAAGGATGCTTTGTCATCTGCTCGATAACATTATAAGGAACAGTTGCAATATCTGCACCAGCCAGAGCACAGTCTGTTACATGGATCGGATTTCTTACGGAAGCTGCAATGATCTCTGTTTCATAACCATAGATACCGAAGATATCTGAAATAGTACGGATCAGATCGATACCCGGCATACTGATATCATCCAGTCTGCCAAGGAATGGAGATACGTAGGTTGCACCTGCTTCTGCAGCCAGAAGTGCCTGATTAGCTGTAAAGATCAGAGTAACATTGGTCTTGATGCCTTCTTTGGACAATACCTTGACAGCTTTCAAACCTTCCACAGTCATAGGAATCTTTACAACCATATTCGGATGAATAGCAGCAATCTCACGGCCTTCTTTGATCATGCCTTCTGCGTCGACAGTTGTTGCCTTTACCTCACCGCTGATCGGTCCGTCAACAATCGTTGTGATTTCTTTAATAACTTCATTGAAATCTCTGCCTTCCTTGGCAATGAGAGATGGATTGGTGGTAACACCACAAATAACACCCATGTCATTAGCCTTACGAATATCCTCTACCTTCGCTGTATCAATAAAAAATTTCATTTCATACTCTCCTTTATTCTGTTTTCTGACCATAGTAGGCATTTGCGCCATGCTTACGGTAGTAATGTTTGTCCTGCAGTTCCTGAGGCGCAGGCTTTACATCCGGGTTGATGGTTTCGCATCTGGCAGCCATCTTAGCCACTTCTTCCAATACGACTGCATTATGGACCGCTTCATGGGCATCCTTGCCCCATGTGAAAGGTCCGTGATTCTTACAGAGAACTGCCGGAGTTGCCACATAATCCAGCCCTCTTCTCTCGAATTCGTCTGCGATCAGCACACCTGTATATTTTTCATAGGCTTCATCAATTTCTTCTTTTGTCAGATTTCTCACGCACGGCACTTCTCCGTACAGATAATCCGCATGGGTGGTGCCATAACACGGAATTCCGCGGCCGGCCTGTGCCCAGCTGGTAGCCCATGATGAATGGGTATGTACAACACCGCCGATATCTGGAAAACGCTGATAGAGGATGGCATGTGTCGCCGTATCAGAAGAAGGATTGTATTTTCCTTCCACCTTATTGCCGTTCAGGTCTACAACCACCATATCCTCCGGTGTCAGCTTTTCGTATTCCACACCGCTCGGTTTGATGACAAAAAGACCGCTTTCTCTGTCGATACCGCTGACATTGCCCCATGTAAAGGTAACAAGGCCATATTTCGGCAGAAGCATATTCATTTCATAAACTTCTTTTTTTAATGCTTCAAGCATCCGCTCATCCTCCTTAAATCAAATAATCAGATGCAGCCTGCTCAATGGCAATTCCCTGCTTGTAGCGGTTGATAAATACCTCAAAGCCGTCCACGCCTTCTTCTGAAGGTTTCAGTTCTGAGCCTTTATTCTCACCGAATACCTTGTTAGCCAGGTAATCCTGCAGGCTCTCGCCTTCTTCTTTGTATAACATATAAGAAGCCAGCAGTGCCATTCCCCATGGACCGCCCTCTCCGGCTGTCTCCATAACGGATACAGGTGTGTTGATCGCATCAGCCAGAATCTGCTGTCCCACTCCCTTTGTCTTAAACAGACCGCCATGACCAAAGATCGTATCAATGGCAACATTTTCTTCCTTCAGAAGAATATCCATACCGATCTTCAATGCACCAAGGGAGGTATACAAATGACTGCGCATAAAGTTGGCCAGATTAAATCTGCTCTTCGGAGATCTTACAAACAGCGGACGTCCATCATCGATACCCGTAATATTTTCACCGGACAGATAACCGTAAGAAAGCAGACCGCCGCAGTCCGTATCACCTTCCATGGCCTTATTATAAAGTGTTCCGAAAAGTTTGTTCATATCCACATCCATACCGAAGCTTTCTGCAAACTCTTTGAAGAGACAAACCCAGGCATTAAGATCTGAAGTACAGTTATTGGCATGCACCATACCTACCAGACTTCCGTCCGGTGTTGTTACCATATCGATCTCCGGATATACTTTCTTTAATTCACGTTCCAGTACGACCATGGCAAAAACAGAAGTTCCGGCAGATACATTACCTGTACGCTGTGCAACGCTATTGGTAGCTGCCATACCTGTACCGGCATCGCCTTCCGGACCGCAGAGCGGGATACCGGCTTCAAGAAGACCACTTTCATCCAGAATAGCAGCGCCTTCCTCTGTCAGAGTTCCTGCATTCTCACCTGCAAGGAGAACCTGCGGCAGAATATCCTGAAGCTGCCACGGATAATTCTTATCCGCGATCAGTTCATTAAACTGTCTCATCATCACCGGATGATAATTCTTTGTCTCCGGATCGATCGGGAACATACCTGAAGCATCACCAATACCAATGACCTTGCGGCCCGTGAGTTTCCAGTGAATATATCCGGCCAGTGTTGTAATATATGTAATATCTTTTACATGTTCCTCGCCGTTTAAGATTGCCTGATACAGATGAGCAATACTCCAACGCTGAGGAATATTATAGCTGAACAGTTCTGTCAGCGCCTCGGCAGCCTGACCTGTGGTGCTGTTTCTCCATGTACGGAAAGGCACCAGCAGCTGTCCGTCTTTATCAAAAGCCATATAACCGTGCATCATGGCACTGAAGCCAATGGCACCGATCTTTTTCAGCTGAACACCATATTTCTCCAGAACATCCGCAGCAAGATTCAGATAGCTTCTTCTCAACCCCGTCCAGATGTCCTCCAGGGAGTAGGTCCAGAAACCATTTTCCAGACGATTCTCCCACTCATAATCTCCCGATGCGATCGGTTTATGAGACTCATCCACCAGTACAGCTTTGATTCTGGTGGAACCCAGTTCAATTCCAAGAACAGTACGGCCGTTCTCAATCGTTTCCTTGATAGAAGTCATGTGCTCACCTCTCCTGATTACTTACGGAATGCAACACTGTTCCACAGCAGTTCGTTCTTGAACTGACGAATGGTTGTATCCTTATCAATATAAACCGCTTCAATACCCATGCTGGCTGCCCAGTCACCCATCTGCTCTGCTGTCAGGTCATAGGAGAAAGCTGTGTGATGTGCGCCGCCTGCCAGGATCCATGCTTCTGCACCTGTGTAAAGGTTTGGTTCCGGTGTCCAGAATGCTGTGGCAACCGGCAGCTTCGGCATTGGCTTCTCTGTCTTTTTGCAGTTGACATTATTGATGATCAGACGGAATCTGTCACCAAGATCGATCAGGGATGTGGCAATAGCCGGGCCTTCCTTGGCTGTAAATACAAGACGGGCCGGATCCTCTCTGTCACCCATGGACAGCGGCTGTTCCTTGATGCTGATCCTGCCGTCAGCAATCGACGGACATACTTCCAGCATATGGGCCTGAAGAATACCTTCCTTGCCAGGCACCAGATTATATGTATAGTCTTCCATAAAGGATGTTCCCTTTGCATCCTTCATGCCATTTGTCATGATCTTCATCAGACGTACCATGGCCGCTGTCTTCCAGTCACCTTCTCCGCCGAAGCCGTAGCCCTTCTCCATCAGTCTCTGAATAGCAAGACCCGGCAGCTGCTGAAGGCTTCCCAGATCACCAAAATGAGTAACGATTGCCTGATAATTGTTTTCCTCAAGAAATCTCTCAAAACCAATCTCGATACCGGCCTGAACAGCCACATGTCTGCGGAATTCATCTGCATCTCTGCCTTCCAGAAGGATATCGTATTTGTCATAATATTCCTCAACAAGGGCATCAATATCACCCTTGGATACAGCAGATACGGCTGCTGCGATCTCGTTGACCGGATAAGCATCGATCTCCCATCCGAACTTAATCTGTGCTTCTACCTTATCGCCCTCTGTAACTGCAACGTTACGCATATTGTCAGCAATACGCATAACACGGATATGGCTGCTCTCAACAACACCAACAGCTGTACGCATCCAGGAGCCGATCTTCTTCTGGGTCTCAGCGTCATCCCAATAACCCATAACGACCTTGCGCTCCATACCAAGACGGCTGAAAATGTGACCATATTCTCTGTCACCATGGGCTGCCTGATTCTCGTTCATGAAATCCATGTCAATGGTATCATATGGAATCTCACGATTAAACTGAGTATGCAGATGAAGCAAAGGCTTTCTATATTCCTGAAGACCTAAAATCCATGACTTGGCCGGGGAGAATGTGTGCATCCATGTAATAACACCTGCACAGTTCTCATCGTTATTGGCCTCATTCAATGTCTTTCTGATCAGTGCATTTGTAATCAAAGTAGGTTTCCATACGACCCTGTATGGCAGGTTGCCTGAAGCATTCAGGGCATCAACAATAATTTTCGAATGAGCAGCTACGTTAGCCAGACACTCATCACCGTACAGATCCTGTGACCCTGTACAGAACCAGAACTCATAATTCTTTACTTGTAACATTTTGTTCTCCTCACTTTCTAAAATAATCCCTTTTTATAAACAAAATATTTGTACAATTTCTTACAATCCTATTATAAATTCTGCTCCGCCTTTTTTCTATTTCATAACACTATTATTTTTTAATAAATGTTACCAAATCCGACCTGTAAGCTGCACGATACGGACACCATGGGCCGGCACCGATACTTCCAGCCGTCCCTCAGAAAGCTTTATCAGGTTTCCACTGTAAAGATCCCGGCAGGTAAAGGCTCTGTTCTCAATACACAGACGGCTCACAGTACGCCACTGCTCCGCCTCCGTACATATTACCGATTCTTCATTACGGAAATTGAAAACCGCCACAACAAGACTGTTCTTTTCCAGTGAATCTGTAAGCCACACCGCATGGTCATCATCCTTCACTGCCTGCCGCGGCCGCCAGTCCCCTTCCTGCAGACTCAGAAGCTCACGATTCGTCAGCAGCTTCTCTGTCCATGTATCCAGCATTGTCAGATTGGCACCAATCATCAGAGGAGACTTGAACAGGCACCACAGGGCGAACATGGTCTTCTGTTCTTCCCGGATAAAGTCCGTCTCCCGCTCATTGCAGAATCCGCCGCCGATTCTTCCCAGAGGCAGCATATCACAATCCGGCCAGCAGCCCTCCGATATCACATACTGCCACTGCTCACAATAATCAAACATATTGCGGAGCAGCTGCCAGTTGTCCCAGAAATCATCACTGATCCGCCACATATTGGCATATCTGCAGTAATGAGCCGCCTCACTGATCAAAGCCGGTCCCGGAGACAGGCTGAGAACGATCTCACGGCCACAGCCCATGATCGCCCGATGCAGCATTTCGATCTCATGCCTGCCCATATAGGGCCGATCCTTATAGGCATGGGTATTGCAGATATCATCACATTTAATAAAATCCACACCCCATGAAGCATATAATTCCATGATAGAGTCATAGTAAAACTGACTCTCAGGCAAATCACGCAGACCATACATATCCGGATTCCAGTCACAGATAGAGACGGGATCTGCCAGCATATCCGCCCGCAGACTGCCATCCGTATGCAAAATCGGCAAATGTCTGTGGGCAGCCTCCCTCGGAATTCCTCTCATGATATGAATGCCAAATTTCAGTCCTCTGTCGTGAACATAGTCTGCCAGCGGTTTAAAGCCTCTGCCGTTTGCTGAAGACGGAAAACGCTGCGGACATGGCAGCAGCCGTCCGTACGCATCCATCTCACATCGGCCAAAAGGGATATACTGATATATATTCCTCTGGCTGCCCGCGTCCCAGGCATACCACTGGATATCCACCACCACATATTCATAACCGTATTCCTTCAGATGGTCTGCCATATAATCCGCATGGGCTTTAATATCATCCTCCGTCACCGTCGTATCAAAAAAGTCATAGCTGTTCCAGCCCCTGGGCGGAGTCTTCGCAAAATCATTCTTATTCATCTGTTCCTCCTGCTTTGATTTGAGATGTCCATTTTGCAGGAACATGCGGGCAGGACCGAATCTTCATGGCTGCCCTCAATTCCACATAACAGCCGCAGCGCCGGCACATCCCGGACAGCAAATCGTCACAGGATCTGCAGATGGAAAGACGGGATTCATATACTTCATCCGATACCCTGTCCTCCTCCGGAAGATTCTTAATATAGGTATACAGATTTTCATAAAATTCCTTCTCCGATGTCTCCCTCAAAAGACATTTCCTGCAAAATCTCTGTGACGATTCAGTCATCTTATGTACCTCTTAAAATTATATCAACTTACCTTAACGAACAGCCAGATGAATGACGCTGCATGGCGGAATGGCAAAACTCAGCTCATCACCATCCTTTGTCACATCATGAAAGTCAGCTGCATGAACATTTTCCGGATTCTCAAAAGTATTCATGGCATGCATCTCCCCGGTCAGTATCTCCCCGGTCACCTCATGAATCTCCTGTCCCACTGTCACCGCATCCACTGTATAAGCTGTATCCGCTGACAGATTTGTCACGGTGATATGTATGATACCCTCTTGATCCACAGAAACGGACTCTGTCAGATTCGGCACCATATATTCATCATCCACACCGATCTGTTCCGTCTCAATATGGCTTTCCAGCAGCTGTGCATCCTGATGGTGCTTATACATATTGAAGATATGCCAGGTCGGCGTCTTGATCATCTGGTCGCCCTCCGTCAGAAGTACTGCCTGCAGTACATTGACCATCTGGGCAATATTGGCCATCTTCACACGATCACTGTGCTTATTGAAGATATTCAATGTAAGACCTGCCACCAGTGCATCGCGGATCGTATTCTGCTGATATAAAAATCCAGGGTTCGTACCCGGTTCCACCGTATACCAGGTCCCCCACTCATCAACAATCATACCGATATTCTTTTCCGGATCAAATTCATCCATGATTCCGCCATGTCTTCTGATCAGTTCATCCATATAGTAAGCCTTGTACAGTGTCTTATACCAGACTTTTTCATCAAAATCCGTGGCACTGCCCTTGATCTTCCATCCTTCCGGATGCACGTAATAATGCAGTGAGAGACCATTCATAAAACCATGCTGCTCAGGCTCACTGTGATTGAAACAGGTCTTTAATACCTCTCTCGTCCACTCATAATCATCGACATTGGCTCCGCAGCAGATTTTCCGGATCTTCGTATTTTTATCATAATCCCTTACATAGGTCTGATACCTGCGATATTCATTGGCGTAATAATCCGGATTCATATTGCCGCCACATCCCCAGTTCTCATTGCCTACACCGAAGAAATCCACTTTCCATGGATCCTCATGTCCGTTGGCACGACGCAGCTCCGCCATTGGTGAAACACCTGAAAATGTCATATATTCCACCCACTCGGACATCTCCTGAACAGTGCCGCTGCCCAGATTGCCATTAATATATGTTTCACAGCCCAGCTGACGGCAAAGTTCAAAATATTCATGGGTGCCAAAACTGTTATCCTCAACAACGCCTCCCCAATGGGTATTGATCATCTTCTTTCTGCTCTCTTTCGGGCCTATGCCTTCCATCCAGTGATATTCATCTGCAAAGCAGCCGCCCGGCCAGCGAAGCACAGGTACTTTAATTTCCTTTAAAGCTTCCACCACATCGGTACGCATACCATTCACATTCGGAATCGGTGAATCTTCACCCACATAAATGCCTTCATAAATACAACGTCCGAGATGCTCTGAGAAATGTCCATAAATTTCCTTATTAATTTTGCTGAGAGTATGATTCGGATTAATTACCAATTTTGCCATATTATTTTGTCTCCTTTAACCGTTAATCTTTGTTACTCAATCGCATTTAAACCGCTGCCCCAGACAGCAACACCTGTCTCACTGCACAAAGCAGTGAAAGTCATTACATTTTTCATGCCATCTTCGTCCCATTGTTTCAAAAATACACCTTTATAAACATCTCCGTCAATTTCAAGGGTGATATGATAATCTCCGCTCAATGACCAGGTACCCTCCACAGCACCTGTCACCTTGCCTCCAGCAGCCAGTTTGATCTCCTGGGATTCACTCATCTGAGACGTAATCTCTCTGCCGTGATTGATCATCTTATAGGTACCCTTCACATCGTCTTCCGCAACAGTTTCAAGCGTCTCCTCCGTATAACGATATGGCGCGATCACCGGCCAGCCATCTTCATTAAAGAACATCTGATGTACCCGCACCTGATGTTCCTCACCCTTACTCTCAAAACGGGTATGATAAATAATGAAATATTTTCCCGTATCCTCCTGATAGAGACAGGAATTATGTCCAGGTGACAGATAACCCACCCTGTCTTCGCCTTCCTCGCCTTCTTTCCAGAGGAATTTATAAGCGCCCATCAGCTTTGTACCATACTGCATTGCCGTCACATCACTGAAGGTGGAGCCGGAAGGTCCTTTACAGTCGATCATATCATTGCCCATTGAATCCTCATAAGGTCCGTCCGGATTTTTTGAACGGCAGACACGGATATTATAGCCGCCGCTGGCATCCAGCCCTCCAAAGGACAGGAACATATAATAATAATCTGTATCCGGATTGTAGATCACATAAGGTGCTTCAATTCTCAGGTGATTGCCGCCCAGAAGCTTTGTGCCATAGCCGGATTCCAGCGGAAGCCCCGTCTCCGTATCCAGTTCCTTGGCAAATATACCGCCGGAATAGGAACCATAGATCATCCAAAGCTTCCCTTCCTTATCATAAAAGACAACAGGATCCACCGCATTCGGATCCATAGTCGACTGATACAGGTTGCCATCTTCATCTTTCTCGCTGGCAGCCATGCCGGATTTCAGAAGAATTCCCTGATTCTCATAAGGACCGGCCACAGAATCCGATGTTGCCAGACCCAATGCCGACAAAGGCTGATCTCCCTGACAGTTGCAATAATACATCACATAGGTGCCATCCCCAAGCTGCTTAACATCCGGTGCCCAGAATGTATTGGTCTGTGCCCATTCAAATGCTTCCTTCATCTGCGAGAAAACATTCGGAATAACATCATTATCATTTTTCACACCACGATTGACATATTCCCAATTCATCAGATCGCTTGTTTTTGCTACAGCAAGATGGGAGCCAAAGATATAATAGTCCCCGTCCTCACCCTGAATAATAGCCGGATCATGAACTGAAACCTCTTCAAATTCATGATTCACCGGCGTATCGGCTGTCAGTTTTTCCTGTTCAGCTCCGGAACAGGCTGTCAGCCATACACTTAAAATAATAAATAATCCCACTACAGGAAATTTATTTTTCATAACAATCCTCCTGTTAAGGAGCCACACATCAATTGAGGTACGCTATTGTATCGTACTGTAGGATATCCTTACTTTGATATCCTGATTATAATTACCGAAACCACTGCCGAAGATCGTCAGGCCTCCTACATTACGGGCATTCTCTTCAATCTGGAACTTAAAGCGGATCGGACTCTTATAATCGAGATCGAACTGATTGATATTGACATCGGATATCTTCAATCCGTCAATAAACGTTCCCTTCTTATTAATGACGATCATTTTAAGGAGACCATACTGATTCCAGTTCGGGAACCACCATTCCGGTGTAAAAATTCCCTTCACATCTCCGTAATCTCCCGGGCTCGTCCACATTCCGATCTTCACATCATTCAGATAAAAAGAAATGTCCGAAGGCCAGTCATTATTAACCCCCGGTGCCTCGGAGCTGATTTCACAGGATAAGGTAATCTGATCGATCCTTGTGGCAATGGGGAGCAGATTCGGAATCATATATTCGATATATCCTCTGGTAAACCACAGAATACCCGCATTGATCCTGTCAGGATGTGCAAAATATCTCGGATCATCCACAGTACCCACCAGAGCTTTCTCCGTCGACAACCCGCAGGTAGGGTAGACTTCATAATTGGAATAGTGTCCAATGCACACCTCCGTATCATAGATATTATCTGTATCCTCTATATCCTCCGAAACAATCTCACAAAGTATCTTGTCCACACCGACCCGGCATACCTTTCGGTTGCCATGACCGCCATGCTCCGTGAGAACCTTAACCAGCCCCGTCTCTTCCAGTTTCTTGATATGGCTGGTCAGGGCTCCGTTGGTAATCCCCAGCTGTGTGGCCAGCTCATTCATATTCAGCTCTTTGTTCTCCAGAAGCAGCTTCAAAATATTAATCCGCAATTCAGATCCTAATGCTTTAAATACCTCAATTCCATCATCCAGTTTTTTAATGTGCAGCATGTTTTTTCCTTCTCTCTACAGACAGCAATTAAATAGTTTAGGTTTATCTAAACTTAAATATACATGAATTTTCCCCAATACGCAACACCCGAATCATCAAATCCTGTCACTGCCATTGTATATTTTTGATTTTCAAAATCCCAACATCTGTACACTCTACCATTGTTCAGATAACTGCTGTCCGAATCCAGATCACATTCCACTGATAGCTTCTGCTCATTATCTCTGTCATCCAATGTTATGATTTCCCATCTTCCCGCAGCCTCACCCGGAGAAACAGGCTCCATACTTTCTCCGGTAAAAGGCTCCGGACCAAAAACAGGCCATCCATCCACAAAGAACATCGGACGAATCATCATATAATGTTTACTAAAACTCAAACGCCCCTCATATTCATCCCGGTAACTGTTAACCGCTGCTCCGTCCCGTATATGATGTACAAAAAAATATGCCTGACGTACAGGATCATAAAAAGGTACCCCATGTCCAGGTCCGCGGAAACCTCCCCATTCCCAGTTCTTCCTGTCATGTCCTGCAAAAGGTCTGGAAGCCTGGAACCTGTAACTTCCGGCAATTTTCTCCCCCATGGAATGCTCCACCACTGAAACACCACGACGGTCCACATAAGGTCCCGTTACATTTTCACTCCGGGCCACACGGATATCATAATTGTTGCCGAGCCATCCGTAGGACTGGAACAGATAGTAAAATCCTGTCTCCTTTATATAGATCACAGCCGCCCCTTCAGGACCATCGATCCTCGGCCGTGGATTCTTTCGGGATATGCAAATACCCAGATTCCTGGGATCGCCGTCTTCAGCAAGACCACTGTCTGCGTCCAGTTTCTTTATGTAAATACCTCCAAAAAATGATCCATATACAAGGTAACACTTGTTCCCTTCCCATATGATATGCGGATCAATGGCATTGGGATAAGTGTCGTCAGTCCCCCATGTATCAGCCACCACACCCCGGTTCTCAAAAGGTCCCAGCGGATCCTTCGCAGCTGCCAGCCAGATTCTCGACTCCGAACTTCCAAAGGCTCTCGTTGCCGAATAGTACATACGATATTCTCCATGTACATATTCCACGTAAGGTGCCCAGAAATTAACCGTTTCCGGATACTTCCCATTATCCCTTCCCTGGGCAACAGCCGCATCGGACAAAACTGTTCCTTCATATTTAAAATGAACCAGATCCTCCGAGCTGCGCGCCGGTATTCCGATACGGTTTGGCAGCCCCAACGGCGGCCCATAAATATCTGTACAATAGGAATAATATTTCTGTGTCACCGGATCCCACATCATCGACGGGTCATGGGCACCTGCTGCAGTATTATGCCATACATCGTAATCATTTAGCCGCAGTATGCCATCCATCTTATTTTCCTCCGCTATAATTAGTCCAACAAAAAAGCTGCTGCCACAGAATTTTCAAAGTTAAGGCTGCTATCCTCTGTATCCCTCTGTCAGAATGCGGACAGCTCCTCCTAAAGCTCCGAAAATCCCGTAGTGCAGCAGCTTGTGCATGCTTATATATCAGCTCAAATATTAGCCTTTAACACCTGACAATGCCATCGACTCAATGATGTATCTCTGGAAGAAGAAGAACAGAGCCAGTGTCGGTATCATTGACAATACAGATGCCGCCATAATCAATGGATAATCGCTGTTTACAGCATAGGATGAGTTGAACTGACGAATAACAACCTGCAATGTATACCATTTGTCCTTGGATACAAAGATCGTAGGTGCAAGATAATCATTCCAGATACCCATGAACCACAGAATAATCTGCGTCATAAGGGCACCCTTCATTAAAGGCAGGAAAATCGCATAATACATCTTAAAGTATCCGCAGCCATCAATCTTAGCAGCCTCAACCAAAGCGCTCGGAATACTTGTCAGGTTCTGTCTCAGAAAGAAGATACAGCTGACATTGCCGAACATACCCGGAAGTATCAAAGGCAGAAGGCTGTTGGTCAGACCCATTCTTGTAAACATAACATACTGAGGAATCATAACAACGGCAAATGGGATCATCATCGTTGCCAGGAAGCCAAGGAAGATTCCGTTCTTACCCTTGAAGTTCAGCTTACTGAAAGAGAAAGCTGCCAGAGATGATGTGAAACCACCAACAATCAGTACAGGAATTTCAACAAGTAATGTATTACGTACGCCTCGGAGGAATTCCGGTTTTGCAAGAACCTCTGCATATTTACCAGTCTTCACCGGATCCGGTATAATACTGAAGGTAGCGGATAAAATCTGGTTCTTCGTCATGAAAGATGCGCAGACCATGTAAACCAGCGGGAATACCATTGCAACAGCACCTATACAAAGTAAAATAAATACGATCAGATCGATGCGCTTTGACTTTTTAGACTGCACATCGGCTGTTCTTTCAATATCTTTTGCCATATTATTCCCACCTCCTTAATCAATCGTCTTGACCCACTTATCCTGGCCAACAAAGTTAATAGCTGTAATAATAAAGATAACAATTGCAAGTATGAACGCCATCGCAGAAGCATATCCCATCTGATTATTGCTGAAGGCTTTATCATACAGATAGAATACAACTGTTGCGGCGCTGTAATTCAGACCACCGGAAGGAACCATAACGAGAACTTCTACGAATACCTGGAAACCACCGATCATACCTGTGATCAACAGGTAGAAAGTAACCGGAGATACAAGCGGCCAGGTAATATTCTTGAACAGATTCCATCCGCTGGCGCCGTCGATCTTGGCAGCCTCATAATAATCCTTCGGAATACTCTGCAGACCGGACAGGTACAGAATAATCGAAGTACCAAGACCTTTCCACGTCATGAATATGATCATGGATACCTTGACCCAGAACTCATCGCCCAGCCAGTTAGGGCCATGCTGTCCTGTCAGAGTCTTGATGATGCTGTTCAGCAAACCATAGTCATAGTTAAATACCCACATCCACAGGATCGCAACAGCTACCAGTGAGGAAATAACCGGAATATAGTACATTGTACGAAGAACCTTGATACCTCTGATCTTCCGGTTCATACCCATGGCAATGACAATACCAAGAATCATACCAAGAGGAATACCCAGCATATAAATGACAGTATTTAATAATACTTTCCAGAACTTGGCATCCGTCATCAAATTAATATAGTTTCTAAGTCCGACAAAATTGTCGAACATATTATTCATACCATTCCATTTTGTCAAACTTGCTATAAAGGCAAATACAATCGGAAATGCCATGAAAATACAAAAACCGATGAACGGCGGAGCTACAAATGCAAG
>JBJEJD010000116.1:0-13537 GCA_051877705.1 Coprococcus sp. | reverse complement strand
CGATGATGACCAATATGCCCGCCGCGATTCTGTTGCCCCTATTCGCTTTTGCTTGTCTTGTGTTCTCCAAGATAGACCTTCCGAATAATATATAATATTAGTATAGAGAATTATACCACGTTCAAGACTCTTTTTCAAGGAAAAAGAAAAGAAAAAATCCGCCCGAATACACTATGACGATTTTCAAGCGGATAGATGTGTGATTTTCAAAAAACCGACTTGCAAAATATCGTTTTTGACAACAAACGCAAAGCACGCGCCCGTCGTCTTTGCAAAATGCGAGTACCAGTGAAACAACGACTAACAATAATGCCCGCTGACACAGGCAGGATTGTGAATCTTATTTTTACAGCAAAACCCCCGGTGCAAGCACCGGGGGTCCTGTCTATACTCTATTCCGAAGAATCATTGACTGATTATTCAGCAGCTTTCTTAATGTAGCCAGCCAGTCTTTCCTTAGCATCTGCTTCTGTCTTAGCATACAGTTCTTCAGCTGTTTCTGGGAAGCCCTTCTTAAGAGATGCATAACGAACTTCATCCATGATAAATGCTCTGAAGTCGCCCTTAGGTTCCTTAGTAGAATCAAGGATAAATGGATTCTTGCCCTGAGCCTTCAGTTCTGGGTTGAATCTCCAGCATGACCAGTAACCGCAATCTACTGCCTGTTTAATTCTTGTCTGAGCACCTGCCATACCACCCTTGATACCGTGGTTGATACATGGAGCATAAGCAATAATTAATGATGGGCCATGATATGCTTCAGCTTCTTTAAGAGCCTTGATGAACTGGTTCATGTTAGATCCCATAGCAACCTGTGCTACGTATACATAACCATAGGAAGCAGCCATCATACCAAGGTCTTTCTTCTTTGTCTTCTTACCTGAAGCAGCGAACTTAGCAACTGCACCTACAGGTGTGGACTTGGAAGCCTGACCACCAGTATTGGAGTAAACTTCTGTATCTACAACGAATACGTTGATATCTTCATTGGAAGCAAGAACATGATCGAGACCGCCGTAACCGATATCGTATGCCCAGCCGTCACCACCGAAGATCCACTGTGACTTCTTAACTAATAAGTCATAGCCTTCAACGATAGCATCACAGATAGCCTTAGCTTCAGCATTGTCGCCGTCATAAGCCTTAGCAGCAGCTAACAGAGCAGCTGATGTAGCCTTGGAAGCGTCGCCTTCTTCCTTAGTGTCTAACCAAGCCTTAGCTTCGTCAGCAGCAACACCAAGTTCGATTAAGCCTTTGATCTTGGAAGCTAATGCTTCTCTACGATGTTTCTGACCCATGAACATACCTAAACCAAACTCAGCGTTATCCTCGAACAGGGAGTTACACCATGCAGGACCCTGGCCTTTTTCGTTGGTTGTATAAGGCATGGAAGGAGCAGAACCACCCCAGATAGATGTACAACCTGTTGCGTTAGCAACATACATTCTATCACCAAACAACTGTGTTACAAGTTTGATGTAAGGTGTTTCACCACAGCCTGCGCAAGCGCCTGAGAACTCAAGTAACGGTTTCTCGAACTGTGAACCCTTAACTGTATATTTATCCATTGGGTTAGCCTTCTGTGGAAGAGCTACTGCATATTCCCAGTTTGGAGCTTCGCCAAGCTGAGTTTCCAGTGGAACCATAGCCAGAGCCTTTGTAGGACAGATGTTTGCACAGCTGCCGCAGCCCAGACAGTCAAGTGGAGATACCTGCATCTTGAACTGATATTTGCCAGCAAGGTTAGCCTTACCTGCAACAGCACCGAAGCCAGCTGGAGCTGCAGCTACTTCTTCATCTGTTAACAGAACAGGTCTGATTGTTGCATGAGGACAAACATATGAACACTGATTACACTGAATACATTTAGCGCTATCCCATACAGGAACCTTAACAGCAACACCACGTTTTTCGTATGCAGCTGTTCCCAGAGGGAAGTGACCATCTTCTCTGCCATTGAAAGCAGATACTGGTAAGGAATCGCCATCGCATGCGTTCATTGGGAATACAACGTCTTTTACGAATTCTGGTACATCATGTACAACCGGAGCATCGTCAGGACATGTAGCCCAGCTTTCTGGTACAGGAATCTCAACAAGCTTGTCAAGACCTGCATCAACTGCTGCGAAGTTCTTATTAACAATATCTTCACCCTTCTTGCCGTAGGACTTAACAATCATTTCCTTCATATACTTAACTGCTGTATCGATAGGAATAATGTTAGCCAGTTTGAAGAATGCTGCCTGAAGAACGGCATTGGTCTTACCATTTAACTTCAGTTCTGCATCAACTGCTGCTGCATTCAGGATGTAGAATTTAACATGTTTTCTAGCCAGCTGCTGTTTAACTCTGGATGGAAGCTTCTCTTCAAGTTCTTCAGGAGCCCAAACTGTGTTGAACAGGAATGTACCGCCTTCCTTGATGTCGCCAAGGATATCATACATATGGATGTATGCCTGATTATGACATGCAATGAAGTCAGCTGTCTTTACAAGGTATGTGGAACGGATAGGTGTCTTACCGAAACGAAGATGAGACTGTGTAACACCACCGGACTTCTTGGAATCATAGTGGAAATATGCCTGAGCATACATATCTGTGTGGTCACCGATGATCTTGATGGAGTTCTTGTTGGCACCTACTGTACCATCAGAACCAAGACCCCAGAACTTACAGCTTGTTGTACCTGCAGGAGCAACGTCAACCTCTGGAATGATTGGCAGTGAAAGACCTGTTACATCATCAACGATACCTACAGAGAAGTTGTTCTTTGGCTGATCAAGCTTCAGATTCTCGTAAATGGAGATGATGGAGCCTGGTGTAACGTCCTTGGAACCAAGGCCATAACGTCCGCCAACGATATCGTATGTCTTGCCTTCCTTGAAAGCAGCTGCACATACATCAACATAAAGAGGTTCGCCGTAGCCTGTAACTTCCTTAACTCTATCCATAACTGCAATCTTCTTAACTGTAGCAGGGATAGCTTCGAACAGCTTGTCTGCGCAGAATGGTCTGTAAAGATGAACTTTAACGATACCAACCTTCTCACCCTTAGCTGTCAGGTAATCGATAACTTCTTCAGCAGCTTCACACATGGAGCCCATAGCGATGATGATTCTCTCAGCATCCGGTGCACCATAGTAGTTGAACAGCTTGTACTCACGGCCTGTCATCTCGCTGACTTTAGCCATGTACTCCTCAACAATTGCAGGCAGTGCATCGTAGAACTTGTTGCTTGCTTCACGACCCTGGAAATAAATATCCGGATTCTGAGCTGTACCTCTCATAACCGGATGTTCCGGATTCAGAGCGTCTGCTCTGAACTGAGCAAGTGCATCATAATCTACTAATTTAGCTAATTCATCATAATCTGTACATTCAACTTTCTGAATCTCATGAGAAGTTCTGAAACCATCAAAGAAATGAAGGAATGGAACACGGCCCTTGATTGTAGAAAGATGAGCAACAGCTGATAAATCCATAGCTTCCTGTACGGAGTTGGAGCAAAGCATTGCAAAACCTGTCTGACGGCAAGCCATAACATCAGAGTGATCACCAAAAATGTTCAGTGCATGGTAAGCTAAAGCTCTGGCACTTACATGGAATACACAAGGAAGTAATTCACCTGCGATCTTATACATGTTAGGGATCATAAGTAATAAGCCCTGAGAAGCTGTATAAGTTGTTGTTAATGCACCAGTAGCGATAGAACCATGAACTGCACCTGAAGCACCTGCTTCGGATTCCATTTCTACTACATTAACTGTCTGACCGAAGATGTTCTTTCTGCCGTTTGCTGCCCAATCGTCAGTTACTTCTGCCATAGGTGAGGATGGTGTGATAGGGAAGATACCTGCAACCTCTGTAAACGCATAGGAAGTCCATGCAACAGCGGTATTACCATCCATCGTTTTCATAACTTTTGCCATGATAATTTTCTCCTTTCTATGTATGACCATATCAATAACTACTATTGACAGGTAGTCATTCTTCACTGTTTATTTTAATACAATTTGTATAGAACGTCAAGAACATACCATGCCTATTTTGTTTATTTTTTCACACAATCTTGTATACATAAAACATTTCTTTATCAATGTACAGTATAAAACAGTCCAAAAAATGCTGTTATTAATCAAAAGGAGAGACCTCCATCCATATTGTTCCATCCGCAGCAGAAGTATAAACAAACACATACATATCATGAGAGATCATACTGAAATTTCCCTCTGAAGTATTGTCAAAAAATTCTCTGCTTTCCTCTTCTGCCATTGCCTGATCCGTCTCTTCACCCAGCAGTTCAATCAGCTGTGCCAGCAGCTGTACAGCATCTTCTTTTTCCGATGCCCCAAAGGACGCCTCAACAGAATGAATCTGTTCGGTTACACTGTCCCAATTGACTTGTATATAACCATATGCCTCGGTTGGAAGATCAAAGCAAAAATATTTTTGGAGATATATGTATGTTTCATTCTCTTCGCTTACAAACTTGTAATTATCTCCCGGTTCATAGTAAGTGGCCTCTCTGTTTTCTCCATAATAGCCGCCGATCCAGTCATGAAGCTCTGCCGCCAACTTATTCTGCGTCAATTCAAAATGCTCGTAGCCATTACAGCCTTCAGGATAATCCGCCAGTTCTTCATCGGATATTTCCACATAATCACCAGCCTCCACAGCAGGCTCCGTTTCAATCGTACCTCCAATCGGAATCTCCTGTGACAGATACTCCGGAATCCTTTCGTTCCATTTATAATCGTCTATATATTCTTCAACAAAATCGATTACACCGCCTGCCAGACCGCCAAGAATATTCAGACCGACAATGATAACAATTGCCTTTGAAAGCCAGTTTTTTGATTTTGTTTTTCCGTCATTATACTTTGTTCTCTGTCTCTGACGCTTCAGATCTTTTCTTCCTGAAACAGAATCCCCATGATCATATTGATCATGACTTGATCCATACGCGCAGTCTTCCTCCCTCAGATTCCTGCTCTCCGCATTATAATGTATATCCACTATCTCCGGTCGCCATATAAACGAATGACAGCAATCACAATAATGGGCTTTCTTCATCTCACTGTCACATAATGGACAAAGCTTTATTTTCATAAGCAACTCCTTTTCACCTGCACAGCAGCACACACCTTTTTATTTTATTTTACCATGAATTCCATAACTCCGTACAGA
This sequence comes from Coprococcus sp., assembly GCA_051877705.1. Lineage (GTDB taxonomy): Bacteria > Bacillota > Clostridia > Lachnospirales > Lachnospiraceae > Coprococcus_A. The sequence goes on along the minus strand of JBJEJD010000116.1, from coordinate 8,350 downwards.
TAAAAGCTGAACAAACTTTCCAATATCACAAAAGCTGCTGCAGAATTTACTCAGACACTCCAGATAACAGGTGTCATTCATAAAAACTACAACAGCCTTTCATATTTAAAAAATTATATCATCTTCAGGATTATTCAGCATCCTTCTTACTGAAGCTGATTCTTCCCATCTTATCCTTACCCATACATTTTACCTTGATAACATCACCAAGCGTCAGTACATCTTCCACGCGGTTAACACGCTTTCTGTCCAGTTTGGAAATATGAACCATACCTTCCTTGCCTGGAGCAAATTCAAGGAATGCACCGAATTCTTTGATGCTCACAACTTTACCTGTATAGATTTTGCCCTCTTCAAATTCAGAAGCAATCATCTGAACCATATTAACAGCTTTCTGAATATTGTCTTTGTTTACACCACAGATGGATACAGCACCGTCATCGGTAATATCGATCTTAACACCAGTCTCATCGATGATCTGATTAATAACCTTTCCCTTCTGACCCACAACATCACCAATTTTAGACGGATCGATCTGAATCTGCGTGATCTTCGGTGCGTATTTGCCAACTTCCTTACGAGGTTCCGCAATAACAGGTGTCATGATCTCGTTAATGATATATTCTCTTGCTTCCTTGGTTCTGGCAATGGCCTCTTCGATAATCGGACGTGTCAGACCATGAATCTTGATATCCATCTGGATAGCTGTAATACCATCATGGGTACCTGCTACTTTGAAGTCCATATCACCAAAGAAGTCCTCAAGACCCTGGATATCTGTCAGAACAATATAATCATCATCTGTATCACCTGTAACCAGACCACAGGAAATACCTGCCACCTGTTTCCTGATAGGAACGCCTGCTGCCATCAATGACAGGGTAGAGGCACAGATACTTGCCTGAGAAGTTGAACCATTGGACTCAAAGGTTTCAGAAACTGTACGGATAGCATACGGGAACTCGTCTTCTGCCGGAAGTACCGGAACCAATGCTCTCTCAGCAAGCGCGCCATGACCGATCTCACGACGTCCCGGTCCTCTTGAAGGCTTAGTCTCTCCTACAGAATAGGACGGGAAATTATAATGATGCATATAACGTTTGGACGTGACAAGCTCATTCAGGCCATCAATGCGCTGCGCATCTGATAAAGGTGCCAGTGTTGTCATGGTACATATCTGAGTCTGGCCTCTTGTAAACATGGCAGAACCATGAGTTCTTGCGAACAGATCGATCTCTGCAGCAAGCGGACGGATCTCATTGATTGCACGGCCATCCGGACGTTTGTGATCCTTCAGGATCATCTTGCGAACAGTCTTCTTCTGATACTGATAAACAGCATCATCAATCAGCGGCAGCCAGTCCTCATGCTCAGCCAGAGCCTCAGCCAGTCTGTCCTTAATATCACGTATATTGGCTTCACGTTTCTGCTTTTCATCTGTGAAAACAGCCTCTTCCATCTCTGCAGGAGGTACGATTGCCTTAATCGCCTCTGTTAACTCTTCCGGAATGACATAATGTTCATATTCACTCTTTGTCTTACCACATTCTGCCACGATCTTGTCGATAAATTCGATGATCGTCTGGTTCACTTCATGTGCAGCAAAAATTGCTTCAAGCATCTTTGCTTCCGGAACTTCATTGGCTCCTGCCTCGATCATAATTACTTTTTCACGTGTTGATGCAACAGTCAGAGCAAGATCAGATACAGCCTTCTGGGATGCAGAAGGATTAAAAACAAATTCACCATTAATGAGACCAACCTGTGTCATTGCACAAGGACCGTCAAATGGAATATCTGAAATACAGGTTGCAATAGCTGAACCAAGCATTGCTGTCAGTTCAGGACTGCACTCCGGGTCTACACAGAGAACAAGATTGTTCAAAGTCACATCATTACGATAGTCCTTTGGGAATAACGGGCGCATTGGGCGGTCAATGACACGGGATGTCAAAACCGCATTCTCACTGGCTTTACCCTCTCTCTTATTAAATCCTCCCGGAATCTTACCTACAGAATATAACTTCTCTTCATATTCTACACTTAACGGAAAGAAATCGATTCCATCCCGCGGTTTCTCGGATGCAGTGGCTGTTGATAATACTGCTGTATCACCATAATACATCAGGGCGGCACCATTGGCCTGAGCAGCTACACGGCCGATATCAACACGCAATGTTCTGCCGGCCAGTTCCATGGAAAAACTCTTATACTCTTTTGCCATTTTTAATCTCCTTCTTTAAATTTTCAGGAGCCTTCCGAAACTACTGAAAAACTAACTGAATCTTTCAGTTCCCTTTTCAGTGGTCTCGGACAGCCATTCTCTGGAATGTCCAGATGCTCCTGAATAAATATAATGTTTCTTCTGTTTTGCTTTGCGTCGTACGGCTGTCCTCCAACAGGAACAATTTCCCGACAGCCCGACGCAAACAGGGGGTGGATTGCTCCACCCCTTCTGAATTACTTTCTTAAGCCTAACTTCTCAACAATTGCTCTGTATCTCTCAATATCTGTTCTCTTCAGATAATCAAGCAAACCACGTCTCTGACCTACCATCTTCAGCATACCACGTCTTGAATGATGGTCTTTCTTGTGTGTCTTCAGATGCTCTGTTAAATCAGCGATTCTTGCAGATAAAAGGGCGATCTGAACTTCCGGTGAACCTGTATCCTCCGGTGTCTTACCATACTTTGCAATAATTTCTTTCTTCTGTTCTGTTGTGATCATTGTAAAATCCTCCTGTAATTTTAAAAATGCCTTGTGCCAGGATCCGGTTGGAGAATCCAAAATCTGAGCACAGGTTAAAACTCATACCTGCTTATTGTAACACAGAGTTATCCCATTGTAAACAACTTTTATTTAAAATTTGTATCAAAGACCGAACAACAGGTAACAGTTCATCTTCAAAAATAATTTTTATCAGCTGAGGAGATACAATAATAGCTGCTTGCATTCGTGCCTAAAACAGTATAATATAGTAAGAAACATCAAATACAAAAATGAAAGGATGAAATAACTGATGAAACTTTGGGGCGGACGCTTTACCAAGGAAGAAAACCAGCTTGTACATAATTTTAACGCTTCTATCTCTTTCGACCAGAAATTCTACCATCAGGACATCGAGGGCAGTATTGCCCATGTTACCATGCTTGCCAGGCAGGCAATCATCACTGATGAAGAAAGGGATACAATCATTGACACATTGAAGCAGATCTGCTGTGAAATCGAAACGGGCAAACTTCAGATAACTGAAGAATACGAAGATATCCACAGTTTTGTAGAATCCATATTGATCGAACGCACCGGAGATACAGGAAAAAAACTGCATACAGGACGCAGCCGCAATGACCAGGTCGCTCTAGACATGAAACTTTATACCCGTGATGAAGTTCTGGCTACTGATCAGCTTCTGAAAGAACTGATGACAACACTTCTGGATCTCATGGAAGAACATATCGATACCTATATGCCAGGCTTCACCCATCTGCAAAAAGCTCAGCCTGTTACACTGGCTCACCATATTGGCGCTTATTTTGAAATGTTCAAAAGAGACCGTTCCAGGCTTCACGATATTCATGTACGAATGAACACATGTCCTCTTGGAGCAGGCGCTCTGGCCGGAACCACCTACCCGCTGGATCGTGCATATACAGCTGAACTTCTTGGATTTGACGGGCCAACCCTCAACAGCATGGACTCCGTATCCGACAGAGATTATCTGATCGAATATCTGAGCGCCCTCTCCACTATCATGATGCACCTGAGCCGATTCTGTGAAGAGATCATCCTCTGGAACAGCAATGAATACCGTTTTATTGAACTGGATGATGCCTATTCCACTGGAAGTTCCATTATGCCGCAGAAAAAAAATCCTGATATTGCTGAATTGATCCGAGGCAAAACAGGCCGCGTCTATGGTGCTCTTATCTCCATACTGACAACCATGAAAGGAATCCCTCTTGCTTACAATAAGGACATGCAGGAGGATAAAGAGCTGACCTTTGATGCGATCGACACAGTAAAAGGCTGCCTTGGCCTGTTCAACGGTATGATTAAAACCATGCGCGTTAATAAAGACAATATGGCCGCCAGCAGCAAAAACGGCTTCACCAACGCAACGGATGCCGCCGACTATCTGGTCAAACACGGAGTTCCATTCAGAGATGCCCATGGTATCATCGGCCAGCTGGTACTTCTCTGCATCGACAGAGGCATTGCTCTGGATGACCTGCCACTGGATGAATACCAGAAGATATGTCCTGTATTTGAATCTGACATTTATGAAGCCATCAGTCTGCAGACCTGTGTCGGGCTCCGTCAGACCATTGGTGCTCCGGGTCACGAAAGTATGCAGAAAGTTATCAACTTAAATCGTCAGTATATAAACATTGATTAATACCCCAGAGGCTGTATATCTTCATATGTACGGCCTCTTTTTATTTCTGCCGGATATCTTATTCCATCTGCATCAATCCCTGTATAAATAAATCCACTGCCTTCTTTTGCCGTTCTGTCAATCGGTTCCACTTTTCCAGATGTTCACGCTGATCGTCCGTCAACTGTACCATATCCTCATTGTCATAGAAAAACTGTACGAAAGTAATTCCGTAAGCATTGCATAACCGTTCCAAAGTAGACAGCGACGGACTATTGCCCCGACGTATCATATTCGTCAAAGTGGATGGTGATACTCTTGCTTCCTTCGCTAGTTTATAAATCGTCCACCCCCGCATACTATTCAATTGCCGAATACGTTCTGTAATATCCATGACGCCACCTTCCATTCTTAAATTTCTCGTATTTTTCCCACATCATATCACAGATTTCGACAAGCAGATTATTTTTCGACAAACAACTTTCAAAAAGTTAAAAATAATCTGGGCTGCTCTCGATTTTTTAATGATCTGCTGTTATAATGAACCAATACCATAGAAACCAGGAGCAATATTTTTTATTTAAAGGAGTGTATATTATGCATTTTTTAGTAGCCGCATCTACTGTCGGTGATCTGCCAGAAACCGCCGAAACTGCTGCTGATTTGGCAGAAACAGCCAAGGCTGCCACTAATCTGGCAGAAACAGCAGAAGCTTCCATTGACTATCTTCAGAAACTCATAGAATTTCTGGTGGATAAAGCCCAATTGCTTGTTGGAGCGCTCATCATTCTTATTGTCGGCCTCTACATCTGTAAATTCATCCGTAAAGTTGTCCGCGACTCTCTTGAAAAAACAAGACTCGATGCCAGCGTTACAGGTTTTATCAATTCCCTGACCAAATACGGTCTCTGGGCTCTTTTGGGTGTTATTGTTACCAATAAACTGGGCGTAGACACCACCTCTATCATCGCCCTTCTGACTTCTGCCAGTCTGGCCATCGGTCTTGCACTCCAGGGCTGTCTGTCCAATCTTGCCGGCGGCGTCCTTCTCCTGATCATGAAGCCTTTTGTGGTAGGCGACTACATCAACGACGGATGCGGCCATGAAGGAACCGTAACGGCCATAGAAATCATATATACCCGTCTGCTTACAGCGGATAATCAGGCCATTTGTATTCCTAACGGTAAGCTGGCTGATTCTTCTGTCACTAATCTGACGCATCAGACGACCCGGCGTGTTGATTTTGAAGTAGGTGTTGATTATGGGGAAAATATTGATCATGTACGATCAGTCCTTCTTGAAGTAGCATCAAAGAGTACCTATCCGGATACAACTAATCCACCTCAGGTCTTTGTCAGCAGCTTTGACAGCAGTTCTGTCAAAGTCGTTCTCCGAATGTGGTGTGCCACCGATAACTACTGGCCTGCCAAATTTGAGATTCAGGAAGCAATAAAAAAAGCCTTCGATGAGGAAGGCATTACAATTCCTTATGAACATATGGATGTCAATATCATCCACCCATCTGACGAGAAAGAATAAACAGGGACGAGGCAGGGACAGGGGACGGTTCTGGCGGGACAGGGGGACGGTTCTGTGTCCCACATAATAATGTGGGACACAGAACCGTCCCCTGTCCCTGCAGAACCGTCCCCTGTCCCTGCCCTGTCCCTTATCCCGACCCGCTATTCTTCTATTTTGTGTATAAACAAGCCGGATCTCAGCTTGGGCTCGAACCATGTGGATTTTGGAGGCATGAGTCTCCCGGCATCTGCCACAGCCAGAAGCTCTTCGATGGATGTTGGATACAAGGAAAAAGCAAGGCACATATCCTCATGACAGCGCCTTTCCAGCTCTCCAAGCCCTCTGATACCGCCGACAAATTCAATATCAGGATCTGTTCTCGGATCCTTTATTCCCAGTATCGGTTCCAGAAGATAATGCTGAAGAACGGATACATCCAACCCATCCACTGCATCTCCTGAGGCAATTCGTGCTTTTGCGGTCAACCTGTACCATTGATGACCCAGATAAAGACCAAAGACACCTTTTCTCTCCGGACTCACCGCATGATCGCCTACATACTCAACGACAAACTCATTGGATATCCGCTGCAGGAACTGTTCTTTTGTCATTCCATTCAGATGGCGAACCAGACGGTTATAATCCATTATTTTCAATTGATCATCCGGAAACAGGACCGCCATAAAATAATTAAACTCTTCTGTTCCGTCATAACCCGGGTGCATCCTCCGCCGTTTCAGTCCAACTTTAAGCGCACTGGCCGCCCGATGATGTCCATCAGCAATATAGAGAGAATCCATCGTTTCAAAGGTTTTTGCTATAGCATCAATAGCCATATGATCCTCAATCACCCATATAGTATGACGAACCCCATCATCTGCTGTAAAATCATAAACAGGCCGTTCCTCTTTTACATTTCTGATAATATAAGTCAGAACAGAATTGGCCCTGTAGACCAGAAAAACCGGTCCTGTCTGGGCACTGCAGGTATCTACATGGCGAATCCGGTCCCTTTCCTTTTCTTCTCTTGTTTCTTCATGTTTTTTTACAATCCTGTGCAGATAATCATCTATAGAAACGCAGGCAGTTATTCCCGTCTGTGACCGCCCATCCATGGTCAATTCATAGAGATAAAAACATTTCTTTACATCCTGTATGAAGGTCCCATCCTCTATCTCAGCATCCAGCATCTCCCTCGCCTTTTGATAGACTCTGTCATCATACATATCTACATAGGAGGCAAACTGCGTTTCCGGCCTATCTATATTGAGAAATGACAAGGGATGCCCTTTGACTTTCTCTTCTGCCTCTTTCCTGCTGTATACATCATAAGGCAAAGCCGCCACCTGCGCTGCAAGCGCAGATGCCGGCCTGATTGCCTGAAATGGTTTCACATTTGCCATAAACGACTATTTCACCTTTCTGACTTTTACAACACCGTTAACTTCAGACAGCTGAGCAATCAATTCATCTGTCACAGGTGAAGCAATATCCATCATAGTATAAGCCCAATTGCCTTTTGATTTATTGGTCAGATCTTCAATATTAATACCCGCCGCCGCACATACGCTTGTGAGCTGTCCCAGCATATTCGGGATATTTTTATGACAGACAGTGATACGCCCTACCGCCTTGCAGACACCCATATCGCAGGCAGGATAGTTTACGGAGTTTTTAATATTGCCATTTTCAAGGAAATTTCTCAGTTCCTTGACAGCCATTACTGCACAGTTATCTTCAGATTCTTCTGTAGAAGCCCCCAAATGAGGAATAGCCACGACACCATTCATCTGCGCGGTCTTCGCATTTGGAAAATCGGTGATATATTTTCTTACTTTGCCAGAAGCAATGGCTGCTTCCAGTGCATCGTCATCCACCAGCAGATCACGGGCGAAATTAAGAAGAATAACACCCTCTTTCATTTTTTCAAAAGCATCTGCGTTAACCATTTTTCTGGTGCTGTCCATCAGCGGTACATGTACAGTAATGTAATCACAGCTGGCATAAATATCATCCACATTACTGATATGTTTGATTTCTTTTGACAGATTCCATGCAGCATCTACAGAGATAAACGGATCATATCCATATACATCCATACCGAGGCCAACACAGGCATTGGCAACCAGCACACCAATGGCACCAAGGCCGATGACGCCAATTTTCTTTCCAAGAATCTCTGTACCGGCAAATTTCTTCTTTCCTTTTTCTACCAGCTTGGCAACATCCGGATCTTCCTTTACAGTCTGTACCCAGTTTACACCGCCAACGATATCTCTGGCGCCAAGAAAGAGTCCCGCCAGAACAGCTTCTTTTACACCGTTGGCATTGGCACCTGGGGTATTAAACACAACAACACCCTGCTCTGCACATTTGTCCAACGGAATATTATTAACACCAGCACCTGCTCTGGCAATAGCCAGCAGCTGTTCCGGCAATTCCAGTTCATGAACA
>JBJEJD010000115.1:9106-51613 GCA_051877705.1 Coprococcus sp. | reverse complement strand
CAACAAATGCCTTTACATAATTGCCCCATTGAATCTTTTCAGGTATGATCAGTAAGCCGCTGGTAAACATCTCCGTGCTGCTGGCCAGAGAAAAATCAAACAACCAGATCAATGGAAATATCTGCACGATTGCAACAATAATCAACAGTATCCATAAAATTGGTTTTGTTAATTTTGACTGTTTCTTTCCAACCCGTTCCATTAAACTGCCCCCTTTGTCTTTTTCAATGGTTTTGTATCCCTGTCTTCAAAGATTTTATTCAGGAAGACTGTCGCAAGCAGACAGATGATGATAAATACAACACCGATGGCATTGCCGTACCCGTACCGATAGGCCTTAAATGCCTGCTGATACAGATAATTGGCCGCAAACTGTGTACTGTTGCCCGGTCCGCCGTTTGTCAGCAGATATACTGTTTCCATCTGCTTCAATGCTGAGATAACAGCCATAGTCACATTCACCTGAATGACCGGCTTCATCAGCGGCAATGTAATACGTAAGAAAGTGTCGACCTGATTGGCACCGTCGATGGCTGCCGCTTCATAAAGTACAGGATCAATATTCTTGATACCTGTATAATAGATTAACATCCCCCATCCAAAGCCATGCCAGATCAGAACGATCAAAACGGCCCAGATTGCAGTATCATAGCTGAACCAGTTGATGTCACCTTTACCTCCAAAGACCTTAATAATATTATTGAGAAGACCAAAATCAGGATTATAGATAAACTTCCAGAGATAGGCAATGACTGCCACGGAAATAACATTCGGAATAAAATAAACGCATCTGAAAAATCCTTCAGCTTTGCCGCCAAGTTTATCCAGCACAGCAGCTGTAATCAATGCCAGCGGATGCTGGATAAAAATAAAACCAATGGCCAGCAGCAAAGAATTCAGCAGCGACCGCCCGAAAGCCGCATCATGGAAAAGCTCTTTATAATTATCCAGTCCGATAAAAGCCGGTGTTCCCATACCTGAATATTCTGTAAAGCCATAGTATACACTCAGACAGATAGGTGCAAGAATAGCAAAAACAAACAGCAAAAGGCCAGGCAGTACCAGACTGAGAATGACCAGCTTATTACTATATAATTTTTTCATATGACTGCTCCTTATTTTGATAAAAGTATGGCCGTCAGGAATCGTTCCGACGGCCATAAAGAATTTGTGCTGCTATATTCTATTCCTACTTACAAGCTGCACCAATTGCTGAAAGGAAATCGTCTACACTCTTACTCCCGTTGGATACACTCTGAATCTCGCTCTCAATACTTGTTTTGAACGCGGATGGACCACAGTCATTAATCGGTGTTCCGGAAACACTGGTTGCATTATTTACGATATCAACAATCTGCATCTGAAGCTCTGTTTCCTCACCTGTCATGTATGCTGACTGATCCTGTGCAGACATACCTACACCAAACTCCCAGCCATATTTGGAAAGTTTATCAGGCTGATACATATAGTTCAGGAATTTGACAGCTTCTTCTTTAACTTCTGAATTTGCGGAAACTGCATAACCGCCGCCATTCCAGGCTGCAATATCTGTAGCAGATGCTTTTCCGCCATCAATGACAGGCATTGTGAATGCTCTGATATTCGTTCTGATTTCTTCAGGGATATCCTCATTTAATGCCATTGAAGATTCCCAGCTTCCCATATAAAACATGGCTGCCTGTCCGTTTGTGAAAAGATTCTGTGCTGTACCATAATCCTGAGAATCATAACCATTCTGGAAAAGTCCCGCATCTGCTGCCTGTTTCAGAAGCTCTGTTGCTTTTACCATGTCAGGATCTGTGAAATCACCTGTAGTGATCGCATTACTGATGATACCTGCACAATCGCTGCCGGCCAGTTTGAATAAAAGATCTGACAGATATACAGCCATTGGCCATCCATCGCCGCCATCCATCGCCATCGGAATGATACCCGCATCCTTGATGGTGCCTGCAAGTGTCAGGAGTTCATCATAGGTTGTCGGCACAGACCAGCCATTGTCCTCAAACATTTTCTGATTGTAGAAAATAACTGCTACGTCTGTATTTCTTGGAAGACCATAGAGTTTACCGTCATATGTAAAGCCGTTCAGAGAGCCTTCAATAAACTTATAATCTGCATAATCATCCTGATTCAGTTCTGTAAGAACGCCAGCTGCCACAACTTCATCCAGAAAAGCCGGCTGGCCCCAGATACTGACTACATCCGGCATACCTTCCATTGAATAAGCTTTAAACTTTGTCTTGTAAGCTTCTTCATCGAGGGCTTCCACCTCAATTTTTACATTTGGATTTTCTGCCATATAGTCGTCAATAATTGTCTGTTCTACCAGTCCCTGTCCGTTTTTTCTGTCCGGAAGATTGGAAAATAATTTTAATGTAACTGTTTCTCCGCCGTTTCCCTGAGCGGTTGTCTCTTTTGCAGATGCATTGCCGCCTGAGCCGCATCCTGCAAGGATGGAAGCTGCCATCGCCGCCATCAATACCAGTGACAAAAGTTTCTTCTTCATTTTCATACCTCCTGCCCTTATCTTTAAAGGTTTATTTGATGGTTATATTCTATCATTGGTAATTTCAGGAAAACAGACACCAAAATTCGAAAAAGGTGGAGTATTTTTAAAAGGGCTGCTGATACACAGCAGCCCCTTTCCGACAATCATTAAAAATAACTGAAAATATCAATCAATACCGGAGACGTAAAAAACAGCCAGCCAATCACAAATAAAATTGCATGTTTTAATTCACGATGAACAGCAACAAATTCCCGTATCAGTGCACTCGGCCAGTAATAGGCAGCCACATGGGCTCCGATTCCCGTACACCGAAGACCAATTTTCCGGCAGTAACGCAGAGCCCGGTAAACATGATAGTTACTTGTTACAAGCGCTGTATAATGGCGCCCCGGACGGGCATCAATGATCTCTTTTGAATTCTGAAGATTTTCCAAAGTTGTGGTTGACTGATCTTCCAAAAGAATTTTATCCCGCGGGATACCACATTTCATTAAATACTGCGTCATAGCCTCAGCTTCAGAACAGACTTCATCAGCACCCTGACCGCCGGACGGAATCAGATATGGCGGTGTAGGATCACGCCGGTAAATCTGAACAGCCTTATCGCACCGGTCTGCCAGCAGCTTCGTAACTGTACCATCCTTGCGCAAACCTGCTCCATGGATAATCACATAGTCAAAATCCCGTTTATGAGGAATGACCTGTAAAAGCAGGGTATAAAACATAAACGAAACAAATACAAGTGAAAAATAGATGACTGATAATGAAATCAGCGTGACACCCTCAGATACATGAATCATCAGCAGCGATTCCACAGAATCCGTACCCGCAGCACCATCAAAACACGGCAGGATGATAGCAATAAAAGTCGCCACTTCTCCTATTCCCACAAATATACCCACTAAAAGTGACAGCAAATTCGCAAGACTCTTCCCTTCTCTGCGCATCATCACGACACCATTTAAAATCAGACACAGCGGTGTCATCAATATACTCAGCAATATCAGAATACAAACCAGGAAAAATACAATTGCAAAATATTTTCCAGCCATGGTGCACAGCAGCCCCAAAACAGACATGCCTGCAAACATAACCAGAAATGTATTGCGATAACGGCTCCTGTCCTTATACATGGACATGGCCAGAATGCCGCAGAAAAAAAGAGCCGGAATCGCCATGATCATGACCAGCTCCATATATTCTCTAAAATCACCCATCGTATTTCATCTCCCCACTTTTATTACTCCCAGATCTTTGACTGATACTGCATATTATGAACACCGATAGCTTCATAAATCGTCGCCCCGAATTCCCTCTGTTTTTGTTTCACATAGCTACATTATAGCATGTACACGTAACAGAGAAAAGTCGATTGCGCATAAAAATCAGGGAGACTGTACCTCAAAATGAGCCGCAGCCTCCCTGTCCAGGACTGTTTATTATTAAAAAGCTATAACAATACCGCCATCATTGGCATACATGGTAGCCACACCTGCAGTATCTACGATGACAATATCCTTGAAAGCATAGTGCTTTGCCACTTCCACCTTGACCCATTTCGCACGCTCCAAACAATTGCAGTGAGCGATTGCCAGAACCTTCTCCGTCGGATGGATAACGTTTTTTCCGATATGTTCCACCATCTTCGCAAGAGCCTTCTTCATGCCGCGTCCCATATCCAGCTGCTGAATCGTACCTTCCGGTGTGGAACTCATGACCGGCTTAATATTTAATACATTGACCAGCGTTGCTTTCAGACCGGTCAATCTGCCATTCTTCCTCAATGTTTCCAGAGATTCCAGGACAAAAAGCGTTGTCTGCTCGCTGATATACTGTTCGACTTCCTTCACGACTTCCTCGAAAGCCTTTCCTGCAGCCAGACATTCCTGCAGCTTCATCAGAATCAATGTCTGTCCCGCAGAAGCTGAACAGCTGTTAAAGACGTGAACCTTCTTTTCCGGGAAATCTTCCTTCAGTAAATCTGCCGCCAGCTTGGCGCTATTGTAAGAACCGCTCAATTCCGCAGAAAGGGTAATACCATAAGCATCCTCCGAATCATAACCAAAAGCCTGCATGTAAGCGTCCGGAGATGGACAGGCTGAAGACGGAGCTTCCGGACAGGACGCCACCTTCTTCAGAAAATCTGCCTGATCAAAAGTCTCATCATCGATGATCCTCTCCTCACCCACAATCAATGTCAACGGAACAAGTGTTATATTTTTATCTTCTTTCATAGAAGGGCTCATATCTGTACAACTGTCTACCGCAATATGATAAGCCATGTAATTATCCTCCTGAACATTTTTTGTTTCACATAGTTTTCATTACTATATATCATAGCATACCATACATCTTTTGAAAAGCAAAAGTTTTACGATATTGAATAATCCCCTCTACCCGTTTACACTCCCGAAAAATACGGCTTTATTTATAACAGCCCGCTTATGTATACCAGTTCCAATAAGCCCATTTTCATCATATGCATTAACATTAAATGTAACCTTTTTGCCGCTGACTTCTTTGATTTCCACCTCACAGCGAACCTTTTTACCGCAAGGTGTTGAGGCCAGATGTTTAATATCAACCGACATGCCAACAGATCCTTTTCCATCTTCCAGACACTGTTCCATCAGTTTTGCACAGGTCAGTTCCATCATATTGATCATGCTTGGAGTAGAAAAAACAGGCGGCAAATCAATTGCCGGAAGCTGAGAATCATTGTGATTGGCAAGCATCCCCTCCGTCACAATAATTTCCGTCTCAAATTTCATTCCAACTTTCATTTCCATAATATTATCCTCCTCGTGTAAATATAATTCTTTAATACAAAGTCAGTTTTTATATCTATAATAATATCAGAAATTATGCCAATATCAAATTCTTTTGTGAGAACTTTTTAAATTACCAATCCCCATTTATTTGATTAAAAAAGATATTTGTGATAAGATATCCACGGATAATAATAAATATACTGATAGATAGAAAAGGAGCAAATTTATCATGCAAACATTATCGAAAGAAGTAGAACAGCTTTTTCACTATTTACAAAATGGTACATCCGCTTTCCATGTAGTAAGTCACACAAAAAAAGTTTTATCTGAAGCCGGTTTTACGGAGTTAAAACTTAAGGATTCCTGGAATCTGGAAAAGGGCGGCCGATATTTCTGCATTCCTTTTGATACGACGCTTTATGCTTTCACCATCGGAGAAAAATGCGATTTTTCAAACGGCATCCATATCGGCGGCGCACATACAGATTTTCCTGCTATTAAGATCAAACCAAACCCTGAGATTTTTTCCCACGGTTATATGCAGCTGAATACAGAAGTATACGGAGGACCGATTCTCAACACATTTTTTGACCGTCCTCTGTCCCTGGCTGGTAAAGTTGTTACAAAAGGGGCGCATTACGATCAGCCTGTCAGTCATCTGATTGATCTGAAACGTCCCGCTCTCTATCTGCCAAATCTGGCTATCCATATGAATCGCGCCATCAACGATAACGGTGTCCCAATTGATAACCAGAAGCATCTGCTTCCTATTCTTGGCACACTGAATGAATATCTGAACAAAGATACTACCTTCATGGAACTCCTGGCCAAAGAACTGCATGTGGATGCTGATGATATACTGGATTATGATCTGTGTATCTACAACCTTGATCAGCCGGAACTGGTGGGCTTCGCTGAGGAATTCATATCTGCACCACGCCTTGATGACATTACCTCTGTATGCGCATTAATTCATGGATTGATTGAAAGCCGCAATACGGATCGTGTCAATATGGTCTGCCTCTTCGATAATGAAGAAATCGGCAGTCTGAGCAAACAGGGTGCCGACTCATCTCTGCCTTCCATTATCATAGGCAAGATCTGGCAGTCCTTTGGCAGAACCCAGATTGACTGCATGACAGATATCTCCGATGGTCTTATGCTGTCAGTTGACGTAGCCCATGCCTACCATCCGAACTATTCGGGTTCTCAGGATATCACCAATTATCCAATTATGAACGGCGGTTTTATCCTGAAAACAGCCAGCAACCAGTCTTATACATGGGATTGTGAGATCCTGGCTTCACTTATCGCTTTGTGTCAACAGGAAAATATTCCTTATCAGCGTTTTGTAAAACATTCCAATACCAAGGGCGGAGGCACCATCGGTTCTATCATATCTTCTCATTTGCCGATGAGAACGGCTGATATTGGTGTTGGTCTGCTCGCCATGCACTCAAGCCGTGAAATTATGGGCAAGTATGATCAGGTGGCACTGAGCCGGTTTGCCCGTGCATTTTTTACAGAATAAGGCGGAATTATGAGAACAAATTTTCATACTCATTATAGCCGCTGCAGACATGCCGGCGGAAGTGCTGAAGACTATGTCCGCACTGCCATTAAAGCCCATCTTTCTCAGCTTGGATTTTCAGATCATGCTCCTTTTCCTGAATTTGATTTCGGCATGCGCATGCCATTTGGGGAACTTCCGGACTATGTGAATGATATCGAAATATTAATTGAAAAATACAAAGATAAAATAATTGTCCGAAAAGGTCTGGAAATCGAATATTTACCGGAATACAGAAGCTATTATGAAGAACTGCTGAACAGATGGGGTATAGAATATTTGTTGCTGGGCGAACATTATTATAAAAATTCATTTGGACAGACTGCCAATATTTTTGAAACTTCGTCTACAGAGCAATTTATTTATTATGCCCGCTCGACAGCAGAAGGTATGAAAACCGGCTTCTTTAAAGCCGTTGTCCATCCTGATATCTACATGATCAATTCTGTCGGCTGGGATGAAAATTGCAAAAAAGCTGCTGATATTATTATTAATACTGCCATAGCCACCGGAACCATGCTGGAATATAATGCCAACGGCATACGACGTGGACTGCAGGAATATCCTGATGGAATACGCTATCCATATCCCCATGATACTTTCTGGCAGATGGCTGCTGAAGCTCCTGTCAAAGTAATTATCGGATCCGACTGCCACAGCCCGGAACAGGTATGGGATGCATCCGTGGAACTGGCCTGTCAGAAACTTCGTTCACTGGGAATCACACCGTTCACAGAACTTATGCCGTAAATGCTTAATAAAGCGATAATGCCGGTATGTACACTAAACAAAACGTTTATGCTGCACATACCGGCATTACTTTTTTCCCTATTCAATTCCCAGAAGATCACACAGTGACAGCACATAAATCTGTCCTGCATTAACAACATCTTCAATATCAACATTCTCATTCGGTCCATGGATACCTTCCGTGTTGGCCGGTCCATACTGGATTGTCGGAACACCCTGCAGGCGGTATTCTCTTGCATCACTGCAAGCCCACTGCCATGCAGGATAGACGGTAATACCCCAGATGGCTTCTGCGTTCTTCTTGATTGCCTTTACAATATCGGAATCATCAAGCGTTACATTTGCCTCGCTCTTCCAACGCAGCTCATAATCCACACCTGTCACACCGCTGGCTTTAATCATCTCTTTAACGGCATTTTCAATTTCCTCATGATCTACACCATATGGCAGTCGGCAATCGATAGTCGCCTCACAGTAATCCGGCACCATATTCGGACGAGTACCGCCGGAAATCAGACCCACATTGGCAGATACATGATTGATGACATTACCAATACCCGGCACACCCAGTTCCTTTTCTGCTACCATCTGTGAATTGGCCAGAGACTGCATCAGATAATCCGGGTAATGTCCCTCTATTTTTGTCAATAAATCAATATGTGTTAATACCTTGTTCAGTTTCAGGATGGCATTGTCACCTTTGTAGTTTCCAAGGCTTCCATGAGCAGACTTACCAACAGATCTGAATATAACATGAAGATTCCCCTTCTGTCCTGATTCTATAGTCCAGTTAGAAGTCGGCTCAGCAATGATAGCGGCATTGGCTCCTTTAGCATACCCCTGTTCACACAGCCATGTTGTGCCATATTCACTTCCGCTCTCCTCATCAGATACGATATGCAAACGAATATTGCCTTTCAGTTCAGCGCCTGAATCCTTCAACACCTTCATGGCAAAAAGAAGCCCTGCCACACCGGCCTTCATATCAGACGTACCGCGTCCAAGTATTCTTGTATCTGTAATCTCGCCGCCAAATGGATCCCAATCCCACTGAGAACGGTCACCTGCGGGAACAACATCCACATGCCCATTCAGAATGACACTGAAACCATCATCCGTACCCATTTTGGCCAGCACATTCGGATACTCCGGATTACATGCAACTTCCTCATATTCTATTCCCGCATCCTTTAAATAGTTTTCCACAAAATCAATAACGCCTCTCTGTGAACCAACCGGATTCTCACTTGGAATTCTAATCAGATCAGATACCAGTTGTACCAGATCCTGACTTCGGCTTTTCGCCAGTTCCCAAACATCATTTCTTGTCACATTGCTCATTAAAATTCATCCTCTTTCCCTTTAATCTACTAATCTATCAAACCGTTTGAGAACAGCACAACAGGGCTGCATGGCAATAAGCTGCCATACACCCCCATCTGCTTTCTTAAACAACTTTGCTAAATTCAATCATCGCTCGACTTTTCGGATTTTCACAATAATCATGTTGTCTTCAACTATTCATACAGAAAACATGCTACATGATGACCATCTCCGGTATCTTTCAACTCCGGTGTTTCTTTTTTACATTTTTCCATACAGTTTGGACATCTGCCCGCCAGAGGGCATCCGATCTGATCGCCGATCGGGCTTGGAATATCGCCCTTCAAAACAATCCGCTCCTTTTTCTCAAAAGGTGACTCCGGTGGTATAGCCGACAACAATGCCTTTGTATACGGATGCAGCGGATTTTCATAAATAGCATCTGCAGCGCAAAGTTCGACGATCCTTCCAAGATACATAATAGCGATTCTGTCACTGACATGTTTAATAACACCCAAATCATGAGAAATAAAGATATAGGTCAGATTGTGTTCTTTCTGCAGACGATTGAACAGATTCAGTACCTGAGCCTGAATAGAAACATCCAATGCCGATACAGGTTCATCACAGATAATAACCTTCGGATTCATGGACAGTGCCCTGGCGACATTGATACGCTGGCGCTGGCCTCCTGAGAATTCATGAGGAAAGCGGTGAACATGCTGGATGTCAAGGCCGACCTCCCTCATCAGCTCAAGCACTCTTTTCTCACGCTCATCTTTATTCGAAATCAGATTATGTACGATCAATGGTTCCTCGATCAGCTTGCCAGCTGTCTTTCTCGGATCAAGGGATGAATAAGGATCCTGAAAAACCATTTGAATATCCTTTTTGATTTTTTTCAGTTCCTGTCCTTTCAAAGAGAACAGTTCTTTCCCCTCAAATATAACAGAACCGGCGGTGGCTTTATTCAGCTGGATGATGGTACGGCCAAATGTGGACTTGCCGCATCCGGACTCACCAATAACTCCCAGTGTCTCGCCCTCGTAAACATCCACTGAAACATCATTCAACGCATGGAGAATCTGAGGTTTCTCGCCAAGTTTTTTGCTTTTTATCTCAAATTCCTTGGTCAGATGCTCGATTTTCAATAAAACCTTTTTATCATCACTCATCTTTTAACCCCTCTCCCTTCTCCAGTTTATTCTCCAGATTCTGTCTGTGACAGGCAACCAGATGTCCCGGCTCCACCTCCACCAGAGGCGGAACAGATTGGGTACAGACTTCTGTTACATATGGACATCTGTTATAGAAATTACAGCATTGACCTGTCAGACGCAGATCCGGAGGCGTTCCAGGAATAGCTGTCAGCTCTCCCTTGGATTCATCTGTCAGTTTCGGCATGGAATCAAGAAGTCCCCAGGTATATGGATGCTTCGGATTGCTGTAAAGGGTCTTTGTATCCGTAAATTCAACAGTATTGCCTGCATACATGACCATTACCTTATCACACATTTCCCAGACAACACCCAGGTTATGCGTAATCAGCAGAATAGCTGTATCCATTTCCTTCTGAAGCTCCTTCAGAAGTTCAAGCACCTGCGCCTGAACGGTTACATCCAGCGCCGTTGTCGGCTCATCAGCAATAATCAGCTTTGGCTTACAACAAACAGCCATAGCAATGATAACACGCTGACACATACCACCGGACAATTCATAAGGATAAGAATTCATACGCTTTTCCGGTTCAGGAATACCAACCTTATTCAAAGCTTCAACAGCCATCTTCCATGCTTCATCTTTTGTCACTGCCTGATGGGCCATGATCATTTCTGTCATCTGATTGCCGATTTTGAATACAGGATCCAGAGATGTCATCGGATCCTGGAAAATAACCGCAATATCCTTGCCTCTAAAATCAAGCAGATCTTTTTTGTTGAGAGCCAAAACATCCCGCCCCTCAAAATCAATGGCACCTCCCACTATTTTGCCTGTACGCGGCGGCAGCAGGCGAATAATGGAATTGGATGTCACACTTTTGCCTGAACCGGACTCACCAACAATACCCATGGTCTCACCTTTGGCAATATTAAAACTGACACCGTCTACTGCCTTGGCAACACCGCTGGCGGTAAAGAAATATGTCTTCAGATCTTTTACCGTAAGTATATTTTCACTCATCGTATCACCTCGATCATTCGTATTGTGCTTTCATCTCCCTAAAAGCCTTGCGTATCGCTTCCAGAAGGGATGCATCCGACAAAATGTCCACAGCTGTCATCGCCATACCCTTGGCAGCCATTCCCACAGCACGATGTCCATCCGGACTGCCTGTAGCATCTTCAAACTCAGGTGTATGAACTCGGATTCCCGGCCTCACACGGATATAAGCCTGGATTCCAGGTATTGCATGAGTCACATTACCCATATCTGTACAGCCAATTCCCTGATCTTTCGTTCTGGGACAGACCTTTTCTCCAAGAGCTTCAAAATTCTTTGCCAATATATCCTCAAGAACCGGGTTGTTTCTGATATCCTCATAGGACAGATCTGTCATTTCATATTCAAAACGTGTACCCGTAATATCTGCCACATTCTCACATATTTTAATAAAACGATGGAACAGCTCCCATTTATATTTCATACTGAAGGAGCGAATGGTAAATTCCGCCGAACAGTGATCCGGTATGAAAATAGCCCAGTCGCCTCCGTCTCGGATAATGCCAAAGATCTTTCCCCGATCCGCCAGTTCCAGCCGCATGGCATTGATAATATTGAACAATTCCAGAATCGGTGTCAAAGCGCTGACCCCTTCCTCCGGCCATGTGGCTGCATGGGATTTTTTCCCATAATAATGGACTCTAATATCGGTTTTGGAATAGGAAATATCATTGACACAAGTGTCTTCAGATGCATGGGTCAGCATGGCAAAGTCAAGTCCTTCAAAGGCCCCGTTCTCCAGCATGGTAATCTTGCCGCCGCCACCCTCTTCCGCTGGTGTTCCAAGAACAGTAATCTTACCGCCCAGTTCATCGATCACAGACTTCAGCGCAATACCTGCACCGCAGGCAATAGCACACATCAGATTATGCCCACAGGCATGTCCCATGCCCGGGAAGGCATCAAACTCTCCAACGTAGCCCACGTTCGGACCGGGTTTCCCACTGTCATAAACAGCTTTTACACTTGTCGCGATACCTCCCACACCGTTCTCTACTTCAAAGCCATACCTGCTAAGCAAGTCGGACATGGCTGCACAGGCTTTGAATTCATGAAAACTGTATTCCGGATTATTCCAGAGATAATCTGACAATCCGGTCAGATCAGGCAGGATCTCGTCAATTCTGTCCTGCACTGCTTTTTTATAATCCATTCTATTCATCTCCAATTTCTTCCTACTGTTTCATCTTCGGATCAAGAACATCACGGATACCATCACCAAAAAGATTGAATCCAAGTACAGTAATCAGGATAAAGGCACCGGAAATCGTTGCCACAAAAGGAGCTGATGTCAAACTGCTCTTGCCTTCGCGGAGGATACTTCCCCATGAAGCTGTCGGCTGTGGAATACCAAGACCAAGGAAACTCAAAGCCGCCTCAGAAATAATGGCACTGGCCACATTCAGTGTTGCATAAACGATTATCGGCGAAATAGCATTCGGAAGAATATGGGTAAACAAAAGCCTTACATTTGATACACCGATAACACGACATGCATTACAATATTCTTCATTCTTCACAATATGCACTTCACCACGCACAACACGGGCAAAGCTTGGAACATTACCTATTCCGATAGCAATAATAACATTGATCAGTCCTTCACCCAGTACAGTCATCAGAATGATGGAGAGCAAAACAAATGGAAATGCAAGGAAACCATCCATGATTCGCATGATAACAGAGTCAACAATACCGCCCATGTAACCTGCGATCAGGCCCAGCAGAACACCGATGATACCACCGACAAATGTTCCTCCAACGGCCACAATAAGGGAAACTCTGGCTCCATAGATAATACGTGACAAGAGATCACGCCCAAACTGATCTGTACCAAAAGGATGTCCTTCTGAAAGTGGTTTGATGAAAGAATCCAGCGGATGGATCTCGTTTGGATCATAAGGTGCAAGGAAAGGTGCAAAAACGGCAATAAATACCATAATGACAACAATGACAAGACCGATCATGGCCGTTTTATTTCTTTTTAATTTATTCCAGACATTATTGGCGCGGCGTTCTTTCTTCAGCATCTGAGCCTGGGCTTCAAGCCCCAATGCATCACCGGCCATGTTTTTTGTATCTGCCATCTAATTACCTCCCTTCGATTCGTAGCTGACACGCGGATTGATAAGCATATAAACAACATCAACCAGCAAATTGACAACAACAAAGACAACGGCTACAAAAAGAACCGTTCCCTGAATCAGCATATAATCACGGTTATCAATGGCTGAAACAATCATGGTTCCCATACCTGGCCATGAGAAAATACTTTCTGTCAGAATAGCACCTGTAAATGCACTGGCCAACTGAAGACCAAGCACCGTGACAATAGGAGGGAGCGCATTCTTCAGCGCATGTTTCCATATGATGCTGCTCTCTTTAATGCCGCGGGCACGCAGCGCTTTGATGGAATCACTATGTATAACCTCCAGCATACTGGAGCGGGTTATTCTGGCGAATGTTGCAGTTGGAATCGTTGCCAGACAGAAGCAAGGCAGAACCATATGGGAGATCACATCTCCAATGCCTTTGCTCATGGAGCCCATACCAAGGGCAGGCAGCCATCCGAGCTGTACAGAAAACAGATTAACAAGCATAAGACCCAGCCAGAAGATTGGCATGGATACACCAACTAATGCGAGAATCATAAATATATAATCTAATATAGAATACTGTTTTAATGCGGATAAAACACCGATACCAACGCCGATAACGATTGCGATGGCAAGACTGGTCAAAGTAATCATCAATGTATTTGGAATTCTTTCAGCAATCAGACTCGTTACCGGTCGATTATAGACATAGGATGTACCAAAATCACCATGAAGAACACCAATCATATAATCTGCATACTGTTCCAGCTTGCTCTTATCCAGACCAAGCTTTATTTCCATCTCCTTAATGTCCTGAGCTGAAGCCTGTGGACCGAGAATTGTAATGGCCGGATTACCCGGAATCATTCTCGTCAGTACGAAAGTAATCGTAATAACTATGAGGAGTGTTGGGATACTCTGTAATATACGTCTGAGAATTGTTTTTAACACTTACTTAATCACACCACCATTTCATGTTTGCCGTCCAAAATCCCTGAAAGGGTTTTTTATAAAGAGAGGCGCGAACTTGCCGCGCCCCCTTTAGACATCCAATAATTATCTTAATCTGTCACCCATACATTATTCTCTGGTGTAACGATCTTAACTGTACCATCTGCTCTCTGAATAAAATCATGAACACGGCCATTGACACCATAGATAACATTTTCATTTGCATAGAAAAGACCTGGCAGATCATCTGTAATAATAGACAGTGCCTGCTTGTAATATGCGGCACGATCAGCCTGCTCTGTTGCTTCCAGACCCTTCTGAAGCAAATCATCCACCTCTGCATTGGAGTAGTGCTGGCCATTGCCGATACCGCCCCATTCATCTGTTGCGAACAGTTTGTTCAGGAAGAAATAAGGATCCGGATACCATGTCCAGGACATACCATATACATTCGCATTGTTGGACATTGCAACTTCGGAGAAAGTACCCCATTCAGATGCATGAATATTCAGAGTAACGCCAACCTGCTGCCAGTAAGCCTGCAGAAGAACAGCCATATTCTGTCTTACTTCTGTATCACTGATGTAGAGATCCAAAGTCAGACCATCGCCATAACCTGCTTCTTCAAGAAGCTTCTTGGCATCTTCAGGGTCATATCCCGGAACTTTGCTCTCAAGACTTGCATCATAGCCCCAGGAACCTGGAGGTAATGGAAGGCTTGCCTTCTGAGCTTCGCCATACTTATAAAGAGCTGCTACCATTTCTTCAGTATTAACTGCTTCAATCAGAGCCTTTCTGACATTAATATCTGCTGTCGGTCCCTGCTCCATATTGAAGTAGATGTATGCCACATGCAAACCTGCTGTTTCAAGAAGAGTGAGATCAGCATTGTCTCTGACTGTCTGAACAGATTCACCCTTGAGATCCATGGCAATATCAACCTCACCTGTCTGAAGTGCATTGACAGCCTGTGTGGAATCAGTGATGATTTTGAAGATCAGAGTATCAACATTCGGTTCAGCCATCCAGTAATCAGCATTCTTCTGAAGTACGGCCTGCTGGTCAAGCTGGAAAGATTCCAGAATAAAAGGACCTGTACCTACAAGGTGATTACCAAATTCGTCACCCCAGCCATCAACTTCTTCCTGAGGAACAATGGCGTTACCTGCATCTGTAAGAGCTGTAAGGAATGAAGAATTGGCAGATTTCAGTGTACAAGTAACCTCATAATCGCCTGTTACTTCAGCATTCTCAAGCATGGACAGACGATTGCTGTCAGAAAGCTGTCCTGAACGATTCAAGGAGTAGGCAACATCTTCTGCAGTCAGCTCACGGCCGTCCTGATACTGACCTTTGTGGAATTTAACACCCTCACGAATTTTGAAAACATAGGTTTTTCCATCCTCAGATGCCGTCCATTCTGTTGCAAGACATGGAACATACTCGGATAAGTCGCTGTTGTACTCAATCAGAGTATCACAGACCTCTTTGATGATCTGGCTCTCATAAGTACCACTGTAGTGGATCGGATCCAGTTTGCTAGGTGAAGCTGACAGGGAAATCGTCAACGTGCCTCCCTTAACAGGATCACCTGCTGCTTCTGTTTCTCCTGCTTCGGATGCAGCTGCCTGTGTCTCAGGCGCGGTTGTCTCTTTTGCTGCTGAGCCGCCACCGCATGCTGCAAGAGAAGCACACATTGCTGCAACGAGCATAAGTGCTAAAACTCTTTTTTTCATTTTTTTCCTCCTCGTAAATAATCTATAACTAATGATGTTCTTCCAACCATCGTATAGCAGACACTGCATATATAGCAGACATCCTATACATAGCTTCCTCATTGAAAGTTACTCTGCTGTCATGAACACCATAATTATACCCTTCCTCCGTACTGCCCGTACCAAACCAGTATAAAACAGACGGTACTCTGACGGAAAGTGCTGAAAAATCTTCAGATCCCGTCATTCGCTCAATGGGCTGGGCTGTACCCTCACCAAGCAGATCATCTATATAACGGATAGTATCCGTTAATAGTTCGTCATTGTTGTACATCGGTGGAATTCCCCCACCAATAAAATCAATCTGACACTCCGCACGTAATGTTTTGCAGACCCCTTCACAGATATCTATGAGTCTCTGTCTGGCAAATGCCTTGACACCCATATCCATTGTCCTGATAGTCCCCTGCATTACCGCAGTGGACGGCATGATATTGGCCGCCGATCCCGAATGAATGGAACAGATGGTCAGCACGATCAGTTCATTTGGATCGATTTCACGACTGTTGATCGTCTGAAGCGCCAGCTGAATATGGCATGCCACATTAATCGGATCAATATTTCTGTGAGGTGCAGCACCATGTCCTCCAACACCTTTAACAGTGATTGTAAACACATCACTGGAGCCACAGGCTCTGTCTCTCGTATAACAGGCCTTTCCAAAATCACCATGCAGCACATGCAGCGCCATGGCTGCATCCACATGAGGATTCTCCAGGATCCCTGCTGCAATCATGTCATTGGCACCATCCATGATTTCCTCTGCCGGCTGGAACATCAGTTTTACCTGTCCCTTTAACTCATGCTCATGAGCTTTCAGAAGCTTTGCTGCTCCCAGAAGTGCCGATGTGTGAAAATCATGTCCGCAGGCATGCATTTTCCCATTTAACGAAGAAAACGGCAATCCTGTCTCTTCTTTTATCGGAAGAGCATCCATATCGCCGCGAATTAAAAATGTTCTGCCACCACAGGGACCGACAACTGCAGTAACACCTGCTTTTCCGACCACCTTTGGTTCGTATCCATATTCTTTTAAATGCTTCATCACATACGCTGTTGTCTGCGGTAAATCAAAACCAATCTCCGGATTCCGGTGTATATGCCTGCGGTGTGCAATCAACTCCTCCTCCAAAGCCTTTGCCTCGGATAATAATGTCGTATGCATGTTTGCAGCTCCTTTATTTTATTACCTTCTCAGGATTGTTCTGAGTTACTATTGTGTATTATACTATTCATGACAAATTTCTGCAAGCAGTTTTGTATAATTATTCAAAAAATTTATTGGTACCCCGCTTTAAACCGATAAAAAACAGTAAAAGAATGTGAAATATATTGACCCCTGTCTTTTTTTGCTATAAACTGAGCATAATGCAATAATTTTTTACAGGAGGCAAATCATGTTATTAAAACAGGTTTTAGAATTGTTTGAGCTGCTTGACACACCAGCTGCCAATGGAACAACTATCACAGAACTTTTTAAAGAACGCGGTGCTGCAGCAACAACAGTAGAAAACGTAAAGGGAGACGAAGGCGATACCGACTGCGTAACAATTCTTATCAAAGGCAGTGAAGGTAAATCTTCCGGCGGTTCAGCCCCTACATTAGGTATCATCGGCCGTCTTGGTGGTCTTGGTGCCAGACCTGAAGTTACAGGTTTTGTATCCGATGGTGACGGTGCTCTGGCTGCTTTGGCTGCAGGTTTAAAACTGGCTGATATGAATAAAAAGGGGGATATCCTGAAAGGTGATGTCCTCATAGCCACACATATCTGCCCGGATGCACCAACACAGGAACATTTCCCGGTTCCTTTTATGGGATCTCCAATCGATATGACTACCAATAATGAAAAAGAAGTTCTTCCTGAAATGGATGCTATTCTTTCTATTGACACAACCAAAGGTAATCGCGTCATCAATCTGAACGGTTTTGCCCTGTCTCCAACCATCAAAGAAGGCTATATCCTGGAAGTCAGCAATGATCTGATGGATGTTATGACCCGTGTCACCGGTAAACTCCCGGCTATTTTCCCTGTCTCCCAGCAGGACATCACACCATATGGCAATGATCTTCATCATCTGAACAGCATCCTTCAGCCTGCAACCGCCACAAATGCACCGGTTGTCGGAGTAGCCATCACAACTGAACAGCCTGTTGCAGGATGCGCTACAGGCGCAAGCCATTTCCAGGATGTGGAATCTGCTGCACGATTCGCCGTTGAAGTCGCAAAAGGATACGGAGACGGCATCATTTCCTTCTACGACGAAAAGGAATATCATCATCTTCTGGAATTATACGGCCCAATGAACATTTTCCAGACCTTCGGTAAATAAAATGAACCCGATTAAAATTGGAGCAATCACTATTGGACAGGCACCCCGCACGGATATTACAATGGATATCCTGCCGATTCTGCCGGATCATATGATCCTTGTGGAATATGGAGCTCTGGATGATATGGATTATGATGAGATTATGGCACAGTTCCAGCCACAGCCAGGAGATGAAGTGCTGGTCTCCCGCATGCGTGACGGAAGACAGGTCAAATTTACAGAACGTTTTATTACACCTTTTGTTCAGAAGAAGATTGATCAGGCCGAAGCTGATGGGGTTTCTGCCATTATTCTCTTCTGTACCGGCGTATTCCCTGAATTCAGGCATCATGTTCTCTTCATCGAACCACAGCCTTTATTTCACGCTATTACTGCAAAATTGGCCGGCAATCAGCGCATAGGTATATTGGTTCCTGAACCTGATCAGGTGGAACAGGCCTACCATACATGGGGAAAGAGCGGAGTCTCTATTGAAGCAACTTCTGCTTCGCCTTATCTCGAATTTGATAAAGTAATTGAAGCTGCATCTTTCTTTAAAGATAAGGAACTTGCCTTTATCTGTACAGACTGTATGGGTTTTACCATGGAGATGAAGCATCGCATTCAGGAAGCTACCGGTCTTCCAGTTCTTCTTCCAAGAACACTGGTTGTACGCATTCTCTGTGAAATGTTCGCATAAAAATTAAAAAGCTACTGTACAACGATCTTTTAATCGATTGTACAGTAGCTTTTTCAGCGAATCTCTTCCTTATGTTAATGCACCATCATGTCATCACGTCATTGCACTGATGTGATAAATTTGTATAGATTATTTTGCAAGCAGCTTCAGAATCTCATTGCTTCTTGCAACAAACTTCGTCATTGCCTCTGCACTGAGCGGACAATGAGCAATCAGTGCAAGATCATAGATCTGCTGGCAGAATATATCGACATGCTCACCTTCCGGATTGTCCAGAACATACTGTACCAATGCATTATTGGCATTGAGAACCAGTGTCTGTCCCTCTGTTCCCATCTGAGCCTGGCTCATTCCGTACATCTTCATCATATCCTGCATACGGCGCATATCCTCAGACAGAGTGATCATAGCAGATGTATCTGCATTCTTCAGTTTCTCTACCTTCACATCCAGTTCTTCCACACCAAGTGCTTTCTTGAAGATATCTGTCAGCTTTGTCTGATTCTCTTCCAGAGTCTTCTTTTCATCTTCACTGGATTCTTCCTTAAATACTTCTGCCAGATCAGTATCAATACGTCTGAACTTGACATTCATATCTTTCATGGCTTCTTCCAGACGTGAAATGAACGGCTGGTCAATAGGATTCTTCAGAATAACCGCATTCAATCCCTGTTCCCTGAACATATTGATATACTGTGACTGCTGAAGTTCATCAGTTACATAGAAAACCTGATTCTCATGTTTCTCTTTGGCAGCATCCAGGTAATCATTCAGAGAAATGTATTTACCATCGAGATCCTTGTAAATGATGTAATCCTTCATCTTATCATTAAACTTATCATCTTTGATACAACCGAACTTGATGAATGGATTGATATCATCCCAGTACTTCTCATAGCTTTCACGGTCTGTCTTACACATACCGGACAGTTTGTCAGCCACCTTCTTGGTAATATAATCAGAAATCTTCTTGACAAATCCATCATTCTGAAGAGCAGATCTGGATACATTCAGCGGAAGATCCGGACAATCGATGACACCCTTTAAGAGCATCAGGAATTCAGGAATGACTTCCTTGATATTATCAGCGATAAATACCTGATTATTGTATAACTTGATAGTACCTTCGATGGATTCATATTCCATATTGATCTTCGGGAAGTACAGAATACCCTTCAAATTGAATGGGTAATCCATATTCAGGTGGATCCAGAACAAAGGCTCTTTATAATCATGGAACACGCTTCTGTAGAATTCCTTGTATTCCTCTTCTGTACAATCATTCGGATGCTTGGTCCAGAGAGGATGGATCTCATTCATCAGAGAAGGACGTCTGTTGATCTTATATTTCTCCTTACGAGGAGATATAACGACCACTTCCTTCTCACCGTTTTCGTTCTCCTTCTCCTCGGTCTTCTCTTCTTCAACGATGGTCTCAGCAATCACATCATCTTCAAGCAGATCATCTTTTTCAATTGTCTGATACTCCTGCTCACCGCCCTGTTTGCTCAGATAGATTTCGACAGGCATGAACGAGCAGTACTTGGTAATAACTTCTCTTGCACGATATTCATTGGAAAATTCATAGCTGTCTTCATTCAGATACAGTGTAATCTCAGTACCTCTGGTGGTTCTTGTACCTTCCTTCATACTGTATTCACTCTCACCGTCGCATTCCCAGTATACCGGCTCTGCCCCCTCCTGATAAGATAATGTATCAATTGTAACCTTATCTGCTACCATAAATGCGGAATAAAATCCCAGACCGAAATGACCGATGATCTGATCTTCATTTGTCTTATCCTTGTATTTCTCGAGGAAAGCTGTTGCGCCTGAAAAAGCGATCTGAGTGATATATTCCTTCACTTCATCGGCAGTCATACCGATACCATTATCAATGAACTTCAATGTCTTCTCTTCCGGATTCACAATGACATCAACACGGAACTTCTCATCATCCTCCAACTGATATTCACCCATAACTTCCAGTTTCTGTACCTTTGTTACAGCATCACAGCCATTGGAAATCAGTTCTCTGAAAAAAATGTCGTGGTCAGAATACAGCCACTTCTTGATGATCGGAAATAAATTCTCACTGTTAATTGATAAATTGCCCTGTTCCTGTTTAACTTCTGACATAATCAACACTCCTTATCTTCTAAATAGTCTTATAATATCTAATGCCAGCTATTGGCAGTCATCTGCTTTGTCTGCTAACAAGTATTGTAATACTTCAGAAAAGAAATGTCAAGCAAAAATTAGCACTCATTTTCATTGAGTGCTAATAAAAAGATTATTTAAATTTGATCTCCAGTTCCTTTAGCATGTCCTTGGATGCCGGAATTCCCAGCAGTCTGCAGAGCATCGGAGCCACATTGAGCTGGGATATGTATTCCTGTTCGAATCTTCCTGTCTCCACTTTATCGCTGAAAATATAGAGTGGAACATCTCTCTGAGGATGATCAGTCCCTACATGAATACCTAATTCATTCATTCCATGGTCTGCTGTTACTACTACCTGATAACCATCCTGCAGCCACTTTGGCAGTGCAAGGGCAATCAAATGGCCCACCATACTGACTGCATTACAATATTCTGTACTGCCTGCACCTTTGATATGTCCCCATTCATCCACCGCCATCGTATGGTAGAGAAGAAAATCCGGCTCATAAGTATTGCGCAGATATTCGCCTTCGGCAAATACGTGCGAATCCGGATAAGTATCCTCCCAGTAATAGAATCCATAATCAATATTACCGTCAGATCCTAACTGAACCCGGTCACTGGCATGATCAAACGGTGCATGATTATAGATCTCGCTCATCCATGAATAGGCGGCGGCGGCTGTCACACCGCCGGACTGCTTACATAATGAGAATACACTGTCATAAGGCAGTTTAAAACCGACTTCATTACATGTGATGCCATGCTTATAGACCGGAAGGCCGGTAAACAATGTGGCATACATAGGTTTTGACAGAGACGGAAGCTCTCCCAGAACCTTATATTTTGCTCCCTGACCATAATCTATCATATGTTCCAGAAAGCCCAGATATCTGCTGGCCGCATCATACTGACAGGCATCCAGCAGAACAAATATCGTTTTCTTCATATTGTACCTCTTTCCTGATATTGTCATCACTCATCCAGGCATTCTGCCCCCATTATTCCACCATTACAGATATGCCGTTCTGCTTCATAAACTGTCTGGCCGTATCGTCCCACAAATGATCCAGTGTTTTGTCCATCACAAAAGTTTTGTAAGACAATCCTGTCACACAGACCAGCTTCTTTTCCTGATAACGAATATTTAAATACAAGCCTGAAAGCCGGTCCTTTAAGGCATCCAGATGATATTTATTCAGCAGCCATTCTGTATTGGCATCCGACAGCTGAAGAACAAACCTGAAGGATACAGGCAGCTTCTTCCCTTTCATCAGAAGAAAAGCTACCGGTTTAACTTCCGACCACAAACTCCACTTCCTGTTCTGCAGCATGTCGGCCTCATCGCTTGTATACCAGACATCATTCAGCCCGCCGTCTATTCTGAAGGTACTGAATGTCGCCACTTCCCCCTCCAGCAGATAAAACTGGTCGAAGACATTCTGTATCAGAAACTTCTTCATGAAATCCCCGACATCTGTTACTTCCAAAGCGATCACGTAATTTCCCCCATTAAATATTTATACGTTAATTTCTGCCTTAACACCAAGCAGATTCTTATTGGCATCAAGGATCGGCCGGATCACATCAGCAACAAATTCCTCCACCTGCTGCGGTGCACGACCCACAAAATTCTCAGGCTTCATGATAGATTGAAGCTGTTCCATTGTCATATTGAATGCCGGATCTGCCGCAATGCGCTCCAGCAGATCATTCGGCTTGCCCTCTTCCTTGACAACACGTCCAGCCGCCATAGAATGCTGACGGATCTTTTCATGCAGTTCCTGTCTGTCACCACCGGCTTTTACTGCATCCATCATAATATTCTCCGTTGCCATAAATGGAAGCTCATTCATCATATGCTGCTCAATAACCTTTGGATAAACAACAAGTCCATCAACAACATTCAGAT
Organism: Coprococcus sp.; assembly: GCA_051877705.1. Taxonomy (GTDB): domain Bacteria; phylum Bacillota; class Clostridia; order Lachnospirales; family Lachnospiraceae; genus Coprococcus_A. The sequence continues at coordinate 28,561 of JBJEJD010000115.1, read as the reverse complement.
AAAGATCCAGGATACCATCAATGGCAAGGAATGCCTCCGGCACGCTGAGACGCTTATTGGCAGAATCATCCAATGTTCTCTCAAACCACTGGGTTGCAGCTGTAATAGCCGGGTTGAGCACATCCACCATGACATATCTGGACAGGGATGCGATGCGCTCGCTTCTCATAGGATTTCTCTTATAAGCCATGGCTGAAGATCCGATCTGGCTCTTTTCAAACGGCTCCTCAATTTCCTTCAGATGCTGAAGGAGACGAATATCATTGGAGAACTTGTGGGCACTTTGTGCTATACCGCTCAATACATTCAGCACACGTGTATCCAGTTTTCTTGAATAGGTCTGGCCGGATACAGGAAAACATGCATCAAATCCCATCTTCTCTGCAATTCTTCTGTCAGCCTCTTTACATTTCTCATGATCACCATCAAAAAGCTCCAGAAAGCTTGCCTGAGTACCGGTTGTCCCCTTGGAACCCAGAAGCTTCAGCTGAGAAATGATATAATTGACATCGTCAAGATCCATGGTCAGTTCATTCAGCCACAGAGCCGCACGTTTGCCCACTGTTGTCGGCTGTGCCGGCTGAAAATGGGTAAAAGCCAGTGTCGGAAGTTCCTTATATTTCATGGCAAAATCAGCCAGTTCAGCAATTACATTAATCAGTTTCTTCCTGACAACATAAAGTGCTTCTCTCATGATAATGACGTCTGTATTGTCCCCAACATAGCAGGATGTAGCTCCCAGATGAATAATGCCCTTTGCCTTCGGACACTGCTGTCCATAAGCGTATACATGAGACATGACATCATGGCGTACTTCTTTTTCACGCTTCCTGGCTACTTCATAATTGATATCATCCTTTGCAGCCTTCAGCTCTGCAATCTGTTCATCTGTGATATCCAGCCCCAGTTCCTTCTCTGTCTCTGCCAGAGCGATCCACAGTCTTCTCCATGTTTTAAACTTCATATCCGGTGAAAAAATGTACTGCATTTCCTTACTTGCATATCGTTCAGAAAGCGGGCTTTGATATTTATCATTGCTCATATTCGTATCTCTCCTTTTTATAAGTTTTATCTCCAACCGTCTTCGAAACCGGACGGTTATATTCACTGCCTGCGCATCAGCGCAATACCTATTATACCATTAATAGATATTCCTGACCACCTTTTATTTCGTAAAGGGGCTTTTGCATTGATCCAACACAAAAGCCCCTTTCTGTCTATGTCCACATATGTACTTACGGTTCCATATCCCCACGGATATCCCTTGTCGGAGGATCCACCGGATAGTTGCCCGTAAAACAGGCATCACAATAATCCAGATCACCTACCATCTCATTCATGCGGTTACAATCCAGGTAACCCAGAGTATCAGCCCCCAGCAAATCCCGTATCTCATCAATGGTATGCTGATTGGCAATCAGCTGATCACTGCTTGGAATGTCTGTACCAAAATAGCATGGAAATCTGAACGGCGGAGAACTGATCATGACATGTACTTCCGTCGCCCCTGCATTTCTCAGCATAGTCACAATGTTGGCACTGGTCGTTCCACGGACAATAGAATCATCCACCATAATAATTCGTTTGCCCTTCACATTTTCTTTCAAAACATTCAGCTTTATTTTAACACTCTGCTCACGCATACTCTGTTTTGGCTTAATAAATGTACGGCCCACATAATTATTTTTGACAAAGGCCTGCCCATAAGGAATCCCTGATTCCAGGGCATATCCCATGGCTGCCGCATTGCCGGATTCCGGCACACCAACAACCATATCTGCCTCCACAGGATGACTCTGGGCCAATATCCGTCCAGCCATGATTCTTGACCCAAAGACAGATACATCGTCGATCACACTGTCCGGCCTTGCGAAATATATATATTCAAATATACATCTGGCCGGTTTCACGAGATTACAGTACTGACGGTTGGATTTTATACCATTTTCTGTAATAGTGATGATCTCACCCGGTTCCAGATCACGGATGAATTCCGCTCCCACTGTATCCAGCGCACAAGTTTCGGAAGCTACTACATAGGTATCATCTTTCCGACCGAGACAGAGCGGCTTAAACCCAAAAGGATCTCTGGCTGCTGTGATTTTTCTCGGGCTCATGACCAGAAGAGAATAAGCGCCTTTAATATAGGCCATGGCTTTTGCTACAGCTTCCTCAACGGAACGGCTGCTCACACGTTCTTTTGCCACAAGATATGCGATAACCTCTGAGTCAATGGTCGTCTGAAAAATAGCACCATTTTTTTCAAGTTCTTCTCTCAGATCCACTGCATTGACCAGATTGCCATTATGAACAATTGCCAATGTACCTTTTACATACTTGGTAACCAGCGGCTGCGCATTAGCCCGAACACTGCTGCCGGCTGTCGAATAACGCACATGACCAACGGCAATATCTCCATGAAGTTTATCCAGATTCTCCGGTGTGAATACCTCACTGACCAGACCCATATCCTTATAATACCGAATATCCCTGTTTTCACTGACCGCAATACCGCAGCTTTCCTGACCGCGGTGCTGCAAAGAAAACAGTCCATAATATACCCAGCTGGCAATATCCTCGCCTTTTATATTATATGCGCCAAATACGCCACACTCTTCATGAAGTTCGTCTTTAATATCGGTGCCGCATTCAATACGGCTCATATCCTGAAGCTGCTTTTCCACGATTACCCTCCTGAGCCAATGTATTATGCCAGACCAATCCTTCTGTAAATCTCCTCATATGCTTCTTCTACACGACCGAGATCTCTTCTGAAACGGTCTTTGTCCAGCTTCTCATGAGTCTCACTGTCCCAGAAACGGCAGGTATCCGGTGAAATCTCATCTGCAAGAATAATCTGACCTTTGTAACGGCCGAACTCTACTTTAAAGTCAATGAGATCAACTTTTATTCCTTTAAAATATTCAACCAGAATATCATTAATCCTGAAAACAAGTTCTGTAATTGTATTGATTTCTTCTCTTGTGGCTGCACCAATGGCAACAGCATAATAATCATTGATCATAGGATCGCCCAGATCATCGTTTTTATAAGAAAATTCCAAAGTCGGGCTGAGGAGTCTGAAACCCTCTTCAATGCCAAGTTTCTTGGAAAAGCTGCCCGCTGCCACATTTCTTACAATAACCTCCAGCGGTACGATCTCAACCTTCTTAACAGCAGTCTCTCTGTCGCTGAGTTCTTCGACATAATGGGTAGGAATTCCCTTTTCCTCTAACATTCTGAAAATATGATTGGTCATACGGTTATTAACCACACCTTTGCCAACAATCGTGCCCTTTTTAATTCCATTGAAAGCTGTTGCATCATCTTTGTAATCAACAATTAACACATCCGCATCTTCTGTTGTATAAACCTTCTTTGCCTTACCTTCGTACAATAATTCTTTCTTTTCCATGATTGCCTCCATCCCCTGCATCTTCCGCATTGTAATTCATTTTCTTATAAACAATACTTATAAATAATTATAAGCGACGTCCAGAGTATGATGCTGAAAATCCGTACACGCTCTGCATTCGCCCCTATTTTAACGCATATATATCGTTTTATCAATAGGATTTTCTTATTTGAATTTAGAAAAAAAGCCTGTTTTTTGCATAAAAATCAGCATTTTGACTTTTTATAATCAACACTTATAAAACAGGCTTTCTTTTCTAATGTGACAATCTTCTCAATATTTCATCTACCTGATCGGCATCGATGGTCCCCCATCCTTTTCCTATGCTAGTGTTATCTATCCAACGGTGATGCTCCCGCACAATTTCCTCCTCAGGAACATCAATATGATACTCCGGAAGAACAGCTTTAATAATCTGCAGATAATCTGCCTCTTCGCACCCGATTTCCTGCAGGAAAGCAGCTGTCAATTCCGGAACAACCTTTTTATTATGGAAATAAAATGCAGGAAGAAATACCGCACATGCTGCGCCATGGGGTATATCATGCTGCTCTGTCAGCAAATAACCAACCGCATGAGGCATGGCTGTTCCCGTGATATTAATGGCCAAACCGCCATAAATAGATGCATGATAGAGCACTTCCCGATCCTCATATGTCAGATTTCTGCAGCCATCCTGCAGAATTTTCCTGAACTGCGTCAACAAAAGACGGATTCCCTGTACTGCATACATTCTGGATAATTCATTGGCATATCTGCTAAAGTAGCTTTCCACACAATGAGCAAGCGCATCTATAGCCGTAGACCGTGTAAATGCTTCCGGCAATGTCAGCGTATAAGCCGGATCTCCAAAGGCAATCACCGGGTAGATATCCTCATGATGAAGACTCTTTTTCCGTCCATCCGGTATGGTAATCACTGCCACCTTTGTCACTTCACTCCCTGTACCGGCCGTTGTTCCCACTGCTGCAACGGGCAGAGGTTTCACCGGCCATTTCAGAGAATAAAGTTCATCCTGCGTCATTCCAGGATTCGCCGCCAAAACAGCTGTACATTTCGCCGCATCCAACGGCGAACCACCGCCAATACCGATGATAAAATCCGCACCGGATTCTGCAGCAAGTTTCGCTGCCTCCATGCAATCGGTCAGCCTTGGATTCTGTCCAATGATATCGCATAGTTTCCATGCAATACCCTGATTATCAAGGACCGCTGTCATATCATCCAGAGCGCCACAGGCCTTTGCCGAATGTCTGCCCGTCAGGATCAGACATTTCTTCCCCAGCTTCACCAGTTCATTTCCCGCTGCGGCTACACATCCTCTTCCCGTAACCAGCCGGGTCGGCATATAAACATTCATATTCATATTGCTAACCCCCTTCATTTACTCTTCATCTTTTCTATTCACATATTCATATTGTTCCGGATAATTTCTCATATTCTCTTTTTCCCGGTCCTCTTCACTCATGTAATTTACAAAAATACTTTCCAGTATGACACTGTCCAGAATAGCTGCAATAGCCGGTGCCAGTATAAAAGCAATACCCATCAGATAGACACTGAGAACAGCCAGTGCAGCCACTATCAGAAGCAGCAGTGTCTTTGGAAGATGACGCAGAGCCATCAGTGCACTGTTGATCAGAATATGTTTCACATCCTGAATAAATCTCGCTGTGTAGGCCAACGCGAAAAACAGTATAGCCGTCACCATCACCATACCAATAAGAAATGTATACTGCAGGGTATTGGCAACTGTACCTCCAATTGTCCCCATGACCCTGATATCTATCCAGAAAATGATCATAAGAATCACATACAGGATCCAGATAATTGTTGACTGCTTAAAATTGGATTTAAAACTGCCCCAGAATTCCCGCCAGATATAGCCTCTGTGATGCCTGATTACCTTTGTAACTGTATAATACAGCGCTGATGTCGATGCCCCCGCTGTCACCAGTGGAATCGAAAATACAAGCCACAGGATACTTACCCATGCCAGATCAATAATCTGTTCAAGTGCTCCAAAAACAGGATTTAAAAAATTACTCATTCATCTTCCCACTTTCTATGTCTTGTCCCCCAATAACAATTTATTGATTCATTTACCGATTTAATATTTCTGACAAAATCTTGTTAACCATACCCGGATCTGCTTTACCCTTCATGGTCTTCATGGTCTGTCCCACCAGAAAGCCAATGGCTTTTTTCTTGCCTGCCTTATAATCAGCCACCGACTGTGGATTAGCTGCAACGATTCCCTCTATGGTACTTCTCAGAGCACCATCGTCAGCCTCAATCTTCAGACCATTTTCCTCCACATAGATCTCCGGATCAATATTGTCTGTAAATATTTTCTCAAATACTTCCTTAGCCACCGGACGGTTAACGGCACCACTGTCAACCAGACCAATAAGCTTCGCCAGATTCTCCGGCGCAAAATTCAATTCTTCCGCATCCATCTCTTTAACCTTCAGCAGGCGCATGGTTTCCACCATAAGCCAGTTCGATACTTCTTTTGGTTTATTGCAGATGGCAACCGTCGCCTCAAATATATCCGCCAGCTTTTTGGAAGCAGTCAGAATCTGCGCGTCATATTCAGGGAGTTCATACTCTGCCACATAGCGGACACATTTCTCATCGCGCAGCTCCGGCTGGGCAGCTTTTACCCTTGCCAGCCATGCGTCACTAATGGACACCGGCGGCAGATCCGGATCAGGGAAATAACGGTAATCCTGTGCATCCTCCTTGGAACGCATAGCATAGCTTGCACATTTATTGTCATCCCATCTTCTCGTCTCCTGAATGACTGCCTTACCATCCTCCAGCAATTCGATCTGACGGTTTTTCTCACCTTCGATGGCTCTTGCAATGGCCTTAAAGGAGTTCATATTCTTCATCTCGGTACGGGTGCCCAGCTTCTCGCTGCCCACCTCACGGACAGACAGATTGATATCCGCTCTCAGAGATCCTTCCTGCATCTTACAGTCCGAAACACCAAGATACTGCAGAATCAGACGCAGCTTCTCAAGATAGGCGATAACCTCATCGGCACTGCGCATATCCGGCTCACTGACAATTTCGATCAGCGGTACACCGCAGCGGTTATAGTCCACAATGGTACAATCCTCCCACTCGTCGTGGATCAGCTTGCCCGCATCTTCTTCCATATGGATCTCATGGATACCCACGCTCTTTTTCACGCCATCCACTTCAATGTCCACATGGCCGTTGCGGCAGATCGGCAGATAGAGCTGGGAAATCTGATATGCCTTCGGCAGATCAGGATAAAAATAGTTCTTCCTGTCAAATTTGCAGTGCTGTGTAATATCACAATTCAGAGCAATTCCTGCCGCCAGCGCGTATTCTACCACCTGCTTATTCAATACCGGCAATGTTCCAGGCATACCTGCACAGACCGGGCAGACATGGGTATTCGGCTCTCCGCCGAATTCAGTGGTGCAGCCGCAGAAAATCTTTGTCTTTGTAGCCAGCTCACAGTGGACTTCCAAACCAATGACTGTTTCGTATTCTCTCATGCCTGTTCCCCTCCTTTCACACATGCAGGACGTTCATAATTCCTTGTCTGCTCAAATGCGTAAGCAGCACGAATCAAAGTCTTCTCGGAAAATGCCTGTCCGATCATCTGAACACCGATCGGCAGCCCCTGACTGTCAATACCGCATGGCAGGCTGATACCCGGCAGACCGGCCAGATTGACAGATACGGTATAAATATCTCCCAGATACATTTTCAGCGGGTCAGAAAGATTCTCGCCCATCTTCAGAGCAGTCGTCGGAGCCGTCGGCCCGAGAATAATATCATATTTTGCAAATGCCTCGTCAAATCCCTTCTTAATCAATGCCTTCACCTGAAGCGCTTTGATATAATAGGCATCATAATAACCGGAACTCAGAACAAAGGCACCGATCATCATACGGCGTTTGACTTCCATGCCAAAGCCTTCATCTCTTGTCTTCTTATAGACATCCTGCAGATCCTCAAAATCCGGTGTTCTGTAACCGTATTTCACACCATCAAATCTTGAAAGATTGGAACTGGCTTCCGCGGATGCTATAACATAATAAGCCGGTATGGCGTAGTCCACCATATCCATGTCGAACATTTCCACACTGGCACCTTTTGCTTCCAGAGCCTTTGCCGCAGCCAGAACGGCTTCCTTTACCTCCGGATCCAGGCCTTCACCCAGATACCCCTTCGGAATACCGATACGCAGTCCCTTTACATCGTCCACCAACGCTTCTGTAAAGCGGTAATCCTGCATCTGCACACTGGTGCTGTCCTTGGCATCATAACCGGCAATAGTTTCAAGAACCGCCGCACAATCGGACACATTTCTCGCAATGGGCCCGATCTGATCCAGAGATGACGCATAGGCAATCAATCCATAACGGGATACGCTGCCATAAGTCGGCTTGATACCTGTCACACCACAGAAGGAACTCGGCTGACGGATGGAACCGCCCGTATCAGAACCAAGGGCATACCATGCTTCCTCTGCAGCGACAGCTGCCGCCGCACCACCCGATGAACCGCCAGGCACACGGTCCGTATCCCATGGATTCTTCGTTGGTCCATAGAAAGAGGTCTCTGTGGTACTTCCCATGGCAAATTCATCCATATTGACCTTACCAATGATGACTGCACCGGCAGCTTCCAGCCTCTCAATAACCGTTGCGTCATAAGGCGGCAGAAAATTACTCATAATTTTGGAGCTGCAGCTGGTCAGCACACCCTTTGTACATATATTGTCCTTGATTGCCACCGGCACACCGGCCAGCGGTGAATCATCCAGCTCACCGGCATCGATCTTCTTCTGAACAACTGCTGCCCGTTTCAGCGCCTTCTCTTCCATCACTGTCACGTAACAGTTATAGACCGAATCACGGGCTTTTATTTTATCCAGCTGGGCCCGGACAGCTTCCTCAACTGTCACCTCCCCGGCTTTGATCTTCTTCCCCAGTTCAAGGGCAGATAATGATGTAATATCCATAACGTCTCTCCTATTCTACCGTTCTCGGTACTTTGAAACCGCCGTCCTTCTCTTCCGGAGCATTGGCCAGAATATTGTCCCTGTCCGGACCATTGGTCACGACATCTTCCCTGAAAACATTGTTATAGGCAAATACATGGGACATCGGCTCAATACCTGTCGTATCCAGCCGGTTCATTGTATCCACATAACCAATAATATTGCCAAGATCCACTTTTGCCCGCTCTTTCTCCTCATCGGTCAAGTCAAGCTTTGCCAGAGCGGCAACATACTCTATCGTTGCATCCGTAATCGCCATTCTTATGCCTCCTGTCTGTTTTTTGTTTTTAGTCTTTATATGCTTATCTTCAGCATACCATCCATCACTTTAATACGATATACTGTTAAACATCTGCTTTAATATACGGTAAATAGTATAGCAAATAATAGAAAAATAGAGAAGAAAAATCTTCTGTTTTCTTGATATTTTATTATACATAAAAGGCCCTCGTTTGTAATGCAGATATCCATTACAACGGGAGCCCCCTTTGGCTGTTATATTTCAATTGTTTATTTTCACATACTTCCGGCTCTTTCCACCAGTCTGCGCACCTGTCTGCCTATGATCACAGCCAGTACCGTCAAAACAATGTCTTTTGGTATAAATGCCGTCAACGAATAGATAATGATTGCCTGCAGATCCCCTTCAGTCAAAAGCGCCCACTGTAGTGCACCCACTCCTTCGCAGACAGCAAGGCCAATTAAAGCAAGCGCAATATTAACCGCCAGATTCAGTCTGGCATTGTCAAACCGGGGCCTGACTCCGCATAGTACTGTCATTGCAGGCCATGCAAGAATATAACCTCCGGTCACACCAACAATAACCTGAATTCCACCCTGAAAATTCGCAAAAACAGGCGCTCCCACAGCTCCGATCAGAATGTAGACGACTACAGCTGCAAGACCAAGTTTCCAACCCAGCACAACACCCACCAGTGCCACAGCAAACACCTGAATTGTAATCGGCACACCCGTCGGCATAGGCAACGAAATCTGGGACATAACCGCCAGAAAAGCGGCAAACATGCCCACCATCACCATATTTTTCACTGATATTCTGCATGAAATTGAACTTTCCATAACAATTTCCTCCTTCAATGTACTGAAGATAGTATATCACATCGCTTTCTATTGTCAACCACATTAATATTTAAGTTAACTATTATCCCATAGGCATCAGCATCTCTTTAGTCAAAAATAAAGACTCCGAAAATATGATTCGAAGCCTTTATCATTCAAACATTTTCTGTTTTTTTATTCCCTGCCGTCCCAGCAATAGGTACACAGCTTGTCCGGATCAATGCCGACAGATTCCAGCATATCATCCAGACGATGGTATTTCAGGGAAGTAAAATTCAGTTTTTCACAGATGGCATCGACCATCTTCTGATATTTTTCAGAATCAGGATCCGCATATTCCTGCAGAATCTCCTTTGTCACTTCGCCATCCTCCAGTTCATTGATCACCTTCCGCGCAATCAACTCCATCTCCGATGTGGAACGGGAGAAATTCAGATATTTACATCCGAAGAGCAGCGGCGGACAGGCAGGCCGGATATGCACCTCTTTTGCACCGCTTTCGTACAGAAATTCCGTTGTTTCCCGAAGCTGAGTACCGCGCACGATGGAATCGTCAATAAGCAGCAGCTTCTTGTCCTTAATCAGATCATGAACCGGAATCAGCTTCATATGAGCGATCAGATCACGCTTTGTCTGAATAGTCGGCATGAAAGAACGCGGCCATGTCGGTGTATATTTGATGAAAGGTCTCGAAAACGGAATCCCTGTCTCATTGGCATAACCAACAGCATGGGCAGTTCCTGAATCCGGAACACCGGCCACAACATCCACATCAGCGTTATCTCTTCTTGCCAGAAGTCTGCCGCAGTTATAGCGCATCTGCTCCACATTTACACCCTCATAGGATGCAGACGGATAACCATAGTATACCCAGAGAAATGTACAGATCTTCATTTTATCACCAGGTGCCACAAGGGTGCGCACACTGTTCTCATCAAAAACAACTATTTCTCCAGGTCCCAGTTCACGGTCCTGCTGATAGCCGAGGTTCAGGAAGGAGAAGCTTTCAAAGCAAGCACATCTGGCACCATCCTTATTTCCAAGAACCACCGGTGTGCGTCCCATTTTATCTCTGGCCGCATAGATACCCTTCGGTGTCAGAATCAGCATGGATAACGAGCCATCCACTGTATCCAGCGCATATTGAATGCCCTCGATCATATTGTCCTTCTGATTGATCATGGCAGCCACAAGCTCTGTTGGATTGATCTCGCCATTGCTCATCTCAAAAAAATGAACGCGATCCTGCAGAATCTTATCTACAATTTCCTTCGCATTATTAATCTTGCCGACTGTTGTAATGGCAAATGTGCCGTGATGGGAACGAACCAGATTCGGCTGTGCCTCAAAATCTGATATACAGCCAATCCCATAATTGCCTTCCAGTTCATCCAGTTCTTTTTCAAATTTTGTTCTAAAAGGTGAATTTTCTATATTGTGTATGGATTTGCTAAAACCTTTTTCCCCATAAACAGCCATACCTGCACGTCTTGTTCCCAGATGGGAGTGATAATCTGTTCCAAAAAACAAATCAAAGGTACAGTTTTCCTTTGATGCCACACCAAAAAAGCCGCCCATTCCTATTTCCTCCATATTATTTATGCTGGTTAATATAATCATTTATCCAAAGTTCTTTTATTATAACGGAAATTAACAGTATTTTACAACTCTTTTAACCGATTTACTCATTCCAATTACACCATCCATTAATAAGTTTTCCTTATAAGTAAAAAGAACTGCTGATATTTGTCAATCCAATAACAACAGTTCTTCCAATATTAGTGTGTCAGTATACTATACCTGTGAATAAATCTCAATCACCATCTGTGCCGTTTCCACTAGATTGGTTCCATTATTCATACTGCATTTCTGTATGTAACGGTGCGCATCTATCTCTGTCATATTCTTAGCTTCCATCAACAGACTCTTGGCATGCTCAAGTAAAGCCCTCTCTGCAGAAGATCTTTCCTTAGGTTTTTCCCTGCGTTTTTTTCTCTTCCGCATGATGGTCATCTCAATGGCCTGCAGCGTAGTAAACAAATCATAAGCTTTTACAGGCATTGAAACTTTAATAACATTATATTCGTAAATCCGGTCAAGATTTCCCGGAGATGCCATAACCACCATCTGCCAGGTGTCGGGTAAATCTGCCAGAAGATTGCTGTAAGTCATATCCTGATAACGGAATCCCGAGACAACAATGCCATCAGAACCCTCCATCTGGTCAATCGTCTGGCTGACCGTTGCGCCGCTTGTACAGACCGCCACAACCGAATGGCCGTGCCGTACCAGAAGATTACGGATATTCACCCCATCCTTCTGATTTGAAAAAACGACGATAATATTAACCACTATGTTCCACCTCCATATTGTACTCCCAGGAAGTGGTCCGCCTAAATCTTATATAAGTACTGATCTATCTCCCAACCGGTAATCTGTCTGCGATATTCATCCCATTCTGCATACTTGGCCTCGATATATTTACTGCTGGTATGAGCGCCAAGAGCATCGCAGATATACTTATCTGCTTCCAACGCTACCACAGCATCATAAAGATTCAATGGAAGCTCCTCAATACCTGCTGCAGCTTTTTCTGCTGCCGTCATCTCGAATATATTTTTATCCACATTAGCCATTGGCATCTTCTTTTCTCTCAGTCCATCCAGCCCTGCTGCAAGGCAGGCAGCAAGAACAAGGTATGGATTGGCAGCCGGATCCGGACTTCTCAGCTCAATACGCCGGCCGGTACCGCGGGTAGCAGGAATACGAATCAGCGGGCTTCTATTAATGGAAGACCACGCAATATGAACCGGTGCTTCATATCCCGGAACCAGGCGCTTATAGGAATTCACCAGTGGATTAGTCAAAGCCATCATTCCCTTGGCATGCTTCAAAATTCCTGCAAGAAAATAATAAGCTTCTTTACTCAGACCATTCCTATCCTCGGAATCCCCGAAAATATTTTTCCCTTCCAGATTATTCAGCGACATATTGATATGCATGCCTGAACCCGGAACACCATATACCGGTTTCGGCATAAAAGATGCATGCAGTCCATGACGCTTTGCGATAGACTTCACAACCAGCTTGAAAGTCACAATGTTATCAGCCGTCTGAAGTGCATCTGTATATCTGAAATCAATCTCATGCTGAGCAGGCGCCACCTCATGATGGGAAGCCTCGATTTCAAATCCCATATCCTCCAGAGTCAGAACCATATCACGACGGGCATTCTCGCCAAGATCAATAGGCCCCAGATCAAAATAACCGCCCTTTTCATGCGTTACTGTCGTTGGCATTCCATAATCATCTGTGTGGAAAAGGAAAAATTCAAGCTCCGGACCCACATCAAAGGTATATCCCATATCTTTGGCTTGCTTTAAAACCTTTTTCAGAATATATCGTGGATCTCCCTCAAAAGGCTCCCCATTCGGTCTGTATACATCACAGATCAAACGCGCAACCTTCCCCTGCTGCGGACGCCATGGAAAAATTTCAAATGTATCCAGTTCCGGAAACAAATACATATCCGACTCTTCAATTCTGGCAAAACCTTCAATAGAAGAACCATCAAACATACATCCATTATCCAGCACCTTTTCAATCTGGCTGGCAGTAATCGCCACATTCTTCAATGCACCAAAAATATCTGTAAACTGGAGGCGGATAAACTCAACATCATTCTCCTCTACCATCTGAATAATATCTTTTTTTGTATATCTTGCCATAGCAAAGCTCCTTTATTATAGAAAATACAATCCATATGATTACTTTAGTATTCTAAATTACTATACCAGTAATAAATGTCTATTGTCAATAGAGAGTTCTCCAAAAAGGCAGGGGGGGAGGGGGAGGGACAGGGGACGGTTCTGTGTCCCATACTTTATGGGACACAGAACCGTCCCCTGTCCCTCCCCCTCCCCTGTCCCTGTCCCTCCCCCCTGCTTTCGACTATTCTTAAATCTCTGCTATATCAATGACAGACAGTGTTTCCATATTGGCATTCTCGATACTTGTCAGCAGAGCAGCCGCCGTATCCAGAGATGTCAGGCAGGTACATCCTGTTTCAATGGCATTTCTGCGGATCAGAAAACCGTCTCTGCTCTTGTCACGTCCCTGAGTCGGCGTATCAATGACCAGATCCACCTCGCCGGCAAGAATCAGATCAAGGGCATTCGGTGAACCTGCGGAAATCTTCCTGATCTTGATGGCCGGAATTCCATTTTCAATAAGTTTATCCGCAGTACTGCGTGTCGCGTAAATCGTATATCCCAGTTTCTGATAGCGCGCTGCGATTGGAACCAGTTCATCCTTATCGGAATCCTTGACCGTACAGATCATCTTCTTCGTACGCGGCAGATTGATACCTGCTCCAATAAAGGATTTATACAATGCTTCTTCAAATGATTTCGCAATACCAAGCACTTCACCAGTGGATTTCATTTCCGGTCCAAGACTTGTCTCGGCGCCGCGCAGCTTCTCAAAGGAGAATACCGGCTGCTTGATGGCAATATAATCAGCCTTCTTCTGCAGACCCGGTTCATAACCAAGTTCGCGGATGGTCTTGCCTACAATACACTTGGAAGCAATATCCACAATCGGAATACCTGTTACCTTGCTTATATATGGAACTGTACGGCTGGAACGTGGATTAACCTCGATAACATAAACCTCTTCCTGATAAACGATAAACTGAATATTGAGCAGTCCCTTTACATGAAGGCCTTTCGCCAGTTTTGCTGTATAATCCTCAATCTGTTTGATCACCCTGTCACTCAGGTGCTGTGCCGGGTAAACAGAAATACTGTCCCCACTGTGGATACCAGCTCTTTCTATATGCTCCATAATGCCAGGAATCAGCACATCCTTACCATCGCATACACCGTCCACTTCCACTTCTTTGCCCATCAAATATTTATCAATAAGAATCGGATGCTCCTGCACCGTCTGATTGATAATATTCATGAACTCCACAATATCACCGTCATTGACAGCAATCTGCATACCCTGCCCGCCAAGAACATAGGATGGACGGACAAGCACCGGATACCCCAGTTCATTTGCGGCCTTAAGGGCTTCTTCCGTTGTGAAGACGGTGGTGCCGGCAGGTCTTGGAATCCTGCATTTTTCAAGGATCTCATCAAACAGTTCTCTGTCCTCGGCAGCATCCACATCTTCTGCCTGAGTACCCAGGATCGGCACACCCATCTTCATGATAGCCTGTGTCAGCTTGATGGCTGTCTGACCGCCAAACTGTACAACGGCACCATCCGGATGCTCCAAACGTACAATATTTTCCACATCCTCCGGTGTCAGCGGCTCAAAATACAATTTATCAGCAATATCGAAATCGGTGCTGACCGTCTCAGGATTGTTATTTACAATAATCGTCTCATAACCACATTCTGAAAAGGCCCATACACTGTGTACAGAACAGTAGTCAAATTCGATACCCTGGCCAATACGGATCGGACCTGAACCAAGGACCAGCACCTTCTTACGCATCTTCTGTTCAACTTCTACTTCATTTTCACTGCCAAAGCATGAATAGTAATAAGGCGTCTCCGATTCAAACTCTGCCGCACAGGTATCAACCATCTTAAAGGCAGCAACAATATCATTTCTATAACGGTAAGCCTTAACCTCCGCTTCCGACTGACCGGTAAACTCAGCAATGGCCTTATCCGGGAATTCCATACGCTTGGCTTCCTTCATCAGTTCAATGGTCATCGGCTCTGTTTTTAACCTCTGTTCCATTTTCACAAGGGAAGCAATCTTGTCCAGGAACCAGATATCGATTTTGTTAATAGCATGAATTTCTTCCAGTGTATACCCGCGTCGGATTGCCTCGGCAATGCAGAAAAGACGGCGGTCATCAATTCGATGTAAATGTTCTTTCAATTCTTCATCTGTCAGTTCATGATATTTACCATAATCAAGACTGTAAATATTCTGTTCCAGAGAACGGATCGCCTTCATCAGCGCTCCCTCAAAATTCTGGCAGATACTCATAACTTCGCCGGTGGCCTTCATCTGTGTTGTCAATGTACGTTTTGCCGTAATAAATTTATCGAAAGGCCATTTTGGAATCTTAACAACCACATAATCCAGAGCCGGTTCGAAGCTGGCATAGGTCTTGCCTGTTACAGCATTCTTAATCTCATCCAATGCATAACCAAGGGCAATCTTTGCTGCAACCTTTGCAATCGGATAACCTGTTGCTTTGGAAGCCAGTGCTGAAGAACGGGATACACGAGGATTGACCTCGATAACACAATATTCAAAGCTGTCCGGCTTCAACGCAAACTGAACATTACAGCCGCCGTGAATATCCAGCTCCTGAATGATATTCAAAGCAGAAGAACGCAGCATCTGATATTCTTTATCACCCAGCGTCTGGGATGGAGCCACAACAATACTGTCTCCGGTGTGAACACCTACCGGGTCGATATTTTCCATATTACAAACGGTAATACAGTTGCCATAGCTGTCACGGATTACCTCGTACTCAATTTCCTTCCATCCGCCGATATAACGTTCCACCAGCACCTGACCCACACGGCTCAGACGCAGACCATTGCTGGCAATATCATGAAGTTCCTGATAATTGTGGGCAATACCTCCGCCGCTGCCGCCCAGTGTATAGGCCGGACGGATAACCACCGGATAACCGATTCTTTCCGCGAAATCAATACAACCCTGCAGCGTCGTGCAGACTTCGCTGGCCGCGCAAGGCTCACCGATCTTCTCCATGGTCTCTTTGAAAGCCAGACGATCCTCAGCTTTCTTGATGGTCAGGGAAGAAGTACCGATCATACGGACACGATTCTGCTGCAGAAAACCGCTCTCATCCAGCTCCATGGCCAGGTTCAGGGCAGCCTGCCCGCCCAGTGTAGGAAGAATACTGTCAGGCTCCTCTTTAATAATAATCTTTTTCAATACTTCCGTTGTCAGCGGCTCAATATATACTTTATCTGCAATCTGCTTATCTGTCATAATAGTGGCAGGATTGGAATTGACAAGAATAACCTCCACGCCTTCCTCCTTCAGGGAGCGGCAGGCCTGCGTACCGGCATAATCA
Source organism: Coprococcus sp. (assembly GCA_051877705.1). GTDB lineage: Bacteria > Bacillota > Clostridia > Lachnospirales > Lachnospiraceae > Coprococcus_A. The sequence continues at coordinate 11,935 of JBJEJD010000115.1, read as the reverse complement.
AACTCTGCTGCCTGTCCGATAACGATCGGGCCGGAACCAATAACCAGAACCTTCTTAATACTATTATTCTTCGGCATTTTTATTTACCTCCATCATATCTATGAACTCGTCAAAGAGGAACGCTGTATCCTGTGGCCCCGGGCAGGCTTCAGGATGGAACTGTACAGTAAACACATTCTTGCCCAGATAATGAAGCCCCTCTGTACTGGCGTCATTGGCATTGATAAAACTGATCTCCGCAATATCCATCGGTACCGTCTTCTCTGCAACCACATAACCATGATTCTGGGAAGACATATAAACACGGCCTGTGGCCATATCCTTCACCGGATGATTGGCACCCCTATGACCCCATTTCATTTTACGCGTATCAGCGCCATTGGCCAACGCCATGAGCTGATGTCCGAGACAGATAGCAAATATCGGAATGTCCGTTGCATACAGCTTCTTCAATTCTTCAATAATCGGTCCGCAGTCCTTCGGATCACCAGGGCCATTAGATAACATAATACCATCCGGATGATCATTCATAATCTCTTCTGCTGTTGTATAAGCCGGATAGATCGTCACCTGGCATCCCCTGTCGTTGAGAGATTTTGCAATATTTTTCTTGGCACCAAAATCCATCAGAGCAACCTTCATACCATCCCCCGGCATAACTGTCTTCTCTTTGCATGTCACGCGTTTAACGGCATCAACAATCTTATAAGCACGAATCTGCGGCAGCACTTCATCCAGTACAAAATTCTCATTGGTGGTAATCATGCCGTTCATGGTTCCGTAGTTTCTCAGTCTCTTTGTCAATGCACGGGTATCAATCCCCTGGATACCTGCAATATCGTGATCCTTTAAAAATTTGTCCAATTTGTCCTCATTTCGAAAGTTGCTCGGACAATTGGAAATCTCTCTAACAATATATCCCGAAACGTAAGACTCAGGATCTTCCATATCTTCATAGCAGACACCATAATTTCCAATCAGAGGATAGGTCATAACGACGGACTGACCGCAGTAGGACGGATCTGTCAATATTTCCAAATATCCTGTCATAGATGTATTAAATACAATTTCACTGATAACTTCTCTGGCAGAACCAATGCTCTCTCCTTCATAAACAGTACCATCTGCCAAAATCAGAAATGCTTTCATTCTTTCACCTGATCCTTTCTTCCAAACAACTATGCAAAAAAAAAGAGAACTTCATGTAAATGGGGAAAACAATAACATGAAACCTCTTTTTTAAGTTAATAAATATAAACAAGAACTGGAAAAATCTGTATAAATATTCAACCACGTATAACTGGTTTTCTTCCACAACATAGACTCTTCAACTCCTGTCTTTTTATAATATGAGGTCTAAAAACCCCCTTAATCCCGTGTTATTTGACACCGAATTTTAAACTGCATGAAGTATAACATAGATTGATTGCAAATTCAACCTAAATAAAAATGTATGTATCAGAAAATTTTTGTATGTATAATTTTGCATAAAATGCCATTCTCATGACGGAATCTTTTCATATAAATCGCATATATTAAACAAACACATCTTTAGGATGAAACCAATGACTGAGAATATTATTTTTCCGGCGCAAACGGAAACTGCCAATCTCGGACAGCTGCGCCTGTCTGTTACCAGCCAGAATAATTACACTCCTATTGAAAACGCCACTATCCAGATCGCCGATACAGGCAATCCGGAAAATATCATTGAAGAACTGACCACTGACGACTCGGGCCAGACACCAACCATCGAACTGCCTGCACCACCCCTTGAATACAGTCTGGAAGCCGGCAGCGCACAGCCTTATTCCGAATATAATTTTACCATTCAGGCCGAAGGCTACTCCAGTCTAACTATCAGCGGTGCCCAAATATTGACCGATACCACTGCTCTGCAGAATATCCGGATGACACCGCAGGTTCCGGCAGGGCGTTCACCCATCGTCGTACCGCCTCACACCCTCTATGGAGATTTTCCTCCTAAAATCGCCGAAGCAGAAACCAAGGATCTGACCGAATCAGGAGAAGTCGTACTGAGCCGTGTCGTTATCCCTGAAACAATTATCGTCCATGACGGTCCGCCCTCTGACCGAAGTGCCCGAAATTATTACGTTCCTTTCAAAGAATATATCAAAAATGTGGCCTCCAGCGAAATCTATGCGACCTGGCCGGAAAGCACCATCATCGCCAATTGTCTGGCCATTATATCATTTACATTGAACAGGGTATTTACCGAATGGTACAGAAATAAAGGCTATGATTTTACAATTACCAGTTCCACCGCCTATGACCATTTCTTTGTCTACGGACGGAACATATTCGAAAGTATTTCCGAAGTTGTAGACACCATTTTCTCCAATTATCTGTCGCGCCCGGGCGTCCTGCAGCCCATCCTGACCCAGTACTGTGACGGCAAACGTGTCTCCTGTCCGAACTGGATGAGCCAATGGGGCTCCAAAGACCTGGGCGAACAAGGCTATGCACCGATTGAGATTATCCGCTATTATTATGGAGACGATATGTATATCAATTCCGCCCAGCAGATCAGCGGAATTCCAAGTTCATGGCCGGGAGCAGATCTGACCATCGGTTCCTCCGGTCAGAAGGTCCAGCAGATGCAGGAACAATTAAACCGCATCTCTGACAACTATCCCGCCATCCCGAAGATCGCCGCCGACGGCATCTATGGTTCCCGTACAGCCGACGCTGTCCGCACCTTCCAGCGCATCTTCGATCTGCCCCAGACAGGCATCGTCGATTACGCCACATGGTATAAAATCAGTCAGATCTACGTGGGTGTATCACGAATCGCAGAATTGGTGTAGG
>JBJEJD010000115.1:0-9006 GCA_051877705.1 Coprococcus sp. | reverse complement strand
CAGGGACAGGGGACGGTTCTGTGTCCCTCCCATATTGGGACACAGAACCGTCCCCTGTCCCTGCCAATCTTCCCTATATGCCTCGTTTTTGGAGTTCTTCCAGTAGTTTTGGCTGTATTGTGGGATATGTCCAGTTCTCCGGAAGTGCGTCTGTCAAAACTGTTTTTTCTATTTCACTATGTAATTCTGTCTCGAATGATTTTATGTCTGCATAGTATAGCATTCCAAAGGTTTCATTTCCATTGAAATTTCCTTCTTCTGTTACGGAATATACACACACTGGCTGAATGTCAAATTCAATGGCACCTGTCTCCTCTTTAAGTTCTCTTTTAGCTGTATCATCAATTACTTCTCCCGGTTCACGATGTCCGCCAGGCACTTCCAGGGTATCTCTCTGTTTATGTTTGCAAAATACATATTTCCCATTATGTTTTGCAACTATTACTGCAAATTTCAAAAGTTCATCATCTATTTTTTCATAAAAATTAACTGCCATTTGCAAACCTCCTTGTATCCTCTTACATCTTTTCTCCATGAATTCAAAGCCTGTATTTTCATTTTTCCTTATTATTTATTATATCGTTTTTTATCTGTATGCAAAATATATATACAAAAATAATAGTTACAAATTGATGCAGCCTTGACAATGCTATGATATACTTTCTATATAAGCAAACCTCAAATTCATCTTATGAAACTATCTGATAAGGAGGACGTATACATGGCCGATACATATTGTGGCAAAATGTGTGACAACTGTAACTACAGGGAGCGCCTTGGATGCCCGGGATGCAAGACAGGTCCGGGAAGATCATGGCAATGCGAATGTCCTTTGGCAAAATGCTGCCGTGACAAGGGGCACGAAACCTGCGACACCTGCAGCTTTCATTCATCCTGCGGCACTCTGCGTGGACGAGCAGATCTGCCGGAATATCGACTGAAAGATCTGGCAGCTGAAAACGAAAGGAAAGCGTTACTCGCACAGAAAGTCCCCTTCCTCAGCAAATGGCTGTGGTACCTGTTTCTGCTTGTCATTCCAATGGTACTTTCCAATATCATGACCAATGAATCCATTGCATCATGGCTTCCATTTCTGTACAGACCGGGAATAATTCTCAGTATCCTCTGTACGGTCGTATACGGTCTGATTCTCCTGAAGCTTTCCGCTGAAAATAATCATTATCGTACTTCCGCCATCTGCTGCTTTGTGACAGTGGCACTAAGCACAATTGCCTCCTCCATTTCAGTAAACATTCCTGAAGCCTCCTGGACATTGATCATCACTTTACCTGCTGCTATTGTATCTCTGCTTGGTGAATATCACGAGTACACTGGCCACTCAGAAGTTTTGACCGGCGTTAATAACCAATTGTCAGAAAAGTGGGAAAAGCTCTGGAAATGGTATGTTGGCGCATTTGTTGCTATGTTTGTAAGTATAGTCATTGCACTGATTATTCCGATCCTTGCCTTGCTGATCATGCTGGCCGCTCTCATCGCTCTCCTGATTGTAAGTCTGTTAAAGGTCGTCTATCTGTATCAATCGGCAAAGGTATTCCGTGATTATCCTCTGGAGTGATAACCTCTGGTTCATCTACAAAGGCCTGTAAGACTTTCCTTTCGTCTTACAGGCCTCAAAGCTAATCAGAACTTTTATATAATGCATTGTCATCAGTTATTATCCTGCTTACAACAATTCTACAAATGTTTTTTCAGTTCCTCTTCTTCCATATTCAGTTTTCTGGCCGCATCTTCAATCTTCAAAAGTCCATCGTGAATCAATTGTATACACATATTAATTTCACCTTTTTTAATACCTGTTTCTTCTCCTTCCCTACGGCCCTGACTGATACCACGTCTTAGTATATCCTTCGCTTCATATTCAAGAATCCTACCGCCCACGACCTGTTTCACTCCTTCCTTCACTGCCTCATGATTTCTGGCTATACTCTCAACTACCTTTTTTGTCATATCCAGAATGGTGCATTTTATGTATTCTGTAATCTCTCCGTCTGCACACAATTCCTCTAACCGCCTCCGTATGAGTAAAAATTCTTCTTCCAGTGCTGTCAACTTCTCTTTATTCTGATTCAGCGTATCAAAAGACTTTTCATAACTAAATATATAAAATGGTATCAGAAACAGCAGTTTGCTCTTAAATATTTCATCTATGGTATATTCCTGTACCTTCATGACCGGAACCGGGTAAGAGACCTCCCCTCCCGGCGTCAGCATCCGTACTGTAAATACCTCTGGGGTATTTGGATTGTGCCAGAGGTATATTACTGCCGAATTTGGAAACACAATTATCAGAATTCCACTCTCTACCACACCGTCTTTCAGTGCAATCTGTGTATCATATTCAAACATTCTGATTAATATACTGCCGTCCGACGTACTCTGACATTCCAAATGGTACTTCTTATCTTTTTCTTCTGTATTGTTAATGATCACAAAGCATGTATCAGTGATTTTCTCTTTTGTCTTGCCATCCTGCCTCATCATGAACAATTCATTCTGGAGTGTTATAACATTTTCCTTTCCGGAATAGCTTTCTCCAAATATCTCATTCACCACAGGAATGACCAGTTCTGTACAGTCATTTAATAATGTCCGGAAGACATCATCATAAGGTGTATTTACCATAGTTCCTTCCCCACATGCAAAAGCAAGGAAATAACCGATGACTATAGAAAAAGGCTGATTACCGCTTTATTCTATTATAGCAGAAATAACTCGCACGAGCCAGAATTGTTTATTTTTCTTCTGCCTCGGATACTGTCACCCAGACAATATCTCCCGGCTGTTTACCTATTTTGCTGCGAATATCCTTGCGTATTCCAATAATATTGAACATGTCGTATATGTTCGAGAAGAGAGTAATTTTCAAAATAAATATGCCAATCTTGAACAGGAATATAACTCATTAAGCCAACAAGGCAAAACCGCTCAAGAAGAACATTTTCAAGAATTTGAATCAGAAGCAGGCTTCGAATTTGGCGGATGTTTAGATTACATCGCAGTAACATGTTTCCATAAATCCCCTTCAATATCTCAGCTATATCACTACAGCGGCACAATATCAGCTCATATCCTGCACAACCATATTCATGACACACCGAAGCCCTCCTTCCAGCGAATCGATGCGCACATATTCCTCACGGGTATGCTGACCGCCGCCGATGTAAGACCCAAAGCAGATGGCAGGGATTCCCATGGACAAAGGAATATTGCAGTCTGTAGAACCGCTGCCGAATACCGGAATGATACCAGTATTCTTAGTAATGATGTCCGATGCCTTTTTCTGTAGTTCAGCCATTTTTATCTTGTCCACATTACCCATGGATGGGCGGTCTCCAATGATTTTTACCTGTACATCCACATCCGTCCTGTCGGTGTAGCCAGCCAGAATATCCTTCATTTTTTTCTCCATCAGTTCCAGTCCTTCCATTCTGTCAGAACGATATTCATACATAAATTCTACATTCTGAGCAATGGTATTGACGGATGTGCCGCCCTCAATGATACCAACATTGTAAGTTGTCTTTCCCGGCATTGTCTTTGTATCCACCTGATAAAAATCATGAATTATATCCGCCGCAGCGGCAATAGCATTAACAGCTCCAAAATCCGCATAAGAATGACCGCCTGCCGTCCGGACATTAATCGCATATCTTCTGGAACCCACAGCCCATACCGTGCCATCCGTATAGCCACAATCAAAGGATACCACCTGTCCGAGACGCCCCTCATAACGTCTTACCAGCGCACGGCATCCTTTCAGATTCCCCAGGCCTTCTTCACATGAATTGAGGACAAATATAGTATCCTGCTCCGGAATCATTGGATTTTCCGTCAGATATTGAAGCGTCATTAAAATGGCACAAACATTTGTCGTGTCATCCCCCACTCCCGGCGCCTTGATACAACCATCTTCAATAATTACCGGGATCGTTGTTTCATCAGGAAATACCGTATCTGTATGTGCCATAAATATATGGACATCTTTCCGACTGTCCCGTCCTTTTATCTCGCAGATAACATTTTTCGCCTCATCTGTAAAAGCCTGCAGATAGCCCAGCTGATGCAGATAATCACAGATAAATGTCGCCCTGGCATCCTCCTTATGAGACGGAGCCGGTATAGACGTTATCCTGCAGATCAGTTCTTTGTATGCTTCAAAATGTTCACGAACAAATGTCTCTATTTTCATAAGATCCTCCCTCTAACGAAGACAAGGACAGGGACAGGGGGGCAGGGACAGGGGACGGTTCTATGTCCCAAAATATGGGACATAGAACCGTCCCCTGTCCCTGCCGAACCGTCCCCTGTCCCAACCGTCCCCTGTCCCTGCCCTGCTCCTCTTTATATATGTTTCCTCAGCAGAAAATGTACAATTGAAGACAGATATTTCATGCTATAGTAAGTAAATATAATAATCGGTACAATAAAAATCATCCGCCAGCTAAACACACTGTTGATACTGAATAGTTCTGGCAGCAGGATCACACAGGCTGCAAAAATAAAGATCATTGTATTACAGAGAATCCCCCTGATCCTGTTCATCGGATTACATACCCGCATCAGAACCATCAGACTGACCATACCGGCCACAATCAGATTATATGTGGCTGTCATACCGCTGTCAAATCCAAGTACCGTGGATATTCCCTGGATTAACAGCATATTCAGCACCATGGTCAGAGCGCCTGGCAATGATATTCGAAGAACATGCTTCAGGAAACCACTCTGAGTGACTGTTTCGGTCTGTTCAAGGGCCAGGAAAAAGCTCGGTATGCCGATCGCCACCGTACTGATCAGTGTCAGATGGATCGGCACAAATGGATAAGATCTTCCCAGCAAAATGAAAATGACATTCAGCAGCAATGAATAGATGGTCTTCGTCAGATAAAGGGCACTGACTCTCTCAATATTGGAGATGATCATACGGCCTTCACTGACAATTTCTTTCATATGAACAAAGTCAGAATCCATCAGGACGATATGTGCTACCTGCTTGGCAGCATCACTGCCTGCTGCCATGGCAATACCACAGTCCGCATCCTTCAAAGCCAGTACATCGTTGACGCCATCACCCACCATGCCGACAATATTTTTATTGGCCTGATAAGCCTTAATGATCCGCTGCTTCTGTTCCGGTGTTACACGGCCAAATACTGTATATTCCTTAACCGTTTTCTTCAATTCCTCAAAATTATCCGGTAAAGTTGTAGCATCAATATACTTGCTGCCACTCTTCAGGCCTGCCTTCACAGCTATCTGTGATACCGTAGCCGGATTATCACCGGATATTACCTTAATGGCCACATTCTGCGCTTCAAAATAAGCAAATGTGGACGGTGCCTCTTCTCTGACACAATCAGAAATAACGATAAATGCCGCTGGCGTCGGATGACCAATAGTACCATCTGCACTGGAGATGGTATCTGTCTCCGCCAGCAGCAGCACACGGTATCCCTGCATGGCGTAAGATTCACTCTTCTCCAACAATTCCGGATCATTTTTAATGATAAATTCCGGTGCACCGAGAACATAAGATCCGTGACCTGCAAAAGAGATGGCACGGTATTTTCTCGCAGATGAAAATGGAATCAGATCTGCCGTCTGCCATTTCTCTGTCTTTTCAAAATAATTCATCAAAGCCTGCTGTGTCGGATTGACATCATTAAAAGCATAGGTGATCTCATTCATGACACTATGTATCTTCTCACTTTCCATAGTGCCACAGGGTACAACCTCCACGACCTCCAGCTCTCCAGTAGTGATAGTTCCTGTCTTATCCAGGCAGAGCACATTGACACGAGCCAATGCTTCAATAGCTTCCATTTCCTGTACAAGGGCTTGTTTTCTGGCTAATCGTCCAACACCCAGGATGAAAGAAACACTGGTCAGAAGAACCAGACCTTCCGGAATCATACCAATCACACCGGCCACTGTATTGACTATGGCATCAGACATGGTCGTACCATCGATGGCCCGTTGGGATAAAAACAAGAGAATACCCACAGGTACAATCAAAAAACCAACGATCTTGATGATACGTCCGATGGCATCCTGCATCTCGGATGTTGCTCTCTTTTTATCCTTAGCCTTGGCTGCCAGTATCGTCGCATAATTTTCGCTGCCCACATGGATGACTCTGGCAACACCGCTGCCTGCCACCAGATAACTGCCCGACAACATCTGATCACCCTCAAATTTTTTGACAGCCACCGATTCACCGGTAATCATAGACTCATTGACCTCAATGCCCTGAGCCTCCAGAACAACACAATCTGCACCTATCTGGTCACCGCTCTCCAGCACCATCACATCATCCATGACCAGCTCATCCAGTGGAATCTGCTTCCTGGTCCCGTCACGAATGACCATGGCCTTCGAGGCAGTAATTACTGACAGTTTATCCACCAGACTCTTGACTTTCAGTTCCTGAGCAATACCAATGATGGAATTGGCTATAATAGTAAACATGAATGTCAGATTCTTGATCTGACCGGTAGTCAGCACCAGTATACCAAGAAAAACATTCAGAAAGTTAAAAAACGTACAAAGATGGGCACGGACTATCTCTTTTTTTGTTCGGGAAATACTATTGTTGGTGATATTGACTTTTCCCTCGTCTACTCTGTTATTGACTTCGGTCTGAGATAAACCGCTATACTGTTTCGCCATAAAATCATCCTTTTCGTGATCTGCATCCATTACCGACACGTATATCCTGCCGCCATTATATCTGTACGGTCATAAACCAATAATGCCATTCTGAATCCCCATGCTAATCTACAGGTACGAAAACGCCATTCTTCAATTCATAAGGTGTAGTCTGATAAACAAAGAAATTCATCCAATTGGAATAAAGCCACTGGCTATGCGCCCGCCAATACATCTGAGGCTTCTTTGTCGGATCATCATCCGGAAAATAATGCTTCGGTACCTCCGGATTCATACCTTTATCCACATCCCTGAAATACTCCTTCGCCAAAGTCTCCGCGTCATACTCAGAATGACCCATGATAAAAAACTGGGAGTCATCAGTACTGCCAACTACATAAACACCTGCCTCTTCGGAGTCAGCCATAATTCTCAGTTCCGGCACCTTCTCAATATCCTCCGCTCTCACCTCTGTGTGGCGGGAATGCGGTACATAAAAAGTATCATCAAAACCTCTGAACAATCTTGATTTGCGATTCAGAAGTCTGTGAGCAAATACACCGGATACCTTCTTATCCAGAATGTATTTCGGAATACCATAATGATAATAAAGTGCCGCCTGCGCACCCCAGCAGATATGGAACGTGGAATGCACATGGGTCTTTGTCCACTCCATGATCTCACAGAGCTCATCCCAGTATTCTACTTCCTCATAAGGCAGCATCTCCACAGGTGCCCCGGTAATGATCATTCCATCATAATTCTCATCTTTAATCTGATCAAAATTCTGGTAAAAAGCAATCATATGCTCTTCTGAAACATTTTTTGCCACATGCGTCGATGTCTGAAGCAGCGTAATCTCAATCTGCAGCGGCGTATTAGACAGTCGCCTTAAAATCTGTGTCTCTGTTTCAATCTTAGTCGGCATCAGATTGAGAATCACTATTTTCAGCGGACGAATATCCTGTGACAAAGCTCTGGTCTCTGTCATCACAAAAATATGCTCTTCTTCCAATATTGATTTAGCCGGCAAATCATCCTGTATCTTAATCGGCATGTCATTTCCTCCTGCAAGTCCATTCTATATTCAATAGGAATATAATTCCAGTTCAGATATATGAAAAAACTGCTCCCAATCCGTTTCTAAAAGGAATGGGAGCAAATTCCATGTATTGTTATTGTAGTTTTTTTTCATCTGTCTGTCAAGGATGATTCTCCTACTTATTTCTTATAAATTTCTTACCAGGCCTTAATTCCCACCAGAACCTGCACTGGCCGCCGCGGCACCGGATGGCGCAATAGCTGCACACATGGCTGCCTTCTGAGCCGCAATCATAGAAAGATCATTTGACACAAGAAGATTAAAACGTTAGAATTAATCTGACAATTATGCCATATTCTGTACAAATGGAGGTGCCAGATGATCATCGAGGAATTGTCAAAAGAATATAACGTACGCAGACTTACTGAGGCACAGGTGGATGAAGTTTTTGAACTGTGTGCCGGCAATCCCCTGTACTATAAGTATCATCCACCATTTATAACAAGAGAAGCCATTATTGATGATATGAAAAACCTCCCGCCCGGGAAACAGTTATCCGATAAATATTATCTTGGCTTTTATCTGGAAAACAGACTCATTGCAGTCCTGGACCTGATTGACGGATACCCGGAGGATCATATTGCTTTCATCGGTTTTTTCATGACTCATTCAGATATTCAGGGGCGTGGTATCGGAACGAAAATAATTACATCCGTCTGCAGTCAGTTAAAAAAAGAGGGGTTCCGTTCAATCCGCCTTGGGTGGATCAAAGGAAATCCCCAATCAGAATATTTTTGGATCAAAAATCAATTTGAAGAATTAAAAGAAACCTGCAGCATAGACGGGCATACCATTATCCTTGCCGAGCGAAAGCTATCGCGCTCCACATAAAAGACCTTCGATACTTTGCCATATCTCGCCTCGTCATTTTATTCTATTATTTTAGTAAACAAAAAGAAAGGGTATGTCGGATTTCTCCAACATACCCTAAAATCAGCATCTTAACCGTATTTCTAATTAACCAAAGTATCTCTTTAACAGACCTTCGAATGCCTTGCCATGTCTTGCCTCGTCACGAGCCATCTCATGAACTGTATCATGGATAGCATCAAGGTTAAGAGCTTTTGCACGTTTAGCAAGATCAAACTTACCAGCTGTTGCACCATTCTCAGCGTCAACTCTCATCTCAAGGTTCTTCTTTGTGCTGTCAGTTACAACTTCACCTAATAACTCAGCAAACTTAGCAGCATGCTCTGCTTCTTCATAAGCAGCCTTCTCCCAGTATAAACCGATTT
>JBJEJD010000114.1:2045-13640 GCA_051877705.1 Coprococcus sp. | reverse complement strand
CCTGAAAAATGTAATCAAGTGCTGATAGTACGCTGGAATGTACTATGTATGATATATCTGCGTAATTGACAGCTAAAACCATGGGATGTAGTATGTACTTAGTATATAAATTATACCGTAAAACAGAAGAGAAGGGAAGTATGATTATGGAATTTAAGAAGACAATCGCAGCCAGACAGTCTGTCAGGGCATTTACAGGTGAACAGATCACAGATGAACAGCTTAATACATTGATTCAGGCGGCCAATGCCGCACCAACCTGCATGGGCCAATATGACCGTGTGCATCTGACAGTTGTCCAGAATCCGGAGATTCTCAGAAGGATTAATGAAGCGTTTCAGAAGGCGGTGGGAGATCCGGAGATACAGGTGACCTATGGGGCACCTACACTGATTTATGTTTCCGGCAATGTTGAGGATGAGGAGATCATCAAAGGCGCCAATGCAGGTGTTATCATGGAGAATATGCTGCTGGCTGCTGCAGATATGGGGCTGGGAGCTGTTTATCTCTTTGGTGTGAGTCAGGTGCTGTTTGCCGATGATGAGATTTCTGCTTTATTGCAGCTTCCGGAGGGCTTCCGTACCGTCTCAGCCATCGCAGTAGGTGTGGCTGCAGATCCGGTGGCAGAGCGTCCATTGGGCACGGACAAAATTTCTATTACAAATTTATAATAGGGAACAGCTTATCTTAATGAGAAAACGCCGTATTTGTTGCTCTTTTTCCTGTACAGCATATATTAAAGCAGGAGCTTTGAACGGGGGAGGGGAACAAATGCGGCGTTTCCTTGTGGGATGGTTTTTCCTGCTGGTTTTTCTGCCTTTTACTGTGGCAGGGCTGTACTCAATGTCTGAAAGAAATAAAGAATCTGAAAAGGAAATTTCGGGTCTGCAGATCTCTGTCCAGACAGCGGGCGGCGAGAGAAGGATGGGCGTTACGGAGTTTTTGACAGGTGCTGTGGCCGGACAGATTTCTGCAGAATATGAGATGGAAACATTGAAGGCACAGGCTGTCATAGCACGTACATGCCTGTATGAGAGGGCTGGGAACAGACAGTATATAGATGCCTCGGAAACAGGTCTGGAATGGCGGAGTGAAAACGATCGACGGGAAATATGGGGGACACAATATGGAACAAATAATGAGCGGGTGGAGGAGGCTGTCCGGTCAACGGATGGTATGGTGCTGCGTTATGATGGTCAATTGATTACACCGGCATGGTTTGCACTCAGCAATGGGAAAACGAGGAGCAGTCAGGAAGCCTGGGGAGTGGATATACCATGGCTGCAGCCGACAGAGAGTCTGTGGGACAGAGAAGCTGAGCAGTATGAAATTGCAGTTACAAAGACGAAAAGGCAGCTTATATCGGAATTACAAAAAAGTGTGACGGATTTTAATTGTGCGCCTGACAGTCTGGCATCCACCTGCCAGATTACAGAGACAGACAGTTCGGGTTATGTGCTTCAGATACAGATCGGCAATAAGCTTTTGAGTGGTGACGATTTCCGCTATGCGTTGGATCTGCCGTCGTCCTGCTTTGAGATCAATTTTGAAGGAAATACAGCTGTCATTACTGTAAGAGGCAGCGGACATGGTGTTGGATTTGATCAGTATGGGGCCAACAGGCAGGCTATGGAAGGGAAAAGCTGTGAAGAACTGCTTTTATATTATCTTAAGGGTGTGAAAGTAGGCGAATAGACTTGTTAAGGCTGTCTCTTTTATGATATGATGGTGGGTATCGAAAGGAGGCAGTTAAGTGGTAAATAATAAAAAAGACAGCAATCCGGGCTTAAAAAGGACTTTTTTGAAATATTTGTCCGAACTGGAAGTGGTTGATTATAGAGTTATTATTTCTGTTGTGTTTCTTGTGATGTTCGGTCTGATCATGATTTATAGTGCCAGCAGTGCCCAGTATGGAATATCCATGATGAAAAAGCAGCTGATTGTCGGTGTCGGAGGCATTGTGGCGATGCTGCTTATTTCCTATGTGGATTATCACATTTATGCCCGATGGGCCGGGGCGATTTATCTTTTCTCTGTTTTGTCGCTTTTTCTTGTAAAGGTACCGGGTCTTGGCGTTACAAAAAATGGTGCCAGCAGGTGGATAGAGATTGCGGGCCAGTCTTTCCAGCCATCGGAGCTGATGAAACCTGCTATGGTCATCCTGATGGCTTATCTTTTGACCCAGGTGGGCAGAAAACTTACTTATTTAAGAGCAGATATCTATCTTTTCATTCCGGGGATCATAGCCGTTGGCCTTATTTTGGTGGTAACGAAGAATCTGAGTACGGCTCTGATCGTTCTTGGGATTATTGCAGTTATGTTTTTTGTGGCACACCCGGACAAAAAGATCTGGCGCTGGGTAGGCATATGTCTGTTGGCGGCAATAGTTCTGGCGCTGATTTATTATAATACGGTCATCCTGAAGCAGCATGAGGCGGGGGATTCCTTCAGAACAAATCGTATCCTTGCCTGGCTTTATCCGGATGAGTATTCGGATGTATCCATGCAGTCCAGATATTCGCTGTACGCTATTGGATTTGGCGGGTTACTGGGACGCGGGCTTGGCAGCGGCACGATGAAATATTACATACCGGAGCCGATGAACGATTTTATTTTTGCTGTTATTGCAGAGGAACTGGGGCTGGTGGGGTGCGCACTGGTTCTCTTCCTGTTTATTTATCAGATATGGAGGATTCTGGCTGTGGCCCGGCATGCCCGTGATCTGGTAGGCGGATATATGGCTCTGGGAATTGGAATCCATGTGGCCCTGCAGGTTATTTTAAATATAGGCGTAGCCACCAGTCTGCTGCCAAATACAGGTATCAGCCTTCCCTATATCAGTTATGGCGGTACGGCGCTGCTGCTCCAGCTGTGTGAGATGGGCATTGTACTGAATATCAGCCGGCAGATTCCGGGCAGGAGGATAAAGGTACAGGGTACGGAACAGCAGGAGAGCGAACAGACAGAGAGACATCAGAGTAAGATTGCCTGACGGGATGCAATAATATCATTTTTTACAAAAAAATGTATAGATTCTTCGCTTTCTGGCCAGAATATGACCAGAGGTGATAAGAGTGAAGAACATGATAAGTTTTCTAAAAAAGAATGCATTTTATGTGATGGCACTGGTGTTGGTGGCGGGGATCCTGGCTGTTTCCGGTATCGCAGGGTTTGTGTCGGGACAGCGTGATCGTGAGATGGCTGAAAATGCAGCGGAATTCACGGACAAGACGGCAGCTGCGGAGGAAGCGGATATGACAGCGGAAGCCGACGCCAATACGCAGATGGCCGATGAGATGACCGGTTATAATGCTGACGTTGTGCAGAAGATTTTATCCATGATTGAGGATGGAACCCTGGCGCTGGAGGATTTTGAGGATGAGAATTCGATGATCACCGGTGATGTTTTGGCAGCTGAAGATGAATCCATAGAGAATGGCGAGATGGATGCAGAAGAAACCGTCGGCGATGAAGCCGAAATGGCGGGAACCATTGTCAATGCCGGTTATAAAATGGAGGATGGTATGGCCTGGCCGGTGGAAGGAGAGATTGTTCTTGATTACAGCATGGACGCGACTACCTATTATCCAACGCTTCAGCAGTACAAATGTAATCCGGCGATTTTGATCCAAAGTGAGGCAGGAACAGCAGTAACCGCATCCTATGGGGGAACAGTTCTTGATATTTACGAGGATGCAGAGCTGGGAACAGTTGTGGAGACATCTCTGGGGAATGGCTATGAAGCTTTTTATGGTCAGTTGGAAAATGTCAGCGTAGCTGTGGGAGATACGATAGAAGAGGGACAGGTAATCGGTGAAGTTGCTGTTCCGACCCGGTATTATTCGGTTGAGGGAAGCCATCTGAATTTCAGATTGACGAAAGACGGCGAACCGGTAGATCCTCTGGATTATCTGAATTAGAGAAGCACCTTTGAAGGACGGATGCATATGATATAGAAGCTGATGAAAAAATGGTACATATTGAAAAATATGCAACCGTTTTTTTACAACAGCTCTGCTTCCGGCATCTGGCTGTTAAATAACAAATTTCATCGGCTGCTTCAATATAGAAAGGGCTGCCATTTGGCGGCCTTTTTTCAGAACTATTTGATAAGAGGCCTGAAAAAGATGCCAGATGGTATGAGGTAAGAGACATGAATTATACATATATTTTAAGGTGCGCGGATGACACTTACTATACAGGGTGGACGATCGATCTGGAGAAGAGGATAGAGTGCCATAACAGTGGTAAAGGAGCGAAGTATACGAGGAGCAGACGGCCGGTGGAACTGGTTTATTATGAACTATATGAGGAACGTCGGGAAGCTATGCGGCGGGAATATGCCATTAAACGGATGAGCAGAGAAGAAAAGCAGAAACTGATTGACAGTGGCAATATGAGATCTATATAAAAAATCCGGGGATACATTGGCAGTATTCCCGGATTAAATAATTTTTGATTTATTGCCATCTGTCTTCGATGGCGACATAGTCTTTGTGATGGCCGACATATTTGTAGGCCGGACGGATGATCTTGCCTTCATTGGCCAGCTCCTCGATGCGGTGGGCACACCAGCCGGATATACGTGAAATGGCGAAAATCGGTGTAAACAGCTCCATAGGGAGACCGAGCATACTGTAAACAAAACCGCTGTAGAAGTCCACGTTGGCACAGATCGGTTTGAAGAGCTGACGATGCTGTTTGGTCAGGGTAATGGCAAGGCGCTCCACCCTGTCATAGAGTTCAAATTCTTTGGTCAGGCCCTTTTCCTCGGATAAAGCTTTGGCATATTTCTTCAGGATGGTGCATCGCGGGTCGGATTCTGTATAAACAGCATGGCCGATACCATAGATCAGACCTTTGTGATCGAAAGCTTCACGTTTAAGTATCTTAGTAAGGTAAGCAGCCACTTCGCCTTCATCTTCCCAATTGGAAATATTTGCTTTTATATCTGCAAACATCTGCTGAACCTTCATATTGGCACCGCCATGCTTTGGACCCTTCAGGGAACCGAGGGATGCAGCAATGGCCGAATAGGTGTCTGTACCTGTTGAGGTAACCACATGGGTGGTGAAGGTGGAGTTATTACCGCCGCCATGTTCCGCATGGATGATCAGAGCGATATCCAGTACCTTTGCCTCCAGAGCGGTATACTGGCCATCCGGACGAAGAAGACGGAGAATATTCTCAGCTGTTGAAAGATCCGCCTTTGGACGACGGATGACAAGGCTCTTGTCCAGTATATAATGCCGATAGCTATGGTAACCATAGACTGATATCAGTGGGAAACGTGCGATAAGCTGGAGGGACTGACGGAGTACATTCTTGACAGAGATATCTTCAGGAGTGTCATCGTAGGAATAGAGGGTCAGAACACTTTTCTGAAGGACATTCATCATATTGGCATTCGGTGAATTCATAATGATGTCTCTGACAAAATTGTCAGGCAGATCCCGGTAATTGCCAAGAATCTCAAGGAATTCCTGAAGCTGGGCTTCATTCGGAAGTTCGCCGAACAGAAGCAGATAGGTAATCTCCTCAAAACCGAAACGGCTGTCGCGGTTGCCTTCAATCAGATCGATGACATTATAGCCCTGGAAATAGAGTTCGCCGTCAATCGGTATCTTGCGTCCGTGAACAGACTTATAAGCGACAACATCCGAAATCTCCGTCAGACCGGTGAGAATACCTTTGCCGTTGGAATCACGGAGTCCCCGCTTGACATCATATTCTGTATATAAATCCTGATCAAAACGTCCGGAAATCATGCAGTAATCAGCAAGCTTATCCAGTCGTTTGTTAAATTCTGTTATTTCTTTTGTCATAGCCATCAGTCCTTTTTCGCAGTAAAATTAAATAGTAAGCACATAACAATATGAACATACTTTATCATTATATTTCTGATTTTGCAAGGGATTTTTTAAGTTTATGCGAATAATTGTTGCTATAAATGAAGATAAAAATATGCAATTATTAAAATAAAAAATGTCAAAAAACGTAAAAAAGTATCGAAATAGATCAATATTAAAGAAAAACTTATAAAATAATGATATGATTCCAGTGTCCTGCGGAAGAAAAAAGATGGAAATTGAAAGATAAAAATGCAGGATATAATTGTAATAAATTCAAAAAAATAGGAATGATAATATCAGGATAAGTGCGGGAAAGCATGTTGAAAATGAATAAAAATAAATCAATTTAAAATAAATATTCATTAATTAAGGCGGGCAGACACAATTTTACAGACAGGAGTTGACGTTTTTTGTCAGAACTGGTAGAGTATAATTTATGGAAGTCAGTGGAAAGGCAGGTACGGAATGGATTCAATAAAGAATAACTCTTCGGCGATTATCAGAGGCTTAACAGTGGCGATTGCTGTTGTTTTACAGGCAATAACATTTGTGATTCTGGGATTTTATCTTCAGGAATATGCGACATGGGTGTATATTCTGTTGGAAATTCTCAGCTTTTTTGTTGTGTTTGCCCTGGTCAATGATCAGGAATCCTATCGCCAGTTCTGGGTCGTTATTGTTCTTGTTTTTCCGGTTATCGGGCTTTTCCTTTATTTTATGTGGGGACGCAGACGTACCAACAGCCGGATGAATGTTATGATCCGGAATACAGAAGCCAAGATGCGGGCCTATGCGCAGGAACGGCCGGAAGTTATTCAGGAGCTGTGCGGACACCATCCATATAAAGCTCAGATTGCCCGTTTCCTGAATAATGAAGGATTTAGAATGTACAAACATACCCGTGTGACCTATTTTCCTTTGGGGGAAGAGATGCTGGATGCTATGATAGAGGACATGAAGGCGGCAACGAAGTGCATTTTCATGGAATATTTTATTATCAGCGATGGTGAGATCTGGCAGCGGGTGAAGCAGGTACTGATTGATAAAGCGCAGGAAGGGGTTGATATCCGGCTTTTGATCGATGATTTTGGATGCCTTGCCATCAATACGGAAGAGTTTCGACGGGAACTGGCGAGAGCAGGTGTGCGCCTTGCCATATTTGCACCGATTCACAAGGATGTGGACCGCCTGTCATTTAATTATCGGAATCATCAGAAGATAACCATTGTGGATGGGAATGTCGGTTATTGCGGCGGCATTAATCTCGCCGATGAATATGCCAATATTATTGAGCGTTTTGGCCATTGGAAGGATACAGCAGTCCGGCTGGAAGGTGAGGGTGTATGGGGACTGACATCTATCTTCCTCGAGATGTGGGAAATTACCATGCGCTATGAGATAACGACAGATTATTCTGTTTATATGCCGACAATACATCCGGAAAGTGATGGCTTTGTTCAGCCGTTTTCGGACGGGCCTGCCAATAATCCGAGGAATCCTGCAGAAGAGGTTTATACGCATCTGATCAATAAGGCGAGGGATTATGTGTATATTACAACGCCATATCTTGTTCTTGACAGGAAAATGGCGGAGGATCTGTGCCGGACGGCAAGAAGTGGTGTCGATGTACGTATTATAGTACCGCATATCTATGATAAATGGTATGTATACATGGTGAATGTGGCCAATTATGGACCGCTGATCGCTAACGGAGTGCATATTTATGAGTATATGCCGGGGTTTATCCATTCAAAAACTGTTGTGTCTGATGATGAATGTGCAGTCTGTGGTACGATTAATACAGATTTCAGAAGTTTTTATCTGCATTATGAGTGTGCTGTCTATATGTGCGAGTCGTCATCGGTCATGGCTATCAGAGACGATATACAGGAAACACTGAAAAAATGTGAAGAGATCGATTATGATGAATGGCTGCACCGCCCGCTGCACGAAAAAGTGATTCAATGGGTACTGAAGCTGTTTGCGCCGATTTTATAGCCGCGGTCAGGGGCGTTTAAAAACGTGTCCTGTAGCCGCAGCGGCGGCAGAGTGCTTCATTGATACGATGATTGCGGAAGTCTTCGATGATTCGGAGGCTTTTTTCTTTTTGAAGGATAGATACCAGCGATTCGGTAAAAATATTGCCGAGAGTCAGAACACCGCTGCTGTCCAGACAGCAGGGAACTACCCGGCCGTCTGACAGAATGGCCAGCTGTTTCCTCAGACCATAACAGGTGCCGTCAGAACCATGATCCGGAGCTTTAAGATCGGGCCATGCAAAAAGGTGGTCGAAATTCAGAAAAGTCCGGGGAGCCAGGGTGTTGCCGTGGAATTTGCCTATTCGGCTGTCAATAGACTGTTCCAGCTGGTAAGCCTGTTCCAGCGTTTCCAGAATGAGCCGGTTACGCATACGCTGATCTTTGCCTGCGGTATTATCCAGATTCCAGAGGCGGAAACTGATATAACCCGGAGTCCGGGCTGTGAATTCCCGGGCGAAATGAATGGCATCTGACAGATATGAGTGAAAGTCTGTTGTATGCATCGTATTGGCATCGAAGCTGTGCAGGGAAAGAGAGATCTGCCGTGGTGCATCAGATCCCAGAAGCAGGTGACCTTTTTCCGGCAAAAGAGTGGCATTGGTTGTCAGATTGATTTTCAGGTTGTAAAAAGCAGCAATGGATAAAATATCTGCAAGATGAGGATGCATCAAAGGTTCTCCTTTGACATGCAGACAGATATGGCTCGTCCACCTGGCGGCCTGTTCTGCTATATATTCGAATTCTTTGACGGACAGCATACGGGCAGGCCGGTTGTCCTTCGGACAAAAGCTGCATTGCAGATTGCAGCGGTTTATAATTTCAATATAAATTCTGTGAAACAATTGATCACTCATTGGACACCTCTTTGTCATTTCTGCGTTTTAACTGGTATTCATCATAGCTTCTTTCTGAAAGGGTGTCAATAAACAAAAGAAGGAGGAAAAAACGTGCATCAGAAAGATGGGTATGCTATAATGAATAATAATGAGGGTACAGGTTTGCCCGTATGATGAAAGGATGTTTTGTTGATGAAGAAGGTTTTAACTATTGCCGGTTCCGACTGCAGCGGCGGTGCCGGTATTCAGGCAGATATTAAGACGATGACGGCCCATAAGGTTTATGCTATGAGCGTGATTACAGCACTGACAGCTCAGAATACAACAGGAGTTTATGGTGTCCTTGATGCGGGCGCGGCTTTTGTGGGTGATCAGATGGACTGTGTGTTTAAGGATATTTATCCGGATGCCATTAAGATTGGTATGGTTTCCAATATTGAGACCATTCTGATGATCGCGGCGAAGCTGAAAGAGTATGATGCGAAAAATATCGTTGTGGATCCGGTCATGGTGTCTACCAGCGGATGTGCGCTGATGCAGTCGGATGCCATGGATACGCTGATCTCTACCCTGCTGCCTCTTGGAGATATCATCACGCCGAATATTCCGGAAGCAGAGAAGCTGTGCGGATTTGAGATCAGGAATGTGGAGGATATGAAGCGGGCTGCAGAAGTCATTGGTCATAACCTGTCAGGCAGTGTGCTGATCAAGGGAGGACATCTGACAGAGACAGCAGATGATCTGCTGTATGATAACGGCGAATTCATCTGGTATCGTGGTGAACGTGTGGATAATCCGAATACCCATGGTACCGGCTGTACCCTTTCATCTGCCATTGCCAGCAATCTGGCTCTTGGTTATGATGTGAAGACGAGTGTAAGAAGAGCAAAGGATTATATCACAGGAGCACTGAAGGACGGCCTTGATCTCGGGCAGGGAAGTGGGCCGCTGAATCACTGTTTTGATTTATAGAATGCGGGGAGTGATGGCTTATGGAAAAACTGATCATGCTTGGAACAGGCAATGCACTGGTAACCAGATGCTATAATACATGTTTTGCCATTCAGGATGATGATGAATATTTTCTTGTGGATGCCGGAGGCGGCAATGGTATTCTGCGGCAGCTGGATGAGGCGGGGATTAGCCTTGACCGGATCCATCATATTTTTCTGACCCATGAGCATACGGACCATCTGCTGGGTATGATCTGGATGATCCGAATGATTGCCACCAGGATGCGGAAGGAAGAGTATGAGGGTGATCTGTACATCTACTGTCACAGCGATCTGGTGGATACGGTGCGGACCATTGCCAATCTGACTCTGCCGAAAAAGTTCACCTGGTTGTTTGACCACAGGATCCTGTTTGTGCCTCTTTATAATGGAGACACAAGACATATTCTGGATTATGACGTTACATTTTTTGATATTTTTTCCACAAAGGCGAAGCAATATGGCTTTACAATGGTATTGAAAAATGGAGAACGTCTTACCTGTGCCGGGGATGAACCTCTGAATGAAAAGTGCTTTGGCTATGCCCAGGGAAGCAGCTGGCTGCTCCATGAGGCATTCTGTCTCTATTCTCAACAGGAACAGTACAAGCCTTATGAGAAGCACCACAGTACAGTCAGAGAAGCCTGTGAACTGGCAGAGTATCTTGAGATACCAAATCTTGTGCTGTATCATACGGAAGATGACAATATAAGCCGGCGCAAGGCGCTTTATATGGCAGAAGGCCGTCTCTATTACCATGGTAATCTATTTGTTCCGGATGATCTGGAATGCATCGGATTTCGGAACGGAGAGGAATAGGAACAGAGGATAAATTTAAAAGCTGTTGTGTTTCAATTGCAGAAGATGATTGACACAACAGCTTTTTTGTCTAAATTTACTGAAAAAAGAAGGATAATACTTTAACAAATTATAGGTATTGCATTATTGTTCGAAATAAAGTACAATTAATAATGTCAAAATATACACAACGGGAGGACCCGTTTATGGAGGGGAAAAAATGAACAGATTATCAGTAGTTTCAAATGACAGAGTTGATTCTGTCACACAAAAGCTGATGAAGGAATTCTCTCAGCGTATTATTGCCAATCCGCCGGGTGTCTGTCCAATAGATATGCAGTTGGCTTTTTTGAAGGTCTGTCATGCCCAGACATGCGGTAAGTGTGTGCCTTGCCGTGAAGGTCTCGGTATACTGGAAGATCTTCTGGAAAGCGTTCTGGACAATACGGCAACTATGGAGACACTGGATTTGATCGAGCATACGGCAACCAATATCAAGAATTCCGCAGACTGTGCCATCGGCTTTGAATCAGCGAGAATGGTATTACTTGGTTTTGAAGGTTTTAAAGAGGATTACATATCCCATGTGCGTGACCATCGCTGTATAGGAACCTTTGAACAGCCGATTCCATGCGTGACATTGTGTCCGGCCAATGTGGATATTCCTGGTTATATTGCCCTTGCGGGCGCAGGAAGATGTGACGATGCTGTCCGTCTGATCCGTAAGGATAACCCGTTCCCGACAGCCTGTGCGTTTATCTGTGAGCATCCTTGTGAGGCAAGATGCCGCAGACATATGATCGATGATGCTGTCAATATCCGCGGTATCAAGCGCTATGCTGTGGATAAGGCTCCTGCAGGACAGGTGCCGGTACCGGCCTGTGCAGAGTCTACAGGAAAGAGAGTTGCCATCGTGGGCGGCGGACCGAGCGGTCTGACTGCGGCTTATTTCCTTCAGCTGATGGGTCATCAGACAACGATTTTCGAAGAAAAACAGCAGCTGGGCGGTATGCTGCGTTATGGCATTCCGAATTACAGATTCCCTAGAGAAAGACTGCAGGAGGATATTGATGCCATT
>JBJEJD010000114.1:0-1945 GCA_051877705.1 Coprococcus sp. | reverse complement strand
AGAAGAAGACAGGATGATATGACAGCTTTACCTGCTGAGATTGAAGGTGCCATTGCTGAGGGTATCGAGCTGATCACACTGAAGGCTCCTCTGCGCGTGGAGAAGGATGCAGAGGGTAAGGTGGCTGCACTTTGGGTTCAGCCACAGATCATCGGACCTGTCAAGGGCGGACGTCCTGCTCCGAGAAAGGCTCAGAAAGCCGAAGAAAGACTGGAATGCGATATTATTCTTGTGGCTATCGGACAGGCCATTGTTTCAGAGCCGTTTGAAAAAGCCGGTATTTCCACAAAGAGAGGAAGATTCCTGGCTAATGAAGCAGGCGCACTGAACCGTGTCGGCATGTATGCCGGCGGCGACTGCGTAACGGGACCGGCAACAGTTATTAAGGCTATTGCGGCAGGTAAGGTGGCGGCTGCCAATATTGATGAATATCTGGGATACAGGCATATGATGTCAGTTGATGTTTCCATACCTGAACCTTTACTGAACGATAAGGTGCCTTGCGGACGTGTGAACCTTGCTGAGAAGGAATCATGGGCACGCAGAGATAATTTTGAAGGTATTGAATATTCCATGAGCGATGAGGAAGCTGTACAGGAGGCAAGCCGCTGCCTGCGCTGTGATCGTCATGGTTGTGGAACACTGAGGGGAGGCAGACAGGAACAATGGTAAATCTGACAATTAACAACAGAAAAGTAAGTGTGCCGGAGGGTACGACAATTTTGAAGGCTGCAGAAGCAGCAGGTATAAAGATACCGACACTTTGTTTTTTGAAGGATATCAACGAAATTGGCGCCTGTCGTGTCTGCTGTGTTGAGGTAGAAGGCAAAGAGACGCTTGTGGCATCCTGTAATACGAAGGCAGAAGAGGGCATGGTGATCTATACCAACAGCAAGAAAGCTCAGTACGCCCGCAGGATGAATCTGCAGTTTATCCTGTCCAACCATGATTTCAGATGTGCGGCCTGTCAGCGGAATGGCAGCTGTGAACTTCAGAAGGTTTGCGCTGAGATGAATATTAATGCCATGCCGTTTGAGAATCATTATGAAAGAGATGACTGGGACAGAAATTTCCCTCTGATTCGTAATTCAGGAAAATGTATTAAATGTATGCGCTGCGTTCAGATTTGTGATAAGGTTCAGAGCCTTGGAATCTGGGATATTATCAATACAGGCAAGAGAACCGGTGTGGGTGTCAGAGAGAGAAAGAAAATCACAGAAGCAGACTGTGCACTCTGTGGTCAGTGTATTACCCATTGCCCGACCGGGGCGTTGCGTGAACGTGACGATGTCCGCAAGTTTACGGATGCGATCCATGATCCGAAGAAGATCGTCGTTGTACAGATTGCTCCTGCTGTTCGTGCAGCCTGGGGTGAGGGCGTCGGACTTCCAAAAGAGCTCGCCACAGAAAAGAGAATGGCTGCTGCTGTAAGAGCCATGGGCGTTGATTATGTTTTTGATACGAACTTCAGCGCGGATTTGACCATCATGGAGGAAGCAACAGAATTCCTTGAGAGATTTACCCACAGGGATAAGTATCAGTGGCCGATGTTCACCTCCTGCTGTCCTGGATGGGTTCGATTTATCAAGACTCAGTATCCGGATATGGTGGAACAACTGTCTACGGCCAAGTCTCCGCAGCAGATGTTCGGTGCTGTGACCAAGACATATTTTGCAGAAAAAGTGCTTAGGGTTGATCCGGAAGAGATTTTCTCTGTATCTATCATGCCATGTACAGCCAAGAAGGCAGAATGCAACATCCCTACAATTAATGATGCCGGTTCCGGCAAGGATGTGGATATGGTACTGACAACCAGAGAATTTGACAGAGTGCTCAGATCCGAACTCATCAATCCACAGATGCTGGATGAAGAAGAGTTTGATTCACCGCTTGGCGTTGGTTCCGGTGCGGCTGTTATCTTCGGTGCAACAGGCGGTGTTATGGA
>JBJEJD010000113.1:0-3236 GCA_051877705.1 Coprococcus sp. | reverse complement strand
TTCACAAAATAATTAGCACTCACCTATTGACAGTGCTAACAATAAGTGTTATATTACATATAGAACAAAGGAAGGGAAGCAAAAGGAAGATGAAAAGATAAACTTCTGAGTTTCCCGTAACCCCAGTTCCAAAAACATGGTAACCGACATAATTGTAATATTGAAAAGGAGCGATGATTTATGTTAATGCCTAGTATTTTTGGAGAAAGCTTATTGGATGACTTTTTTGATGATTCTTTCAGAAGATTCAATTCAGGAGAACTGATGAGAACGGATATTAAGGAGACAGATCAGGGATACGAACTGACCATGAACATGCCGGGTGTCCGCAAGGAAGATGTGAAGGCTGAACTGAAAGATGGTTATCTGACCATAGGTGCCAGTGTTAATAAGAATAATGATCAGAAGGATCAGGAAGGCCGTTATATCAGACGTGAACGCTACAGTGGTTCCTGCAGCAGAAGTTTCTATGTTGGCGAAGATGTCAAACAGGAAGATATCAAGGCAAGATTCGAAGACGGCACATTGAAGCTGGCTGTTCCGAAGAAGGAAGCGAAGCCGGCTGTAGAAGAGAAGAAGTATATTTCCATCGAAGGGTAAGGCAGGCAGCCGGCCTGCCCGGCCGGCTGAAGCCGCCTGTTGGCAGTGACAGATAAGAGAAAGAGAACATAATATTTGAAAATAAGCGCGGAGCCTGAGGGCAAAGCGCATAACATAGATACCCTGTATGGACAGGGGCATGGAGAGATAGAGAATATTGATATATAAGTGGTTGGACACCATAGTAAAGGAGCGATTTATATGTTAAGAAACAGTTTATTTGGTGAAGATTTATTTGACGAATTTTTTAATGATTTTCCGTTTTACGGTAATAGAGATGCGAAGAAGGCTCAGAGACAGACGTATGGTCACAGAGCGAATGATATGATGAAAACGGATATCAGAGAGAAGAACGATGTCTATGTCCTTGAGATCGATTTGCCGGGATTCAAGAAGGAGCAGATCAAAGTCGCTCTTGAAAATGGATATCTGACAGTCAGTGCAGCCAGGGGTGTGGACAATGACGAGCAGAATAAGGAAGATGGCCGTTATATCAGGCGTGAACGATACGCAGGTACCTGCGAGAGAACTTTCTATATCGGGAATACGATCAGACAGGAGGATATTAAGGCTGAGTTTACCCATGGTATATTGAAATTGACTGTTCCAAAGAAGAGTGCAAAGACTGTCGAAGAGAACAAATATATATCCATTGAGGGATAATTGAGTGTGGTCAGGTAAGATAATATGGTAAAATACAATACGCTGCAGAATCTGTAATGATAGATTCCGCAGCGTTTTTGATAATATGCTTATTCCGGTTTTGATTTCTGGATGATACGTTGTACGCGGACATTTGTGTACGGATTGAAAGTTATGTCAATTGATGACATATTTTTTTTATGATAAAATAAATCCATTAGGAAAATCTCAAAGACAGGAGTGATTTGATGGAGACAAAAGAGGCTATTTTGACAAGAAGAAGTATACGTTTATATCAGAACAGAGCAATCAGTGAGGAGGATCTGAAAGAAATACTGGATGCCGGTACATATGCGCCTTCCGCCGTTAATCTGCAGCCGTGGTATTTTGTGGCGATACAGGATAAAGGGGAGATGGAGAAGCTTTATCAGATCATGGGAGATGTTTCGACAAAAATCGAGCCTGAACTGAGAGAAAGATTTGCACGTAATCCGGAGGTAGTGAGCGAGACAACCGGTTTTATTAGAAAACTGGGTGGTGCGCCGGTATGTATACTGGCTTTTCAACTGAAACCGGATTATGGAAAACGGCCGGAAACCATTATCCAGAGTGTAGCTGCAGCTATCGAAAATATGCTTCTGGCTGCAACAGATAAAGGTATTGGAAGCTGTTGGCTGACAGCCCCGCTGGAAGTTGATGCTTCTGAGATATTGCGGGAAACCTTTGCACCGGAGTGTGGCAATCTGTTGGCTGTGATTACATTGGGATATCCAGCGCAGAATCCGAAGACACCTCCGAGGAAGAACGGACGATATATCATTAAGTAGAAGAATGGAGCACATTCTGGAGAAAATTCAGATGATATAAAAACAGTATAATTAAGAAGAAAAGGGGGCTGTCAATTGTTGACAGCCCCAGTCGTTTAAATGGTGAACTGGACAAGGTTCATGTTTTCATCATAGGCGACGGTATATTGAATGTCGCCATTTTCATGTTTGCAGATGACAACGGCAACTGCATAATTGATGCCATTCTGTTCCTGACCAATAATGGCGATTTTGCCGAATTCTTTAAATGCCCCCTTTTCATTCAGTGTATCCAGATAGGATGTGTAGGCATCTTCGGTGACGGCTGACTGGTATTCCGGTGTAAAACGGGCTTTCCAGCCTGCAAAATCATTGGATTCTGCCAGTGTAATATCGGCCAGAGCCTGCTGTTTTACTGTCTCCTCGTTAAACGCATCGGACAGTTTGTTCTTGCTGCATCCGGCCAGAAGACCAGCTAAAAGAGTCAGCGTCAGTAAAGTGATTAATAGTTTTCTTGTTTTTTTCATAATAGATTACCTCCTAAGTTAAATCTTTTTTGCTTTTTATGACAAATATCATAAAAATAATACCTTCTATAGTGATCAATCCTTCCACGATCCAGATGTTTCCTATAATAAGAAGAAAATCTATAATGGTGTGAAGGATGATGGCCAGTGCCAGATAACGTTTCCTGTCGGTTTTTATGCTATAGAGGACGATCATACTGAGCCCGATCTGTACCATCATGCTGAAAATACGTTCCCAAGCACCCAGAACAGCATCAAAGCCGAGTTGCCCCTGTCGCAGGGAAGGAAGCACGTAGGCGACAAAGAGCCATGCGGCTTCAATACCGCCGTGCCCGAGGCCGTAAGCAACACCGTCTATCCATGAAGTATGGTTTTTTCGAAAGATTTTCAAACCAATATAGCGGGCGGATTCTTCGAAAAGACCGGCTGTAAAGCCCATCACCAGATAGTACAGAATGAGGCTCGTGTAGGGCAGCAGTGCAAACCAGGTGCTGTGCTGATCTATGAATCTAAGCAGCGGTATACGGATCAGCGGCTGTGAGATCAGAAAGCCCAATACACCTGTAACAAATGTTATGAAAGTACCGTCATTCCTGTATATAAAATAAATGGCAGCTGCGGCAGGAATTCCGATACAGACAGCAATGGAGATAATAGATGG
>JBJEJD010000112.1:0-13871 GCA_051877705.1 Coprococcus sp. | reverse complement strand
GGGGATGAAAAATGTATATCAAATATATAACATCGACATTTGAAAACAATATCAGGACGACAAAAGAACAAAAAGTGAAGTTTGTTCATGATGAAGAACGTGAAAATGAATTGATTAACCTGTATCCACAGGTATGTTATCAGACAATAACAGGATTCGGAGGTGCTGTGACGGATTCGGCAGGCTATGTTTATGCTCAGATGGATGACAGGCAGAAAGCTGAGGTCGTGGAGCAGTATTTTGGCCGTGATCATATGAAATATAATCAGGTTCGTATTCCAATTGACAGCTGTGATTTTTCATTGGGGCATTATGAAGCTGATTCAGATGAAAAGGACAGTAGTTTTGCAGCTTTTTCTTTTGAAAGAGTGGAAAAATACATTTTGCCGTTTTTAGATGATGCCGAGCGTGCTTACGGCGGCAGACTGAATATTATATTATCACCATGGAGTCCTCCTGCCTATATGAAAACCAATGGAGAGCGAAATCATGGCGGCAGGCTGAAGGAAAGCTTTCGGGATCGGTGGGCGGAATATATTTGCCGCTATATTGAAGAATACAGGAGTCGCGGTTATCATGTGGCGGGATTGACGCTTCAGAATGAGCCAAAAGCTGTGCAGACATGGGATTCCTGTGTTTATACAGCAATGGAAGAACGCCTCTTTTTGAAAGACTATATGTGGCCGGCACTGGAGCGGCATGGCCTGACGGATATAGGTATTTATATCTGGGATCATAACAAAGAAAGGGCCTTTGAGTGGGCTGAGACGATTATCGATGATGAAACAGACAGGATGATTAAAGGGGTAGCCTTCCATTGGTACAGTGGAGATCATTTTGAGGCACTTCAGATGATCAGGGAAAGATTCCCGGAAAAACAGCTGCTGTTGTCAGAGGCCTGTATCGAGTACTGTAAATTCAGCGCCGATGATTATCTGGTAAATGCTCAGAAATACGCCCATGATATGATTGGCAATTTGAATCATGGTATGAATTCATTTATGGATTGGAATCTGATACTGGATGAGATGGGCGGACCGAATCATGTGGGGAATTATTGTGATGCGCCTTATCTATATAACATGAAGACAGGAGAACTGAAAGAGAGCAATATTCAGTCACATATCTGGCATTTTAGTCATTTCATTGAAGAGGGAGCAGTCAGAATCGGTGTCAGCAGATATACGGACGAACTGGAAGTCACAGCATTTAAGAATAAAGATCATATTGTTGTCATTATTTTGAACCGTACATGCAAAAGTATCCCCGCTTATATTCGTATAAAGGACGAGTGTGTGAAGATCGTGGTATCACCGATGTCGATTTCAACGGGAATGATTGTAGAAAAAAGTTGAGTTAATGATTTTGACATTTGTTCTTCGGGATGGTAATCATATTCTCCCTAAGAATATGCAGCAAAAGGAGCGTTGCAGTATAGATGAGTGAAAAGTTATCATCTATATTGCAACGTTCTTTTTTCTGTGAAAGACAGAAAGCAGAATTGGAAGGACTTGTTTCAGAATGGTTAATGTGCCGCATAAGAAACCTGGCGTGACAAAAGAAGAGAGTAATGTTATAATGTAGAGCGCAATAAAATCTGTTTATTCATAATTGACTAGGCTTCTATAAGGTTAAAGAGTATTAAGGAGGAGCAGTATTTATGCAGATTAGTATCTTACTTATGAAACAGATAGCAGAATTATTTCTTATGATTCTGATGGGATATGTAATTGTAAAGGCTGGTATTGTGAAAGATGAGGACAGTAAAGTAATATCAAAAGTAGTTTTGTATTTAATTGTCCCATGCGTGATTATCGGTGCATTTCAGGTGGATTATTCGATGGAAAGGGTGGCATCCCTGCTGTTGGTAATGGCAGCATCCTTGTTGCTCCAGGTGCTTTTGTTGTTTTTTACATGGCTGACAGGGAAAATCTTTCACTTGAACGAGGTGGAATTTACTTCCATTTATTATTCAAATTCCGGCAATTTGATTGTGCCGCTGGTTACATATATCCTAGGCAAAGACTGGGTTCTGTATGGATGTGTATTTATGTGCATCCAGCTGGTTTTTCTATGGACACATTGCAGGAAACTGTTAAGTAAGACAGAGAAAATGGATTGGCGAAAAATAGTATTGAACATCAATATGATTTCGATTGTAATAGGGGTTATCCTCTTTTTTACAAAAATACGATTGCCGGAAATCATTAATCAGACGTTAAGTTCTGTAGGCAGCATGGTTGGTCCGGCAAGTATGATTGTAACAGGAATGTTGATTGCAGGAATGAATCTGCGGCGTATTTTTACAAATAAAAGAATATATTTTATTTCTTTACTGCGTCTGATGCTTATTCCGGCCGTAGCACTTGTGATTTTGAAAGTCAGTGGGCTTGCTGCATTGCAAAAAGAAGGTGTAAAATTACTGTTGGTGGTATTTTTGGCTGTCATTACGCCATCTGCTTCAACTGTCACACAGATGTGCCAGGTTTACGGAAATGATTCAAAATATGCCGGGGCAATCAATGTTATGACAACACTACTGTCAATTTTTACAATGCCTCTGATGGTATTGATATATCAGACTGTTATTTGAAGAAAAAAAGACTTTTTTGAACTTAAGATATTTGGGGAGATAATCACTCAACTTCTAAGAATCAGCATATCCGAAAAAGAATATATTTTTATAGACAAACAGTGTCTCATAGTGAAAAATCAGGGTATTGCTCGCTTTGTGTCCTGTATACTTGGGATATTAAGCTGTATTCTGTTTCCAGAGAGGAGGTCACTGGATCATGGATCAACAAAAAATCGGAAGGTTCCTAAAAGAACTTCGTAAGGGAAAAAATCTGACACAGGAACAACTTGCAGAACAGTTTCATATATCACGGAGAACTGTATCAAGATGGGAAACGGGAAGCAATTTGCCGGATCTGGATATTCTCATTGAAATGGCTGATTATTATGAAGTAGATCTTCGGGAGCTGCTTGATGGAGAGAGGAAAGGCGAGAAAATGAATAAGGAACTGGAAGAGACAGTATTAAAGGTAGCAGATTACAGTAATGAGGAAAAGCAGAAATTAACCAGACGCATGCACTGGTTATTTATTGGAGGCTTCGTTGCGGCAGTGATTTATATGATCTTGTATTTTACAGATCATTCTGATAATTTTCTGGGCGGATTGTGTCTTGGCATTATGTTTGGAATGATGATCGTTGGTGTCATTATGACCAGCAAATACGCAGCCAGAGTAAGGGCATTTAAAATGCGGCTTCTGCACAGAGGATAAATTACGGTCAGAGTCAGATTTGAGTAAAATACCTGAGGAGAAATGAAGGGGCGGAAAAGATGAGATTAGCGATGTTTGAAATGGAGGTATGTGTGCAGGCATTTCAAAACAGTGTCTTCATAGCCATATGTAATCGCGTCGGGAGAGAGAAACTTCAGAGTGCGAATAAGTAAGAAGGATTTATGTAAGGAATAGATGATGAAAAAATTATTATTGATTATGGGAGATCTGGCGACAGGAAAATCTGTTTTTGCAGATATTCTTTCGAAAAGATATAATGTAAATGTATTTTATAAAGATTCGATTAAAGAGGTATTGGGAGATACAATTGGTTTTGATGACAGAGAAGAAAATTTAAAGCTGTCCAAGGCTGCAGTGGAGTTAATGATTTTTATATTTTCTGAATTTACCAAGTTGGAGAAAACGCTTATTCTGGAAGCTAATTTTCATCAGAATGAGTTGGAGAGAATGCAGCAGATAGCCTCCGAAAACGAATATCAGGTGATGACGCTTGTCCTCAGGGGCGACACTCATATCCTGCATAAAAGATACCTGAATCGTATCTATAATGAAAACAGACATCCCGTTCATTTAAGTACGGCCTTCGATGTTTTTGACGATTTTAGGGATTATATAGAAGCCGGGAGAAAAGAAAAACCAGCGGGCGATATCATTGAGATTCAGGCAGATGATTTCTCCTATCAGACGGATAGAGTGCTTTTATCAAGGATTGATACATTCATGAGAGGATGATTGTTTTAGAATCCTCCAATCCGGCAGTTCTGTGTAAAGAACTGTCAGATTGGAGGATTTTCTGTGGCCGGATGTTTAATGATGAACAGTGTATATTTTTTCAACCCATGCAAGGAACTGGTAGAAGAACATGGCCAGGATACACAGGATGATGATGCTCATCATGACCCAGTCCAGTTTGAAGACCTGACTGCCATAAATGATCAGATAACCAAGACCTGCATTGGCGGCGAGAAATTCACCGATGATGACCCCAACGAGGCAGAGACCGATGTTGACCTTCATATTGCTGATGATGGCGGGGATGCTGGAGGGCAGAATAATATAATGCATGGTGTCTCTGCGGCTGCCGCCCAGAGTGCGGATCAGCAGTAATTTATCAGCATCTACGTGCGTAAAGGCTGTATACAGGTTGATAATCGTACCGAAAATAGCCAGTGATACACCACAGACAATAATGGTTTTGACATTATTCCCGAGCCATACGATGAGGATTGGGGCCAGGGCTGTCTTGGGCAGGCTGTTTAAAACAACCAGATAGGGTTCCAGTACGGCGGCAGCTCCCTGGCACCACCACAGCAGGATGGCCGTCAGTGTGCCGAAAATCAGTACCAGTACAAAACTTATCAGAGTCTCTCCAACGGTAATGCCAAGATGATAAAACAGGCTGCTGTCAGTGGCCATATCAATGATTGTTCTAATAATTCTTGACGGACTGCTAAAGATGAAGGCATCCAGCAAATGAACGCGTGTGGCAGTTTCCCATCCAGTGATGATCAGGACGAGGATCAGAAGACGGGCGATACGAATCATCTGCAGGTGTCTTTTGTTGCGTCGGATATAATCCTGCCGTGAGATTTTGACAACCGGATAGGTCATATATTTGTCAGTCATTTAGTTCACCCCATATCTGATTAAAATAGTCTTTAAATTCCGGTGCCATTCTGGCATGGAATGGGGTACGTTCACCGGTAATGGTCAAATTGATATCCATGGTTTTTTTTATGGTGGCTGGACGCCTGGTCAAAATAATAATCTGGTCGCAGAAACTGACGGCTTCCGAAATATCATGGGTGACCAGGATAGCGCTTTTGTGCTGGCTGCGCAGAATATGGTGAATATCGTCGGCTACAGTCAATCTTGTCTGATAATCGAGAGCCGAAAATGGTTCATCCAGGAGGAGAAGACGGGGTTCCAGTGCCAGAGTACGGATCAGAGCCGCACGCTGACGCATACCGCCCGATAGCTGAGAAGGTCTGGCTTCAGCAAATTGTGCAAGACCGTATTCTGACAGCATACTGTTTATCCATTTTTCCTTTTCAGTTGTCATCTGGTGATGGATTCTGAGACCAAGAGAAATGTTTTCTTTTATAGTCAGCCAGTCAAGCAGATGATCCTTTTGGAGCATATAACCGATGCGGGTGACACCGGAAGTATCACTCTGCAGCCGAATCTCGCCTGACGAAGGTGGCAATAAACCTGCAATAAGGGAGAGAATTGTTGATTTTCCACACCCGCTGGGACCGATGATACCAAGAAATTTGTCGGGCCAGACACAGAAATTTATTTTTTTCACAGCAGGTGTTTCGTTTTCAGATGTCTGATAGGTATAATTAACATCGGTCAATGTTAAAAGCGGTTCCATTGATATCCTCCTTGTATTGTTCCATATAATAGAATATGCAAAAACAAACAGCAGTGTACTCGGCAGAAAAATGTTTGCCAGGTTGCGCCCTATCACGGTTTATGTTAAAATGCAGACAGATAATCATCAATTATTCATCAGATAAAGGAGAGATTAATTTTGGAAAATAATCATAAAAAAAAGAAATATGGAGCAGGTATTCTGGCTGTCAGCCTGGTGATAGGCTTGAGTATAGGTTTTTGTGCCGGCTTTATGATCGGAGGACATACATCATCTGAAGGAAATAGATCGGACGAGTCAGGCGAAATGCCTGCTATAGAGACAATACAGATGGCTGAGAGCGGAAGTTTAGAGAATACAGAAGGGACTGTTTCTGATGCGGCATCAGGCGAGACGGAAGAGGAACCAATGGGCAGTTTTGCGGTAGATGATGAGCCGGTGCTGACCATTAATGATACGGTTATTTACTTGTCTGAGGTGAATGCCAGAGCTTATATGGCCAGAGACAGGTATGTATCTTTATATGGAGAGGAACCGTGGAACCAGGAAGTTGAGGATGGGATAACGGTGGCGGAATATGCCAAAAATACCATGCTGGAAGAAATGGTGAGAATAACTGTTCTCTGCGGGAAGGCTGATACCTATGGTGTGGAGGCTTTGACTGAAGATGAAAAGGCGAAATGTGATTTACAGGCGGATGATTATATGGCAGCGCTCGGTAAAAATGTTGCCGCACAGTTCAGTGTGGAACATGAAGCAATGCTGAATATTTATGAAAAGGATGCACTGTCTATGAAGGTTTATAATAAGATCCTTGGCGAGCTTACGGAGGCTCTCCGGTCAGAAGATGAATATAAAGACATGGATGACAGTGAATTTGAACAGATCCTGATGCAGAAATTTAATGAGCAATATGAACAGTGGAAGGATGAGTGCAGAATAGAGGCAACTGAGACCTGGAATCAGATGGTAATAGGAGCCGTGGGTTAATGGAATATGGATCAGTAAAAGAAGCAGTTTTCAGGAAAAGGCTGAATCGATTTCTGGCGGAAGTGGAAATCTGCGGGCAGATAACACAGGTCCATGTGAAAAATACAGGGCGATTGCGGGAACTGCTGGTGCCGGATGCCAGAGTTTGGCTGGAGCCTTCAGCTAAGCCGGAACGGAAAACAGCATTTTCCCTTATTAGTGTTGAAAAGGATGGGCGGATTGTCAATATTGATTCACAGGTGCCTAACCGAATTGTCTATGATGCGCTGCAGGAGGGACGGATACTTCCGGGAATGACAGGTCTGCGACGGGAGTATACATATGGTCATTCAAGATTTGACATCTATGGGGAGCAGGGAGATAAGAAGTTTCTCATGGAAGTGAAGGGAGTGACCTTAAATGTGGATGGTGAGGCCCGTTTCCCTGATGCTCCGACGGAACGGGGACTGAAGCATGTGCGTGAATTGAGTGAAGCCGTATCCCGGGGGTACGAGGCCTGTATTATTTTTGCTATACAGATGAAAGGAATTCATCTGTTCCGGCCAAATGATGCGACGATGCCTGCCTTTGGTCAGGCATTGGCCAATGCTGCAAAAAAGGGAGTACGGATATTGGCCTATGACTGTATAGTCACGCCGGGAAGCCTTCAAATCGATGCACAGATACCGGTTGCTCTGCCGATGTAAGCTCTGTTATGAAAGGACAGTTTGGCTCAATGAATGGAACGTCTGATGAGGGAAAAAATGATTTTAAGCGATAGAACAAATGATGTTTTGCATGCGGACACATGTGTGATATGATAGAATTAAAGTATGATTGATTTTTGTTTGGAGGTTTTGGTATGGGTTTAAAGAATTTGATTAAAGGGCAGCTGTTATCCAGTATCAGTTATCGCTCATCAGATCCAACGGAGCTGGCGGCAGTTTATGATAGAGACGGGCGCAGGATCATGTATCAGTCAGTGCTGACGGTCATGCCGGGACAGGCGGCTATTCTTGTGAATGAAGGACAGTTGACAGATATATTTATGCCGGGGCGATATGAGCTGACGACAAATAATATGCCGATTACAACAACACTAAATCAGTGGAAATACGGTTTTAATGACACGTTTATTGTGGATATTATATTTGTCAATACCAATGAGATCATTGATATCCCATGGGGAACAAGTGAGCAGGTGACAGTGAAGGATGCTGTGTTCGGACTGGTCAATGTGGGGGCCAATGGTAAATATTCTCTTTCTGTGACGGATCCGAAGCTTTTTGCAGAGAATCTGCTGGGTGTGAAGAACCGCTATACGGTTGCTGATCTGAAGAGTTTTATGACACCTCAAATTGCCATGTACTTCAAGGAAATTGTGACAGAGAAACAGATGGATTTCTTTGATATGCAGAGCTATTGTTATGAAGCAGCACAGATACTGAAGGCAAAGAGTGACGATTTCTTCGGGCGTTATGGTATTCAGATGCAGAAGATGGCCGTTCAGGTGGCATTGCCGGAAGTCGTGAAAAAAGCTATTGATGAGAGGGCTTCACTTGGAGCGCTGGGCGGCATGGATGCCTATGCTTATAAACGTCAGGTGGATGCTCAGGCGGATGCCATGGTGGCAATGGCTAAGAACCCGAATGGCGGTATGAACAGTATGGCCGGAATGGGTATGCAGATGTCTGCCGGAATGGCCTTTGGCGGAATGATGGCCGGCAATATGGCCAATATGAATGGTGGTATGAGCCGAAATGGGATGGCTGCCAATACGAATGTAAATGGCGCTGTTCAGCAGAATACAGGTGATAGCTTGATAACATGTCCGAAATGTGGTGCTTCAGTGAAGAAAGGAACAAAGTTCTGCTCTGAATGTGGTGCTTCCATGCTGATTCAGAAGAAAAAATGCCTGAAGTGTGGGGCGGATATAGATACCAGCGTGAAGTTCTGTCCTGAGTGCGGGGCTGATCAGTCACAGAAGATTTGTCCAAAGTGCGGTCATGCGGCAGCGCCGGGTACAAAGTTCTGTCCGGAATGCGGAACAAATCTTGGATAGAATGCGGGAATAATCCCGGAATTTTGGAGGAGAGTTGAATGAGTATATATGAATCATTGAACCCTGTACAGCAGGAAGCGGTCTTCCATACGGAAGGACCGCTTCTTATTCTTGCTGGTGCAGGGTCGGGCAAGACAAGGGTTCTGACACATAGGATCGCCTATCTGATCGATCACTGTAATGTCAATCCGTGGAATATTCTTGCCATTACATTTACTAATAAAGCAGCAGGGGAAATGCGAGAACGTGTGGATCAGATCGTTGATTTTGGTGCAGAAGACATCTGGGTCAGTACTTTCCATTCCACCTGTGTACGAATCCTGCGGCGCTATATTGACCGTCTTGGATATGACAGAAGCTTTACCATCTATGATACGGATGATCAGAAGACAGTTATCAAGGAAGTCTGTAAAAAACTGAATATTGATACAAAGATTTACAAAGAGCGGACGTTGATGTCGGCTATTTCTGCTGCCAAAGATGAGATGATAGGACCGAAGGAATACTTGCTGAATGCGGGGGGAGATTATGCGAGACAGCGGATCGCCCAGGTCTATGATGAATATCAGAAGCGTCTCAAAAGTAATAATGCGCTGGATTTTGATGATCTGCTGTTTAAAACAGTGGAGCTTTTTAAAGCCGATGCAGAGGTGCTGAATTATTATCAGGAGCGTTTCAAATACATTATGGTGGATGAATATCAGGATACCAATACGGTGCAGTTCCAGTTTGTCAGCATGCTGGCGGCAAAATATCATAATCTTTGCGTGGTTGGTGATGATGACCAGTCCATTTATAAATTCCGTGGCGCCAATATCCGCAATATTCTGGACTTTGAAAAGACATTTCCGGAGGCCAGGGTCATCAAGCTGGAGCAGAATTACCGTTCGACGAAGACCATCCTTGAGGCGGCAAATGGCGTGATCAGGAATAATGTGGGGCGGAAGGACAAGACCTTATGGACGGCAAATGAAACTGGCACACCTATTGCACTGAATCAATATCAGACAGAATATGAAGAGGCCTTTGGAATTGTCAATGATATTGCGGTAAAGGTGGAGAAAAAAACGGCGGATTATAAGGATTTTGCTGTTTTATACAGAACCAATGCTCAATCCCGTGTACTGGAGGAAAAATTTGTGACCCGCAATATACCATATAGGGTGGTTGGCGGCGTCAATTTCTATCAGCGCAAGGAAATTAAGGATATTCTGGCCTATTTGAAAATCATTGATAATGGGCAGGATGATGTAGCTGTGCGCCGTGTCATCAATGTGCCAAAGAGAGGTATTGGTGCCACTTCTCTATCGAAGGCTGCTGAATATGCAGATCAATGGGGGATCAGCCTGTATGAGGCATTGAAACAGGCTGAAGGCATACCCGGGCTTGGACGTGCTGCCTTGAAGATCAACGGATTCGTTAATCTGATACAGGTGTTCCGTACCAAGGCAGAATATATGTCTTTATCTGCTTTATATGATGATGTTTTGGAAGAAACAGGCTATTTAAAAGAGCTTGAGGCAGAACATACGGATGAAGCCACTACCAGAATAGAAAATCTGGATGAACTGCGAAATAAAATAGTTGCTTATGAGGAGGAGACAGATCAGCCTTCCCTCAGTGAACTGTTGGAACAGATTGCGCTTGTGGCGGATGTGGACAGTATGGATGATTCTGACAATAAAGTTATTCTCATGACATTACATAGTGCGAAGGGCCTGGAATTTCCATATGTGTATCTCTGTGGTATGGAAGATGGTCTGTTTCCGAGCTATATGACCATTGTTAACGATGATCCTATGGAGATTGAGGAAGAACGTCGTCTCTGCTATGTGGGGATTACCCGTGCCATGAAGAAACTGACATTAAGCTATGCCCTGTGCCGAATGATCCATGGCACGACTCAGTACAATAAGATATCACGGTTTGTGAAGGAAATTCCTCAGGAACTCATCAGTGGCAGTATGCCGGGAGCAAGGTTTCCGAAAAAGTCTCCGGTGGGGGAGAATTATGGCGTCAGTACGGGTAAGTCCTATGCTGCGAACGGTCAGTCTGGTTCGGGCAGCGTGGGACGAACCAACAAAAAATTTGATGTCAGTGTCTTTGCAAAAAAAGGGGCAGATATTAAGAAAACAGCACCGGACTATGAAGTTGGCGATACAGTCAAGCATGTCAAATTTGGTACGGGTATTGTAAAGGAAATCAAGGATGGAGGCAAGGATTATGAGGTCACTGTTGAATTTCCTAAATTTGGTCCAAAAAAAATGTTTGCAGGATTTGCTAAACTGAAAAAAGTTTGAAATCCCTAGTATTTTTAGATAAAGCGTGATATACTACTATAAACAAATCTGTTTTGGGAGAAAGGACGTGCAGCCAATATGAATAAGATGGAAGAGATTTTAAGCTTAGCAAAGATTTCCGAATTCATTCATCGCCAGGAACTGGAGGAAGAGAAGAAGAAAACCGTATGTCTTGTGCTGGCAATCATTGCAGGTATTGCAGCCATTGCAGCTATTGCTTACGGCATTTACAAGTATCTGTCCAGAGAAGATGACATGGATGATTTTGAAGATGACTTCGAAGATGATTTTGATGACGATTTCGAGGATGAAGAAGATGACTTTGTAGAGGAAGATGAAGCTCCGGCTGACACTGACGATACAGAAGAATAAACAGAATAAGAAGCTGTTACAGATGGACATATTTGTAACAGCTTTTTTCGGCTGCAGTATGCATAAATGTGATAAACAGAGAGCTATTGAATGGGCTTTGAATAAAAAGAAAGTTGAAGGATTAGATTATGAAAAAAGGACAGATGTGTGAAGGTGTCATTGAACGTATAGATTTTCCGAATAAAGGACGTGTTCTTGTGGAAGGGCAGAACGTGACTGTGAAAAATGGCATACCGGGCCAGAAGGTGCGTTTTGTCATTAATAAAAAACGTAAGGATAAATGTGAAGGCCGCCTGTTGGAGATCCTGGAGAAATCCCCGATGGAGGTTATTCCGCCGGTGTGTGGAGAATTTCCGGATTGCGGCGGCTGTATGTATCAGACTATGGCCTATGAAGAGCAGCTTCATATGAAAGCAGGTCAGGTAAAAACTTTGCTTGATAAAGCCATTACTGCTGCAGGACAGGTGGATGAATCCGGTAAACCGGATTATGAATTTGAAGGTATCATTGGAAGTCCGAAGCAGTGGGCCTATCGCAACAAAATGGAGTTTTCCTTTGGCGATGATCATCTGGATGGTCCGCTGACTCTTGGACTTCATAAAAAGGGAAGTACCTATGATGTTCTGACGGTGGATGACTGTAAAATTGTCCACGATGATTTCACGGCAGTACTGCGTCTTGTACTTGATTATTTTACAATTCATCCAATGCCATATTATAAAAAAATGAAACATACCGGTTATCTGCGTCATCTGCTGCTGCGCCGTTCTGAGACAACGGGAGAGATGCTGATCCACCTTGTAACAACCAGTCAGGAGGAATGTGATCTGTCGGAACTGACCGAACAGCTGCTGCAGCTGCCGCTGCAGGGAAAAATCGTTGGTATTATGCACATTATTAACGATTCCCTGGCCGATGTGGTACAGAGTGATGAGACCAGGATACTCTATGGACAGGATTATTTTTATGAATACATACTGGGGCTGAAGTTTAAAGTATCTACTTTTTCATTCTTTCAGACGAATACCCTGGGCGCGGAAGTGCTTTATGATATTGCCCGTTCCTACATTGGCGATACAAAGGATATGACGGTTTTCGATCTGTACAGCGGAACCGGAACCATCTCTCAGATATTGGCTTCTGTGGCGAAGAAGGTTGTCGGTGTCGAGATCGTGGAGGAGGCCGTGGAGGCGGCAAAGGTTAATGCGGGTCTGAATCAGCTGGATAACTGTGAATTTATTGCAGGAGATGTGCTGAAAGTCATAGATGGGATCTCTGATAAGCCTGATTATATCGTGCTGGACCCGCCGAGGGACGGCATCCATCCGAAGGCACTGGAGAAGATTATCAATTATCAGGTGCCGAATATGGTCTATATATCCTGCAAGCCGACCAGTCTGGCAAGAGACCTTGGGGTACTGATAGAAAGAGGATACCGGGTAAAAAAAGTGAAGTGCGTGGATATGTTCCCGGGAACGGTGCATGTTGAGACGGTGGTGTTGCTACAAAGAAAGAATATGTAGAAATCCTTGAAAAAGAATATATCTTTGCTTATCTATTCGTGATATACTGGAACAAATCTTAAAGAACATCAGACAGGAGTTTAGTGGATGGGAAACATACATCAGATAGGAACGAATATAAGAAGTCTCAGGAAGGCCCGCGGTCTGACTCTACAGCAGCTGGCAGATGCTTCCAACCTTTCAGTGGGATATTTGAGTAACGTGGAAAGGAATGTCACCAGTCCAACACTGATTAATCTACAGAAAATCTGTGAAGTACTGCAAACTTCGCTAGCTGATCTTCTGGAGAGAAATGAAAAGGAAAGAGTTGTTATCCGACGAGAAGAAAGGGAACTGACCGTAGATGAAGTGAAGAATACACGAATTGAGACGCTGGAATTCGGTCAGGAATTTGGTTCTTATCTTTTTATGACCATTGAACCGGGAAGCAGTTTTGAAGGAACGACATGGAGTCATGCGTGTAATGAAGTCGGTGTTATTCTATCCGGAGAAATGCGGGTGGAGATGGAAGGTATTTCCTATAATCTAAGAGAGGGAGATGCTATCCTGATCAAAGCGCATACAACCCATAGTTGTTATAATTCCAGTGAAACAGAACCGGTAGTTTCCTATTGGTCCAGATTCTGGCCGTATAATGGGGAAGAAAAAGAGTAATAATATCGCATTAAAATTATATTATCAATTGAGACAAAGAAAAGCAGGATTCAATTTAAAGAGATTGACTCCTGTTTTTTTATATATAAAAATATGACTGGGAAAAATACACAAATATTGACAATTTTTGTAAATAATTTTATAATTTTGATAGTAAATTTATATATATGAAAATATATTAGATAAATTCATGTATATGAAATCAGGGGGATATTATTATGGAAAAAAATCAAACGAAAACAAAACCTGAAGATGAGGGTGTGCGGACAAAACCCGCTGTTAGCATGGAAGTATTCGTGTTTCTGG
>JBJEJD010000111.1:0-14012 GCA_051877705.1 Coprococcus sp. | reverse complement strand
ATGCTCTTTCCATTATGATGAATATTCAGTGGAAGAGCAATTATTTTGAAGCAATCGATCCTGTGGAGGCACGCAGGATTCTGGACGAAGAACTCTACGGCATGGAAAGTGTAAAGCAGAGAATTATTGAGACGATCATTCAGATTAACCGTACACATACGCTTCCGGCTTACGGCCTTTTGCTGATTGGTCCCGCAGGGACGGGAAAATCACAGATAGCTTATGCGGTGGCGCGTATTCTGAAGCTGCCGTGGACGACGCTGGATATGAGTTCCATCAATGATCCCGAGCAGCTGACCGGAAGTTCACGGATTTATGCCAACGCCAAACCCGGTATTATTATGGAAGCGTTTTCCATGGCAGGTGAGTCCAATCTGGTCTTTATCATCAATGAGCTGGATAAGGCTGCTTCAGGCAAGGGAAATGGCAATCCGGCGGATGTTCTTCTTACTCTGCTGGATAATCTGGGCTTTACAGATAACTATATGGAATGTATGATTCCCACGTCAGGTGTATATCCTATTGCTACAGCCAATGATAAGGAACAGATCAGCGCTCCTCTGATGTCCCGTTTTGCTGTAATTGAGATCCCTGATTATACTCCGGAAGAAAAGAAGATCATCTTTTCCAGATATGCGCTTACCAGGGTGCTGAAGCGACTTGGCATGAGTGAAAATGAATGTATTCTGATAGAAGACGGTTTGGAAGCAATTATGGAAATCTATTCCAATACCAGCGGAATCCGCGACCTGGAGCAGGCAGCGGAGCATCTTGCGGCCCATGCACTGTATCAGATTGAGGTTAATCATGTGGATTCTGTAACTTTTGATTCAGGTATGGTAAAAGAATTGCTGCCGTAATTTTTGTGTCCGGATTTTTCGACAGCAGATCCTTTAATATATCCCCATTACCATAATCAGCAAAGTGATCTCAATTACGCTTAACATGATGGAGATGCTGTTGGCTGCACTGGCAAGCCCTTCGTCACCTCCGCACAATTCAGTAAATAAAGGGGCTACTGCACTCATGGGACCAAAACTGATCAGCACCAGCCCCTGTCTTACTATGAGATCAAAAGGTAATACATAATAACAAAACAGGGCAAAAG
This sequence comes from Coprococcus sp., assembly GCA_051877705.1. GTDB lineage: Bacteria > Bacillota > Clostridia > Lachnospirales > Lachnospiraceae > Coprococcus_A. Next base: position 12,904 of record JBJEJD010000111.1, on the reverse strand, counting down.
CAATATTAAACAGATGCCGTATCCCCAGCAGTCTGGCAATTGAAGCCAGGTAGGATCTGTTTTTCTCCATTCGGAACAGCAGACCAAGCATAAACATGGCAATAAATGGATTGGCTGATGCAGCAGGAGATACAAAGGTAACCACTGCATCCGGCAATTTTATGTGAAGCAGGGATACGGTAATCATTACCATGTAGGTCATGAGCGGCATACTGGAGGTCAGGCGTTTCAACATTATACTTAATTTAAAGCTGCTTTTATGTTCAGACAGATATTCTGCAACAATAGAATAAGTTCCTCCGGTACACATAATACTGTTTCCGGCATCAAATAAACATGCTGTTACGCTTGCCATAGCCGGCATGAAGTTCTGTATATATGGAAGGCAGAATGCACCGATATTATAGGCGGGAAGGCAGTTCATATAAAGCGCTTTCTGATCCTTTGACTTGTTACGTGTAAGAAAAGCGCCAATTAATATCATTGCAGCATTGGCTCCGATCCCCATTAAAATCAGAATGATCATGCTGCCATCCAGAGCATCGATCCTGGAAAAATTAGTAATAATAGCCGCCGGTAAAGTCAGATACATCAGTATTTTTTTGACAATGCCGCCGGCTTCATCTCCCAGAAATCCAGTCATATGCATAACAATTCCGATAATCAGGACAGTGATCAAAGCACATGCACGAAGTAAAATATTTCCCATACAGTCCTCCACTTTTATGATAAACTTAATGCTTTGTAAGCGTAATCTGCGTGTTCATATGTTTTATGAATAGTTTTGACAATCCCTTAAACCTATGCTAATCTATATTTAATTTGTTAAGAGGTATTCAATATGAAAGATAGTAACAGCAATTCTAACGAGCCTAATATCCAGTCTGTCAGCAGAGCTGCGCAGATTCTGAAGTGCTTTCAGACACACCATCAGATGACTCTTACTGAAATCGGTAAGGCAGTCGGTCTCCATAAATCCACAGCTTATGGCATCGTTACAACTTTAAAGAATGAAGGTTTTTTAGCAAAGGATGAGAACTCAGGGTACTACCGTTTGGGTATGGAACTGTACCATCTGGCATCCTGTTTCGAGATTGATCTTCGCAAGATCAGTATGCCCTATATAAACGAGCTCTGCAGCCTCACCGGTGAGACTGTCAATCTTGTAGTTCCTGATGATAACCAGGTTGTTTATATTGAAAAATGTGAAAGCAGGCATTCTATCAGAATCAGCACCAGTATCGGCACCCGTCTTCCGATGTACTGTACAGCGGTTGGTAAGGCGATTCTGGCTTATTATAATAATGAAGAGTTTGTTTCCGGCATACTGGACAGAACACAGTTTGTACAGTATACCATGAATACCATGGTAGACAAAAATGCAATTATGGAAGAACTGAAAGTAATTCGTCTGCGCGGCTATTCCATAGATAATGAAGAACTGGAAAAAGGATTGATATGTATAGCGGCCCCTGTTCTTAATGCAATTGGATTCCCTGTTGCAGCTGTCAGCTGTTCGGGTCCCATCCAGAGAATGGATGAAAAGAATATGACTCATATTGCCGAGGAGGTAACCCGCGTGGCTGACAGGATATCTGCATTATTGTAGTGCAGGCAGTCCTGTCTGATCCTGTTTGAAATCTGATAAATTCTGCCGGAACCTGAAATTCCGGCAGAATTTTCTGAATGCCTGTTATGTAGTTGCCCACATAATTATATGTAAAGAAGATCAATCATGCAAGTGTACCGAAAATGTTTTCGGATAAAGGTGTTATTTAACACGTGCCTGGAATTCAGCAGCTTTTTTGTCAAGGAATGCCAGCTGTTCTTCAGAAAGCCGTGATCCGGGATTCTGTTCCAGAATTTCATCGATTCTGGCAACAATGCGGTCATACAGTTCACTTGTTTCTGTACAGATACGGCGTCTGGTTTCAATTTCAGGATACCATACTTCCTCAAGGAAGTTGTCAAGGGTATTATCAGTTGTCAGATGCTGTCCTCCGGGACCGGCTTCTTTGATCAGTTCCAGATCCACATCGCCCTGAACGCCCTTTACATAACTCTTGATACCATTAATTCTGTCATTTGCCCATACCACAGCTGCCGGACAGATGCTGTTGCAGTGATCATGTAAGCCCATGTCATGAATGATGTTGGCTTTACTGAGCATTGTAGACAGAATTTCGTATGAGATTTCCGCTGCAGACTGCTGGTCAAATGTTTTAACATCTGTTGTACCGCAGGTACCGTAGAAAGGCAGATTGTAATAATCGGACATTTCAGATGAAGCTGCAACCATCATATGGAATTCAGGGCATGCGTAGCTGGCGATGGTGGACTTCATATCGATGATGGAAGGCATGGAACCTGCAATATAGGGAGCACCTTCTCTTACCACCTGAGTAATAACCAGGCCACACAGAATTTCTGAGAAATTCTGCGCCAATGTTGTGGGACGATCCTGAGGAGCAGTACCACCCATCATACAGTAGGGCATGTATACGGTGGGGATGTTGTTGGATGCAGCAACATACAGTTTTTCAGTGCTCTCGATAGGATGAGTCAGAGGAGGAATCGGCTCACAGTAGTTGAAAATGAACGGCTCTTTCTCCAGCGCTTCATGGCTTCCCTTCAGATGTGCGGCGATATCGATGATTTCCTGTAATGCGTCAATGTCATTGGTAGAGAAATTGATAACTTTTTCCATATATTTACAGGATTCGATAAATGCCATCTGGGACTGTATCTGCGGTGCAACATCCTGTATCAGACCTACTGATAATACGAAATCAATATTTTCGCAGTTGCTGGCGATTTTACACATTGTCTCAATGTCTTTCAGCAGCATGGGGCGGGCTTTATTGGTCCTGTAATCAACAATTTCAGCCATATCATTATGAGTACCGAAATATACACGATTGCTTTTATCGATTTTGATAAGCTCCTTACCTTCCAGAGAATAAAGCTTGATTTCTTTGGGACACACGTCCAGAGCCCACTTAACCAGAGAGCGGGGAATTCTTGTCATTCCGTCTTCATCGGGAGTGACACCATGTTCTGCTAATTTTGCAAGTACACGTTCACCGGTAATTTTCTGGCCGATTGTTTCCAGAATTTCCAATGCACCTTCGTTGATCTTTTCCTTCATTTCGGGAGTCAAAATATTAAATTCTATATTACGTTGAACATCATAATCACGTGTTTTCATATGCTTTCTTTTCCTCTCTTCAACTAATCAACATCTGATTATCTTTCGTCTTCACGCAGATATCTGTTCAGTTCGTCTACTGATAAACCATCCAGACACAGATCTGCAAGTGTATAGCCTGTTGAGCAGAGATCTCTCTTAAGAATTGCCTCTGCCAGTGTGATCATGGAATCAATGACAGGTGTAGGAACACCATACTGTTTGCCTAACTGACTGTATACATTACATCCGATCGGAATATCTTCTGTGATGTAGCGATTCTCCATGGTGAATGGACCGGTACCGTACTGGATGGGATCCTGATCTTCGAAAGGAATTACATAGTCAAGGCCCATATATTCCTGTCCAAGAACATTTTCTCTTGAGAAGAAGTGTTCTTTTTCGTAAGGCTGGATTCCAACGCCCATCGCTTTTGCCAGATTGCATTCTTCCTGATAGAAGCTGTACTGTACTTCGGAAATGCCTTCGCAGTATGCATGGGAATAAATAGAGAATTTTTTTCTGTCATCACCGAATACGCGGCCGAAGTTCTGCATAGTGGAAACACCGAGAATTGTACCGGGACAATGAAGAACAGGGTTGACATTTGACAGTGCCGTATCAAGAGCAGTGTCAGCAGCAACAGGGCCATCGCCATAGGTAACTGCGTCAAATGAAGGCAGATATCTGGATGCTTCGATAAATGCCTCAGTATCTTTAGCGGGCATGGCAGCACCACGGAGGGTGATTGCACGATAGTATACTTTAACACGGTTTGTAGGGAGCTTGCCGGCCATGTCAATACGGCTGCCATATGTGGAAGAAGACCAGCCGCCGATAATTACTCTGGCCTTGCAGCCGGATTCTTTCATCATTTTGTGAAGCAGCAGTGAACCGAAGTTATCAGGGAATAACATGATAACCTGGCCATCTTCCAGATGAGGGCTCATTTTTTCAAACATTGGTCTGTGACCGAATACAGTTGTACCAACAACAATGATACCTGCACCTTTAATGGCTTCTGCCACATCAGTAGTAACCTTTTCAAAATAAGCCTGCCCTTCACGCTGGAATCCGTACAGATTCATCTGTTCTCCATAAAATCTGATACCGGCTTTATCAATGTTGCGAAGTGAATTTACAGCGAAAGGCATTACATCGCACAGACGAACCTTCTTGCCGCCCAGTGCACAGTCAGCAGCGATTGCCTTACCAACATTACCGCCGCCCAATACAGCAATCGGCATATCCTTTAAGTATTCCATATTAGCCATAACCTTTTCCTCCTGAAAATAATCTGTTTAATCGTAAAAGTCATCGCGATTACCAGTATGTAAAAAAATAATGCTGAGTGTATTTTGTTATTTAAAAAATTAAAAAATCAAAAGTAATCATAAAGGTAATCGCGATTACAAAATATTAAAAAAAGATAATTCCGATTTTTTGAACCTGCAAATGTGCGAAAAAACATACTGAATTTGAGAATATTCCGGATATTATCCCTTATCTGCCTCACCCACCGGTTCCAGCTCAACACCAGGTTTTACGAAAGATACAAATAAAGAATGAATCAATTGATAGCAGTCCTCTGCTGCATAGACCAGGTCATTCTCACTGAGACCTGTATCGGGATACTGTATCAGCATTCCGTGAAAAACAGGAGTGCACAGACGGCTGAGTGTGGTTGCATCTTCCATTGTAATCAAACCTTCGTTAGCAGCGCGTCTCAATCGAATCAAATCTCTTTCGACCAGATTTGAATTAAAGATTACGCTAACCATATAGCCATCAACCTGTCCGAGAAAATCAGGAAACATCTGATAGTACTCAAATATATATTCTTCCAGCATATTTTTATATTTTCCAAAAAACAGCATCTCATAAATTGCCTTGTTCCGAAAGGCTTCATAGATATATGCTTTCCAGAAAAGCAAGTCCATCTGAATGGAATTAAGGTCTTTTCTTTTTGATATCTCCATAAACTGAATAATGTAGGGTTCCAGAAAACGAATACTGCCTAAAATAACCAGGTGATCTTTATTTTCAAAATGTTTATATAAAACAGCACTTGTGCAGCCAGCCGCTTCTGCTACTCTGCGAATGTTAATGCCGCCTGTTCCTTCTCTGGCAATGATTTCTGCAGTTGCTTCCACATACTTTCTTTTTCTTGCAGGATTCAGATTCATAGGGTCACTTCCATTCTTCTCAGATCATGGGACAACAGTTTCATATCTATCTGCGGGCCGGATATCCTGGATTCCGGAAAACGGAATCCAGTGATATCCAAAGGTAATAAATAGATATGATACGCGTAAGTTAAATAAGTTAATTACTGAAGAATTATTCGTATTCTTTGAATAATTCTTCGAAAGGAGCAATATCACCGATTACATGATAGACATGTTCTTCTCCGGGGAATACGCCTTCTTTGATTTCTTTATTGTACTGTTTATATGCGTCTACGATAACAGGTGCAAGTTCTGCATACTTTTTAACAAACTTGGGTGTAAATGCTTCAAATAAACCGATAGTATCTGCAAAGATTGTTAACTGACCATCGCATTCCTTACCTGCACCGATCGACAGTACAGGAATGGGAAGTCTCTTTGCAATAAATGCCGTTACTTCAGGGGGAACAGCTTCAATCAGAAGGAATGTCGCACCTGCTTCATATACTGCAATTGCATCTTCGATGACTGCCCTTGCACTTTCAACAGTTCGTCCCTGGGCTTTGTGTCCGCCAAGAAGTCCGGAAGACTGAGGTGTCAGACCAATGTGTCCGCATACCATAATGCCTGCTGCGCGGATGGCCTTAATCTGTTCTACAACACATTTACCGCCTTCCAGTTTGATTGCATCGGTTGCTCCTTCTTTGATAAAACGGATTGCATTCTCGACAGCCTTTTCTACGCTCACCTGATAGGAACCAAAAGGCATATCACCTACCACAAAAGTATTGGGAGCGCCTCTGCGAACGGACTGGCAATGAGAGATACAGTCATCCATGGTAACAGGAATTGTACTGTCATAGCCAAGATCTACCATTCCCAGTGAGTCACCAACCAGAATCATGTCGATGCCAGCCTGTTCTGTGAAAGAAGCAAAAGGTGCATCATACGCTGTGATCCAGGAAATTTTTTCTCCGGTTTCTTTCATCCTGTAAAGATCCTGGATTGTTTTTTTCTTTGCCATACGTTACCTCCACATATCATATTCATATTATACTGCAAATCAATTCGATAATACAGAAAGGTAATCAAGATTAGTTCTGCTATATCGAACATCTTTAAGTCGAGTATACACGTTTTTCAGATAAATGCAACCCTTTTTTAAAAAACTATTCATTTTTATGAAAAAGAGATAAAAAAATCTTTTATCAAAATCTGATAATATGTAAAATATGAATAATTTACAGAAAAAAGCAGAGCATTTATAATATAATTCATACGATATCAGTCGAAATTGTCCTTGTTTTCGACATTATCGTACCGTTAAAAAAATAAAAGGAACCAGAGCACCAGCTCCTTTCCATCTTGCCTGCGTTTTTAATATCCGGTCAATTCATGGATATGATTAGCAGCATTTCCGTGAGATAAAAGGTTGGATGGCAATTGCAGAATCGGGTGGAAAGACTCTTTCCTTTCTCAACAGAATCATACAATCGGTAATATAGGAGGTATTATCCATGATTTGGCAGGAAAGAGACAGAAGTATTAATTATATCAAAGCGAAAAAGGAGCATGTCTGTTACGGTATGGGGTTAGGTATTATTCTTCTGAATGATGCATATCCCGGTTTTCCTGGTGATGTACGCAATCCCAGTGCATTTCCTTTTCCTATCCAGTATCAGATTGCTGAAGGTGTTACAAATAAAACGCTTGTTTACGATAAGAATCCTGCGCAGTGCCGTGAAGCCGTTATAGCAGCTGCCAGGAAGCTTGAAAGCTATGGCTGCCGTGCAATTGCAGCAGAATGCGGTTATTTCGCATTTTTCCAGAAAGATGTTGCAGCAGCTGTAGACATTCCGGTGTTTATGTCCAGTCTGCTGCAGGTACCTTTCATCCAGAAGGTTATCGCTCCCTCTAAAAAAGTCGGTATTATATGTGCACAGCATCAGTTCCTCTCTGATCAGCATCTTATCAATGTGGGGATCGATCCTGACAGTAATCTGGTAATTGCCGGAGCTCAGGATGAATATGGTGTTACTGAATTTGATAATCTCTGGAATCCCAATGTACGTCCAGAGGTTCCTGAAGCATATTATGATAAATGCGAGGAACAGATGGTTAACTGTGCATTGGAATTCGTAAAGAAGAATCCCGACATAGGTGCGATCATGCTTGAATGTACCGGAATGCAGCCATTCGGCAGGGCTGTTCAGCGGGCGACCGGATTGCCGGTATTCAGTTGGGGTACGCTGCTTGACTATGCATACGGTGTTGTAAACCATCGTGATTATTACGGGCATGTATAAAAATTATGCATGGTAAGTGATTGTATCCGGGAGGATATGGTCAACAACTGAATATGAACTGATCAGGAATTGTGTCCTCCCGGATTGAGATTTTGCCATATTATCCGGGAGGACATTTTTGACTGATGCTGTTATGGATTTCAGAAGCATAAAAAAGTCGAAGAACAGAATATTATAACGTAATCATCATAGTCCATTGTGGTTTTTGAAAATCAATGATAAAATATCCATGAAAGTAAAATTACATGCGATAATGCGCCGGCTGCCCCGGCTGGCGTTAGAAGACTATGAGGAAGGAGCCATCACAGCTGCGTTAGATATGTTAACTGATTTTTAAGGAATGCAGGTAATTAATTTTTATTAAAGATTGCTGAAATAAAACAGCAGACCTGTTTTTGATTGACAAAGCATTTTCAGGTTGATATACTACGTAATATAATCAAAAAGTAATCGTGATGACATAATGATTATGAGTGTAAATGACAAACGAATCGAGTATATTCAGATTGCGACAAGAATTCTGGAAGAGGAAGGAATTGATGCTTTAAGTATTCGGAGGGTTGCAAAGGAAGCGGGATGTACAAGTGCAGTACTGTATCGCCACTTTGAGAACAAGGACCACCTTCTGATGCTGGCATCGGTAAAATTTCTCATACCGTATATTCAGGAACTGATGTTTCAGTCATCCAGAACAGATATCTCATCAATACAGATCGACCTGATTCTCTGGAAGAAATTCATTGATGAAGCTTTTCATAACAGAGTGTATTATGATCAGCTATTCTTCGGGGATCAAAAGGAGATGCTGTCTGAATGCATCTATGAGTATTACAGTCTGTTTCCGGATGAGAACGAAAAATTTGACGGTTATACCGCCAGCATTGTTATGAACAGCAACCTGCATGAGCGTGAACTGATCCGGCTCCGACGGGCAGCCAATGAGAAGCTGATTACTCTGGATAATGCAAAACTTCTCAGCCGTTTGACCACAGCTGTGTTTAACGGAATGTTCAAACAGGTTCCTGCAATGAAGTACGATGAAGTTTCACTGCAGATGATGGCGGATGAATGCTATGATTTGATTTATCAGCTGTTCAGACGGATGGTAAAGCCCGGCACGAAATTGGATATCGAAGAATAGAAGGGATTGAGAAAAAGATAACTGATATGAGTACATATCAGTTGTTTTTTCCACAATAAGTAATCGCGATGACTATACGAAAAGGCGATTCGGAAGGAGGAGACATGACAAATGCGGAGCAGGAAATCAGAGATCAGGAGATTGTTGAACTGATTCATAAAAATGCTTTGCGGATTCTGGAAGAAATCGGTATCGCATTTCTTGATGATGATGCTGTTGATTTTCTGAAAAGTAAAGGAATTAATGTAAAAGGCAAAAGAGCCTATTTTACTGAAAAACAGGTTATGGATGCTTTGGATGCTGCGACCAAAGAATTTACGGTCTATGCAAGAAACAGCCGGTATAATGTTAATATGAATACTGAGGATCTTTACATGACTCCCGGTTATGGAAGCGCGTGTGTGTGCGAGGCAGATGGAACGATCCGCAGTGCGACATTTGATGATTTTCTGAAGCTGGCGGTTATTGTACAGGAAAGTGAAGAGTTCGCAATTAATGGAGGAATCCTTGCACAGCCGGCTGATATAGAAGCCGCCATTGCTGCTGAGGTTATGGTTTATGCAACTCTTTGTCGTTCCGATAAGGCTTTGTTTTCCGTATGTGATGGAGGCAGGAACGCAGAGAATATTATGGAAATGATGAAGATTGTGTTCGGTGGAAGTATCGAGAAGATACCATGCACTTTCAATCTGATTTCTCCATTAAGCCCACTGGCAATTGCAAAAAACGCTATTGATACGACACGCATTTGTGCAGAAAACGGGCAGCCGCTGGTTATTGCTCCCGGTTGTATGGCCGGGGCAACGGGACCTATAACTTTAGCCGGCAATGTTTCAATGGCTACAGCGGAATTTCTTGGTATTAATGTATATGCACAGCTGGTACATCCGGGAACACCGATTATTTACGGTTTTGCCGCAACAGTATCAGACATGGCAACCATGGGGGTATCCAATGCATGCCCCGGTTTTGTAAAGGAAGCAAAATACGGAGCTTTGATAGCGAAAAAGTATGGTGTTCCCTGCAGAAGCGGCGGCGGCATGACCAATGCAAGCGGCCTGACAGCACAGGCAGGCGTAGAAAGTGCAATGAGTATGTTCGAATCTTTCTCGCAAAAAGCGAACCTTATGATGCATGCCTGTGGTTCGATGCATTCGTTCAATACGGTAAGTTTCGAAAAGTTCATTCTGGACATGGAAACATACACACGCATGAAATATTATTTCAGTGATCTTCCCACGGACGAAGATTCACTGGCATTCGATGTAATTAAAGAAGTAATCGAGGATGAAGAAACTTTTGTAACACATGAGCATACATTCGAACACTGCCGCAAGGATCCCTGGTATCCAACAGTATCCCTTCACAGAAACACAGAAGGAGATCCGAATCAGGCACTTTATGATTCAATTCATAAACGGATTGATTATCTGGTAAACAATTATCAGTGTCCCGAACTTCCCGGAGAAACAAGAGCTGCTCTGGACGAGTTCATGAGAAAGCTTGGAATGAAGGAAGAGGATATTGCCAGAGTTTAATATAATGAATATCTGATTATCTGCGATGGACGTGACTTCCAATAATCAGATATTCGATCTTAAGGGTAAATGGTATATAGATACGATACGGACAATAGCCATGTTCGTTAATTCAGAAAAAAATACGGATTTAATGGTTAGTAACAATGAGGTACAATTTCTTTCTTAGAGGAGTAAGATTATGGAAACTACAATGCCTGTTAACAACAAAAAAACCATTAATTGGAAGATATTCCTTCCCCCCTGGCTGATTCTGGCAGCTATCGTTGTATTAAGTTTTGTAAATTATGAGGCTTTTGATGCAACTCTTGGTGCTGTCCAGACATGGATACTTGAAAATTTCTCCTGGTTATTTAACGGATGTACCGTTGTAGCCGTAATGATTCTGCTTATAACCTATGTCAGTCCCATCAAACATATCCGACTTGGCGGACCGAAAGCAAGACCTCAGATGAGTTATGGTAATTTTGTATGGATTGCACTTTGTACAATCCTTGCAGCGGGTATTACGCTGTGGGGCTGTGCGGAACCCATGATTCATATGTATAATCCTGCGGCATATGCGCATGCAGAACCCGGTTCGGGTGCTGCAATAACATTTGCCATGGATACGCTGTTCCTGGAATGGTCCTTTAATCCCATGGCAATTTATTGTCTGGCAGCATTAACGTTTGCATTTGTATTTTTTAATATGGAAAAGAAATATGCAATCGGTTCAATGATCAATCCGCTGGTGGGAGATAAACTGAATAAAAAAATTAATCCTGTAATTGATGCAATCTGCTTATTCTGTATGAGCTGCGGTATTGCCGGTTCCATGGGTTACGGTGTAATCATGATCGCCGATGGTATCTGTTCCTTATTTGGCGGTGAAGCAACCAAGACCATGCAGATCATTATCATCATTGTAATGACAGCAGCTTTCGTTATATCCGCATCTTCAGGTGTTATGAAGGGTATTCGTATCCTTTCAACCTTAAACAGCCGTCTGTTCCTGTTCCTGCTTGCGTTTTTATTTATCTTTGGTCCTACAGCTTATATGCTGGATATGACTGTTGAAACTTTTGGCAGCTATATATCCAATTTCTTTGAATTAAGTCTTCTGAATTCCGTAGCAGAAGGTGACTACTGGTCAAGATGGTGGCCCACATTCTTCATGTGCAGTTATTATGCATGGATGCCTATTACGGCCCTGTTCCTTGGTAAGATCGGCCGTGGCTTCTCTGTTAAAGAGTTCATCGACGTTGTGTTCTTCTTTCCTTCTGTATTCTCCTGTATCTGGATGGGATTCTTCGGATCTTCTTCAATCTATTACGAATTACAGGGTGCAGGCATCTCAGAAGCCCTGGAAGCTGGTGAAGGTTTTGCTACCTGTGCAGTATTCCAGCAGCTGCCGCTGTCGGCACTTACAATTACGATCTTCCTGATTGTAACTGCGCTGTCTTTTGTAACAGCTGCCGATTCCAATACCAATGCCATGTCCGGTCTCTGTACAGACGGTTTAACGGCAGAAGATACGGAGTCTCCTGTACTGATGAAGGTTCTCTGGGGTGTAACCGGTGGTGTTCTCTGCGTTATTTTCGTTGGTACAAAAGGTGTAAGCGGTATCAAACAGTTGATGAATCTGGGAGGATTCCTTGGTGTATTCCTGTTCGTGGGTATCATTATATCCTGGCTGAAGATTATGAAAAATCCTTCCAAATACGATGTACATAAAGATAATTATGATGAGAAGGGCAATCCGGTCAAATCGGAGAGACTTCATAATATGGCATATGATCCAAATAAAAAGAGAAATATTATTGATCGCCTGACAGGGTGGGATTATTAAAAGATGAGGTTGTTTGACAGAATTATCAGTTTTCGGAAAGAAAAATCTCAGGATGCAGGGCGTCCGCAGCCTGAAGGAGCAATAAAAACATATCGTTTGAATTATCAGCTGTCTTATGACGAAATAGCTGAATCAATGACTTTGATATGTGATAAAAGATCAAAGAAATCGAGAACAGTGATGGGAGCCGTGTTATTTGCTCTGGCCGTTGGTGCGGTAATACTGTATTCTCAGAATCCATATGGTATTCATTATGCATTTGCAGCAATTGTAATGGCTGTGTTCTCATTTGTTGTCTGGTCATATCCTTCGTTAAAAGGAAGGAGCAGCGCCCGAAAAATCAGTAAACGGAAGGGAACATACAAACTGGTGGTTTCTTCAGATGGGTATATCACACCCTATGGAGACGATCCTGTGGATCTGTTTGAATTCCCTCAGGGGAAAAGCTTTGAAACAGACAATCTGTTTGCAATCCGTGCTGATCGTCTTCACAGCTTTTGTATTCCGAAACGGATATTGAGTCAAAAACAACTATCTGAGATTCGGGATATATTAATAAGATACAGTCCTGCATATGCAGATAACATCGTCATGAGTTCACAAAAAGTTCACAAAAATTGTTAGCACTCACACTTGACGAGTGCTAACAAGCGTGTTATATTACACGTAGAACAAAGAAAGGAGACATGACTTATGATGATGCCCAGTATTTTTAGAGAAAGTTTATTTGATG
>JBJEJD010000110.1:0-14118 GCA_051877705.1 Coprococcus sp. | reverse complement strand
ATTATGTCACATCCGGTATCAGAAGCCGCCTCTCAGACTATCTGACAGAAGACGAGATAGAAAAGATTGCTTTGTATCTGGACAAAAACAGAGAATTTGAGTATCCTGTTTCGGGACAGTCAAAACAATATCGTTTCCTGGCAAAAATAAACAGACTTTCCGGTGATTTTCTTGGATTCTGTGTGGATCAGGTCACCTGGGAAAGTAATGATACAGAAGAAGCTGCAGCTGACATCCATCTGGGTGGAAAAAATACTATGACCAGAACGGATGATAACGGTGTGGAAAGGCGATTTATTCCTGTCGATTATGAAACTGTATGGGAATGGAATGACCCGGAGGCAGCCTGTCCTGAAAGAGCGTTTAATATCGTTTATTACAGTATATTTAATGCCTTCCCATATTTGATGTCAGAAGGCTACCATAGCTGGCAGGAGTGGAGAAACAGTGATTACCTGCAGAAAACAATACAGAATCTGGATGCTTCAAGTATGGAAAAACTGCTTGAGGAGTCCATCAATCAGGCGGTTTCACCTGGGTTTGATGCACGTTATACCAGTGTTCAAAGCATCGTTTTATCAGACGATACAACAGGCATTCTGCTTCTGGCATCTGAATGCCATCCGTGGCTGGCAGCTATAGCCTATATGAAATATGTGTACATCCTCTGCCTTGTACTCGTGCTCATCTGTCTGCTGATTGTACTTTATCTCCTTGGCAGAACAGAGCATCAACAGGCAGACGCAGAAGAAAGCCGACGAACATTCACCCATGTATTGTCCTGTGAGATGCAGATACCTTTGGCTACTATACGAAAATCAACGGAAATGCTGAAGAATCATGCATCATCTGAAAACAGAATCGATTATCTGAAGCAGATCGTAAAAGAGACAGAGAAAATGGATCACCTGGTGGCAGATATGATCGATATGTCAAAGCTTGATTCAGAGCATCTGGTCCTGCAGCAGGATATTCTTTCGGTTACCGATATTATCAAAGAGCAGCTTTTAAAACTAAAACCATTGATTATCGAGAAAGAATTGGAGATTCACATAAAGGAGAATGGGCCATTCCATATAACAGGAGATAGAAAATATCTGACGAAGGCCATATTCAATCTATTGGATAACGCTGTCAGTGATAGTAACGCAGGAGACGCTATAGATATTATAATTGATAAAAAACATAGAAGTATAGGAAAAAGGAAAATCACTCCTCTTTTAGATATGCTTGTTCGAAAAGATACCGGCAAAGCCGAAGAGACAGATCCTGCCGGAACAAGACTTTATCTTACGAAAAAAATATTGGATCTGTTCCGTATGAATATGGATATACAAACTACAAAAAAAGGACTAAAAGTGATAATCAGTTTATAAAAATGCCTTATGGAACAGAGGTGATCATAAATGAGAAAAAGAAAACATAATTATATGCCGGTAGCAGCGGGCTTTATCATTATTTATCTGGCTGTTATGACTGGCGCAACGTGTCTTGTTCATAACAAATATATGGAAGAATATGAAATGCGCTATGAAAATAAGATGCAGGAATTAAATAATCAGTTGTCTTCTGACGATGCCTGTCGGATCGATACTGCATACCAAAAGGAATATCGTCAGTATGAAATCCTTCGGGCGTTCACAGTTCTGTATAATATAAATGAAGATAAATATCAGAAGTTCTCAGCAGCTTTTTATGATTATACGATCAATGAATTAAAAAAAACGCAGGATAGCTTTTCTATCAATCTGACGGATTTGGGTTTTATGGAAAAAAAGGATACATATACGCTCATTGATGCAGCATTAAGTGATTATCTATCTGAGGAAGATATGATTAAAATGGCAGAAATAGTTGAAGAGGATTATGCAGCAATGAAAGCCGATATGGCGGTGCCCGATGAAAGTACAACCTACAATTATTATGCTGCAATTGATAAGAATACCCAAACGCTTTATCGGTTGCTGATTGAAAGAATTGCCTGGGAAAAACAGGATTATCCTGATTTTGTTTCTGAAGCTGTTCCTAATCCTTATTTGGGCGGTTATTATCATCATGAAATAACGGATAAGAGTGGACAGAGATACAGTTATGCGCCGATTGAATTTGAAACAGTATGGTCATGGGAGAATCCGGATTATTTTTCTTCTGATGACAGTGATAATGAATATCATAACTTTACTGTTCTGATGCCTTATAATATGGGGCAGGGCCGCCAGGCATGGATGGAATGGCATAAAAACTTTTATTTACAGAGTACAATCCGCAATCTGGATCAATCAACGATGGAAAAAATGTATGAAGATTCTATAAATCAAATATCAAATTCTGAATTTACAGTACAATATTCCGATATTCGAATAATAAGTACATCTTCAAATAACAAAAGAGGCATACTGTTGCTTGCGTCTGAATGTCACCCCTGGATGGCAGCTGTAAACTACATGAAATATGTCTATTTATCCTGTCTGATTCTTATGCTTGCCTGTATGTCTGCTGTTATCTGTATCCTTCATAAAACCAATAAAGAAAGAGCAGCTATTGAGGAAAACCGCCGGGATTTCACGAATGCCCTGGCCCATGAGATGAAAACACCGCTTGGTGTTATTCGTGGTTTTTCTGAAAATCTTATGGAGAATACAGTACCAGAAAAGAAAGACTATTATTTAAATCAGATTGTGAAAGGAACAGAGGAAATTGCCCATCTTGCAGATGAGATGAGAGATCTGTCAAAACTTGATTCAGAACCCCTGGATTTGCAGCAGCGTAAGCTTTCTGTGGCAGATATTATTAAAGATGAACTTTGTAAATTGGAACCGCTTATAGCAGAGCAGCAGCTCACCATACAGCTTCAGGAAGAGGCATTATTTCAGGTGGAAGCGGATAGAAAGTATCTTTCTAAAGCCATATTCAATCTGCTGGATAATGCTGTCAGCTACAGTCATACAGGCAGCATTATAGATATCAGAATTAAAGAGAGACAGTGTATTATAGAAAATACTTGTCAACCTATAGAAAAAGAGAAACTCGACCACCTTTTTGATGCATTCTGCCAGGCGAATCCGAACGGATATAACCGGGGCAGTCATTATGGCATGGGGCTTTATTTGACTAAAAAAATATTGAATCTGTTTAATATGAGCATTGAGATTGGAAATACAGAAAACGGGGTCAAAGTTACCTTCCGATTATAAATATTTTTATAGTATACTTAATTTAGCAAAAAAAGAAGATGAGGGAGTTATATGAATTTACTTGTTGTGGAAGATGACAAACTGATGCAGGAAGTCATTGCAGATTATTTTGGCAGCAAAGAATGGACAGTGTCTGTATGTGATAATGGAGAAGATGCTTTGGAACTGATAAAAACCAATACCTGTCACCTTATACTTCTTGATGTAATGCTTCCGGGAATGAACGGGTTTTCAGTCTGCCGCAGAATCCGCGAGATCAGCGATGTGCCGGTAATTTTTCTTACGGCAAGAGTACAGGATGAGGACAAACTGAATGGTTATGCTATGGGAGCAGATGACTATATGACTAAACCTTTTTCACTTCCGGTGCTTTATGCAAAATCTATGGCACTAATGTCTCGAATGCTAGGAACTGTTCCTGATAAGATGATACGATGCAAAACTATCAGAATAGATGTGAGAACACATGAGGTCTGGAGCAATGACAGATCGTGTATACTTGCACCCATGGAGTATGATATTCTCCTGTTTTTCATAGAAAATCCTAATCGGATTTTTAGCCGTGAACAGCTGCTGATTCGTTTCTGGGGCTATGATTTTGACGGCAGCGAAAGAGTGGTGGATAATCACATTAAAAAGCTGCGCAAAGCTCTGGGGGAAAGTGGCAATATGATCAAAACCGTAAGAAAAGCAGGATATAGAATGGAAATATAAAGAGAAAAGAGAAAAACTCCGGCAAAATAATGGTTGCGTTTAAAATGTCGATGCTTTATAATTTAACTCAGGCATTGGAGCCGTTTATTATACGATGAGAGGATGAAATTCATGCAATTTGCAACAATTGCCAGCGGCAGCAGCGGCAACTGTCTGTATGCAGCGAATGATGATACACATATTCTGATTGACGCAGGCATCAGCAAGAAAAGGATAGAATCAGGTCTGGCAACCTTCAATGTGGAAGGCAGGGATGTGGATGCACTGCTTGTGACACATGAGCACTCAGATCATGTCCAGGGAATCGGCGTCTGGTCGAGAAAATATCATATTCCCATTTATGGAACAAAAGGAACATTGAATGCTCTGAGACAGATGAAATCTCTGGGAGCCATTGACGAATCACTTTTTCATGTGATCCGTCCGGGTGAGCCTTTTAAGATTAACAATATGATGGTTCATCCCTTTTCTATCCCCCACGATGCCAGAGATCCTGTGAGCTATCATTTTGAGGACAGTCAATGCAGGATCGGTACGGTGACCGATCTGGGATATTTTGATGATTCCATTGTCAATGAGCTTCTTGACTGTGATCTGCTTTATGTGGAAGCCAATCATGATCTGCGCATGCTTGAAACGGGTCCTTATCCCTACGAGCTTAAGCGGAGAATTGCGGGAAATTATGGCCATCTCTGCAATGAGATGTCCGGACAGCTCATTGGACGGCTTTTAAATGAACATCTGCAGCAGGTGATTCTCGGTCATCTCAGCAAAGAAAATAATTTTCCCGAGCTGGCGCTGCAGGCGGTACATAATGAACTTATGAATCATTTTTCAGTGAGAGAGGATGAACTGAATATCAGCGTTGCCCCGAGAGACCTGGCGATGCCTGTTATTACAATATAATGATGCCGGGATCGTGGGAGTGCGAAGCATGGAACAATCCGTAAGGCATCTTTTGCCCTTAATATCATAATGATACCGGGATTACAAACGTACAGTGTACAAAGTATTCCTCAGGTATCCTGTGAAAAATACCTATATGGAGGACTTTTAATTATGAAAAAGACAATTATAACTGTAATCGGCAAGGACAGAGTCGGTATTATTGCAACTGTATGTACCTATCTGGCAGAACATAATATCAACATTCTGGATATTGATCAGTCTATCATTCAGGGTTATTTTCATATGATGATGATTGTTGATGCCAACGGCGCTGATAAAGAATTTGCCGCCCTTGTGACGGATCTGGAAGAGATAGGCCGTAACCTTGGCGTACAGATTAAGATGCAGCACGAAGATATTTTTAACATCATGCATAGAATTTAACAAAGGTGGTAACGATACATGACGAATTTATTTGAGGTTCAGGAAACGAATAAGATGATCCAGGAGTCCAATCTGGACGTCCGTACCATTACCATGGGCATCAGTCTTCTTGATTGTTGTGATAAAGATGTGGATGTGGTCTGTGAGAATATTTACCGTAAAATCACGACAAAGGCGAAAGATCTGGTCAGGGTCGGAGAAGAAATCGAACTGGAATACGGTATTCCGATTGTCAATAAGCGTATCTCTGTTACTCCGATCGCGCTGATCGGCGGGTGCTGTTGTGAGACACCTGAAGACTATGTGAAAATTGCAAAAGCGCTTGACAGAGCGGCTCATACGGTGGGCATTAATTTCCTTGGCGGATATTCCGCTCTGGTTTCCAAAGGCATGACACCGGCTGATAAGCTGCTTATTGATTCTATTCCGCAGGCCCTGGCTGAGACAGAACTGGTATGCAGCTCTGTGAATGTGGGTTCCACCAAAACAGGCATTGACATGGATGCGGTTAAGCTTCTGGGAGAAACAGTGAAGAAGACGGCTGAACTGACAAAGGATAATGACTCTCTTGGCTGTGCCAAGCTTGTTATATTCTGCAATGCACCGGATGACAATCCGTTTATGGCAGGTGCCTTCCACGGTGTGACAGAAGGTGATGTGGTGATTAATGTAGGTGTCAGTGGTCCGGGTGTTGTGAAGCGTGCCATTGAAGCTGTTCGTGGACAGGATTTTGGTGTTCTCTGCGAGACTATCAAAAAGACGGCCTTTAAGGTAACCCGTGTGGGCCAGCTGGTAGCTCAGGAGGCATCCCGCCGTCTGAATGTGCCTTTTGGCATCATCGATCTTTCCCTGGCTCCGACACCGGCTGTAGGTGACAGTGTGGCTGAGATTCTTCAGGAAATAGGCCTTGAGCGTGTAGGTGCGCCTGGTACGACGGCAGCACTGGCCCTCCTCAATGATCAGGTGAAGAAAGGCGGTATTATGGCATCCTCCTATGTGGGCGGTTTATCAGGTGCCTTTATTCCTGTATCCGAAGATCAGGGTATGATCGATTCTGTACTGGACGGTGCCCTGACTCTGGAAAAACTGGAAGCCATGACCTGTGTGTGCTCCGTAGGTCTGGATATGATCGCCATTCCAGGCGAGACAAAAGCTTCAACCATTTCCGGTATTATTGCTGATGAGATGGCCATCGGTATGATCAATCAGAAGACAACGGCTGTGCGTCTGATCCCTGTCTATGGCAAGGAAGTGGGCGATACAGCAGAATTTGGCGGTCTTCTCGGTTATGCCCCGATCATGAAGGTGAATCCGTTCAGCTGTGAAGATTTCATTAATCGCGGCGGAAGAATACCTGCACCGGTTCATAGTTTTAAGAATTAACGGATAATTGTTCAGGACAGTCGGTTTTTCAGGCTGTTATCAACAATGATACAATACGAATATAAGTATAAGAAAGAAGGATAACAATGGGCGTTTTAGATGGATTAAAACCTGAAAGAGTATTTTATTATTTTGAGGAAATCTGCAGGATTCCCCATGGTTCCTACAATGTAAAAGCAATCAGTGACTACTGTGTTTCTGTGGCAAAAGCTTTGAATCTGGAAGTGCGTCAGGATGAAGAATATAATGTTGTTATCAAAAAACCAGCCTCTCCTGGTTATGGTGTGGCAAAGACATTGATGATCCAGGGACATCTGGATATGGTCTGTGTCAAGGATGCGGATGTGGCATTTGATTTTGAGAAGGACGGACTTAAGCTTGTTGTAGAGGATGGCTATATTCGTGCATCCGGTACGACACTTGGCGGTGATGATGGTATTGCTGTTGCCATGGGTCTTGCTATTCTGGAAGACGATACGATTGAACATCCGGATCTGGAGGTTGTGTTTACTACCGAGGAAGAAGTGGGCATGGAAGGTGCCATTGCACTGGACACCTCCGATCTGAAAGCTGAGTATCTGCTGAACCTTGACTCGGAAGATGAGGGACATTTCCTTGCAGGCTGTGCCGGCGGTGTAAAGGCAAAAGCACTGCTTCCAATGTCTCAGATGACAGCAGAGGGAACAAAGATGAAGATCGACATCACAGATCTTATTGGCGGACATTCCGGTGCTGAGATTCATAAATGCCGTGCCAATGCCAATATTTTGCTTGGACGATTCCTGTATCAGCTTCACGAAACTATCCCGTTCTGTCTTATCAGTGTCCATGGCGGCGACAAAGATAATGCCATCCCTGTGGACAGTCATGCGGAGATCGTTGTATCTTCAGAAGATATAGAGACGGTGGAGAATCTTACAAAAGCTTTCCAGCGGGATATCAGCATTGAATTTCGTACCAGTGATCCGGCTATCAGCATTCGTTCATCAGTCGGCATCCAGGACAATTACGATGTTTTTTCCATGTCTTTGATGGAGAAAGTCATTTTCATGCTGATGCAGATGCCAAATGGTGTTCAGACCATGAGCGCTGATCTTCCGGGACTGGTTGAGAGTTCTCTGAATCTCGGTATTCTCAGAACAACCACCGAAGGTGTTGCCATGACCTGGGCCATAAGAAGTTCTGTCAAATCTCTGAAACTCCTTATGAAAGAAAAGCTTCGTTATATGACAGAGTTCTTCGGCGGTGAGATCAGCTTCTCGGGTGATTATCCGGAATGGCCATTCAACCCTGATTCAAAAATCTGTGCGCTCTGTAAAAAGCTTTATGAAGAAACAACCGGCAGAGAAGCTTCTGTTGAGATGATCCATGCCGGTCTGGAGTGCGGCCTTTTGTCTGAAAAGATGCCTGGTCTTGATATGGTGAGTCTTGGGCCGGATATGCAGGATATTCATACTTCAAGGGAAAAACTCTATATTGCTTCTGTTGAACGCACTTATCAACTGGTACTGGATGTTTTGAAAGAATTTAAAAATTATTGCCGTTAAGCGACGGAGGATAACATGATACATGCCATAATATTTGATATGGACGGTGTCCTGATCGACAGTCAGCCCATGCATTATGAGGGCGACCGGCTTACGCTGGCCGCCCATGGCATTGATGTTCCTGTTGAAGATATGATTGCCTATGCCGGGACCACCAATGTCCATCGATTTACTATTTTTAAAGAAAAATATCATCTTACAGAATCCATAGAAGTACTGATTGAAGAACGTGAAAGAATCATGATTGATCTTGTAACAGCCAGTAATGCAGAGCCAACGGCTGGAGCGGTAGATTTGCTTCAATCCATAAAAGCTGCAGGACTCAAAACAGCTGTTGCTTCCTCCTCATCTTATCCATTCATCCATGCAGTTTTGAGAAAGCTGGGTGTTGAACAGTATTTTGATCTGATTTTTTCCGGCGAATCTGTTCCAAAGGGCAAGCCTGCACCGGATGTATTTCTGGAGACCTGCCAAAGACTTGAGGAACAGCCGGATCATTGTGTTGTTATAGAGGATTCTTCCAATGGTGTGCTGGCAGCTGTAAGGGCTGGAATGGCTTGTGTGGGATATCAGAATCCCACATCAGGAGAGCAGGACCTGTCAAAGGCCACGGTTATCATTGATGATTTCCGAACCATAGATGCGATGTTTCTTTTGAATATTTAGAATTCAACTCTGTAATCAGTAAACATATCATGTGTTCTTCTTTTATTATCTAACCGATTGGAAATGCCAGTCGGTTCTTTTTTTGATTATTTACGATGCAAGTTGCAATATAAATCCTGCTGCAGCTTATTAATAATTGAACAGGCTATTGAATATAGTGAAAGAAAAAAGGTGGTTTGAATCATGAACAGATATTCGGATCTGTTTTATCAGGTCAAAAGCAACAGTAAAAAAATAGAAAGTATAGACAAAATCAAAAGAGAACACACATTCTATAATAATGAAACTAAAAAATATAGAAAAAATTATCCACATCAACAAGCTGATGTAGAATCAAATGAGTCTTTTTCTATCCGCATGATTGCAGTCATGCTCCTTCTTGTAGTTGTAATGTTTTTAAAACAAACAGGTGTTTTTGATGAAAACATGGCTTATGAATCGATGATGGCTGAAATCCACAGACAGATAACAGCTGAAGAGGTAGAATCAATTGTTATGGATGATACTGTCTATCCTGTCCTGAACTGGATAAGCGGAGAATCATACAGGTAAGCAGTTACTGTTTAATCCATAAAACAGATCACAATCTGTTGACAGCAGAGCAAATTGTTGCCTTTGCAGAAGATGATGGAATTATGCTGAGATAAAAGGACATATATGGCGGATAAAAAGCTGTTTGCAAAAAAATGCGCAAATGGCTTTTTTATTTTTCTGTACAAATCGGGAAAAAATTGGTATAATGTTGCCGGATAGTATTCTTCAGGAAACTATACCGCGACAAACCTTGTTTGCACACTCCGGATTCTCGCGAATCGATGTGGAACTTGTATCGGCATGAACGGGATTTCATAAGAGCATCACCTGTTATTTATTAAGGAAGGTGATTAGATGAGAATTGGATTTATTGGTGCAGGAAAAGCAGGCGTCACTCTTGGAAAATATATGGCAGAACGCAACAATACGTGTGTATCAGGCTATTACAGCAGAAGCGAAGAGTCCGCCAGACAAGCATCTGAATTTACACATACGAAGTATTACACGAATCTTGGAGATATCATAGAATCGAGTGATGCTCTGTTTTTGACGGTCTCAGACGGGGCTATCAAAGAAGTATGGAATTCTCTGAAGCGATATACGTTAACAGGCAAGTGTATTTGTCACTGTAGCGGCGCGATGTCATCCGCCGTATTTTCTGAAATCGACCAGATGCATGCATTTGGTTATTCTATCCATCCCTTATTTGCAATTCACAGCAAATGGCAGTCTTACAGGGAGATTTCACAGGCTTATTTTACAATTGAAGGAGCACCGGAATATCTTGATTTCTGGCAGGAGTATTTTCACGCCCTGGGCAATCCCGTGCGGGTAATTTCTGCAGAGAATAAGGTGCTGTATCACAGTGCGGCTGTTTTTGTCAGCAATATGGTGTGCGGCCTTTTTGAGGAGGGCGTACAGCTATTGATGGCCTGTGGCTTTGACCGGGAAGGCGCGCAAAAAGCGCTGGGTCCTCTGATGGTCAATAATGTACAGACTCTGGCTGATGCAGGTCCGATCAATGCCCTGACGGGACCTGTGGAACGTGCGGACGTATCCACCGTAGCGCATCATCTGGGTGTATTACCTGAAAGAGAAAAAGAAATCTACTGTAACCTTGCCAATGTGCTCATTGAAATTGCAAAATGCAAAAATCCGCAGCGGGATTACGGGGAACTGACCCGACTCGTTCAATCAAAGGGTGGTCCTGGCGGAGGATCACAGGAAAGGAATGGAATCTGAAAATGAAGAACACAGTCGTAACATTCAGGAAAGCAAAAGAAGAAGGTAAAAAGCTGGCCATGCTGACGGCCTATGACTATTCGACAGCATGTCTTATCGACGGCGCAGGTATCAATGGTATTCTGGTGGGAGATTCACTTGGAAATGTCATTCTGGGATATCAGGATACTTTATCAGTAACAGTAGATGATATGATTCATCACTGTGCAGCTGTATCCCGTGGTGTGAAAAGCGCATTACTTGTCGTTGATATGCCGTTTATGTCCTATGAAGTATCCGTGGAGGAGGCACTCAGAAATGCGGGCCGCCTGATGAAAGAAGGGCGTGCCAATGCAGTAAAGCTTGAGGGTGGCCGTGAAATGGTTCCGCAGATCAGGGCCATTGTTCAGGCAGGTATTCCGGTCATGGGACATATCGGTCTGACTCCGCAGTCCATCAATGCCCTCGGCGGCAATAAAGTACAGGGAAAAAGTGCAGCGGCAGCCCAGAAGCTTCTGGATGATGCCAAGGCCCTTGCAGAAGCAGGTGTGTTTGCCATCGTATTGGAATGTGTACCGGCAGCCCTGGCTGATAAGATTACGGCAGCTGTCCCGGTCCCGACCATTGGTATCGGAGCCGGCGCCGGCTGTGACGGACAGATCCTTGTCAATCAGGATATGCTTGGCATGTCCGGTTTCAAGCCAAAATTCTTAAAGCATTTTGCCAACATAGGTGAAGTAATGACCAACGCTTTCCAGTCATATATTGCAGAGGTGCAGGCAGGAACATTTCCGGCAGAAGAGCATACCTTCGGCATCGACCAGGAAATCATTGAAAAACTGTACTAGGAGACCTGTACCATGGAACTGATTAAAACAATCGAAGAAGTCAAAAAGTATGTCAGAGCCTGGAAGAAAGCAGGATTAACCATCGGTCTGGTCCCGACCATGGGATATCTTCACGAAGGACATCAGAGTCTGATCAATCGGGCTGTTGCCGAAAATGACCGGGTTATCGTCAGTGATTTTGTCAATCCGATCCAATTCGGACCAAAGGAGGATCTGGCCAGCTATCCAAGGGATATAGAAGCAGACTGTGCGCTCTGTGAGGCCGCAGGCGCTGCCATCGTTTTTCATCCTGAAGTATCAGAGATGTATGCGGAGAATTTTACATCTTTTGTGGATACCACAGGTGTAACTGAAGAGCTTTGCGGCAAAAGCCGTCCGATACATTTCCGCGGCGTATGTACTGTTGTCAACAAGCTTTTCAATATTGCAGAACCGGACAGAGCCTATTTTGGAGAAAAGGATGCGCAGCAGCTGGCTGTTATCCGCCGGATGGTCCGTGATTTGAATATGAATGTGACGATTATCGGCTGTCCGATCGTGCGTGAGGCCGACGGATTGGCTAAAAGCTCCAGAAATACATATCTTTCGGCAGAAGAAAGAAAGGCGGCACTGGTTCTGAGCAGGGCAGTTTTTGCAGGAAAAGCCATGATTGAATCAGGTGAACAGGATGGTGAAAAGGTTCTGGAGAAAATGAAAGCCATCATTAAAGCTGAACCACTGGCCCGTATTGACTATGTGGAAATGGTAAAATGGGATACAATTGATATACATCATGTTGTAGATGGGCCGATCCTGGTGGCCATGGCTGTCTATATCGGTAAGACCCGACTGATCGACAATTTTATATGGGAGCAGACAAAATGATACAGACAATGTTAAAGGGAAAGATCCATAGAGCGACTGTTATTCAGGCAGAATTGAATTATGTCGGCAGCATCACCATTGACGAAGAATTGATGGAAGCAGCCGGTATCTGCGAATATGAGCAGGTACAGATTGTAGATATAGATAACGGGCAGCGTTTTGAAACCTATGTTATTGCAGGGGAAAAGGGAAGTGGCATGATCTGTCTGAATGGTGCGGCAGCACGTATGGTTCAGGTAGGAGATAAGATCATTATCATGTGTTATGCGGGGATGTCTCCGGAGGAAATTAAAGATAATCCCCCGAAGGTTGTGTTCGTTGATGAAAAGAATCATATCCAGCGAGTAACACATTATGAAAAACATGGCCTTCTGACCTGCGTATGAGGTGGACGGAATGCTGAAGGGAAAAACAGTTGTATTGGGTATTACCGGCAGCATTGCTGCCTATAAAATTGCAAATCTGGCCAGTGCATTAAAAAAACTGCATGCGGATGTCCATGTGATCATGACCGAAAACGCCACAAACATTATTAATCCCATTACTTTTGAGTCATTGACCGGCAATAAATGTATGGTGGATACCTTTGATCGGAATTTTCAGTTCAATATTGCCCATATTGCCCTGGCAGACAGGGCTGATGTGATGCTTGTAGCCCCGGCATCAGCCAATATCATAGGTAAAATAGCCTGCGGTATTGCCGATGACATGCTCAGCACCACCGTCATGGCCATGACCTGTCCGGTCCTGGTATCACCGGCCATGAATAAAAATATGTTCCATCAGCCGGTTCTGCAGGATAATCTGAAAAAACTGGAACACTATGGCCGAATCATCATACCACCGGATCACGGATATCTGGCCTGTGGAACAACAGGTGACGGCAAGATGCCTTCCGAGGAAGTCCTGCTGGGCTATATTCTTCGTGAGATTGCATGCCAGAAAGATCTGAAAGGCAGGAAAATTCTGGTGACGGCAGGTCCGACGCGGGAAGCTATTGATCCGGTACGCTTTATCTCCAATCATTCAACAGGCAGAATGGGATATGCCATTGCCAGGCAGGCCATGCTTCGCGGAGCTGAAGTCACATTGGTTACGGGACCTGTCAGCCTCACACCGCCTCCTTTTATAGATGTGGTGCCTGTCACCAACGCTGCGGATATGTTCGAAGCAGTCATATCCCGTGTCCATGAGCAGGACATGATTATCAAATCAGCTGCCGTAGCGGATTATACACCGGAATGCACGGCGGATGAAAAGATTAAAAAGGCTGATGGTATAATGACATTGCAACTGAAACGGACACAGGATATCCTTGGTTGGCTGGGCCAACATAAACGGGCAGGACAGGTACTTTGCGGATTCTCAATGGAAACAGAGAATGTCATTGAGAATTCTGCTGCAAAGCTTGAAAAAAAGAATGCAGATTTGATCGCAGCCAATTGTCTGAAGGAAACGGGAGCCGGTTTTGGAACAGATACCAATCACCTGATTCTTATTGGCAGAAATCAGACCATGGATCTTCCAATGATGTCAAAGGAAGCGGCTGCCGATATACTTTTAAATCAACTGCTGAACATCTGGAACAGAAAGCAGAATAAAAAGGAGGCTGACATATGATATTTGTCATAGATATCGGCAATTCCAATATTGTAGCCGGCCTCATGGACCATGAGAAGAATGTGCTTTTTTCCGGAAGGATCCGGACAGACCGCAGGAAAACAAAGGAAGAATTTCTAATTGAGTTAAAGACACTGCTGGATATTTATAAAGTATCACTGGATGGTATCCAGGGCGGCATTATTTCATCGGTTG
>JBJEJD010000109.1:0-3346 GCA_051877705.1 Coprococcus sp. | reverse complement strand
CCAGGTCATCTTCCACAACAGCGATATCCAGTGCGGTGCTGATGGAGTCCAGATGTTCCAGTTCATCCTTGGTCTCCTGAATTTGTATGGATAATGCGTCAAAGGTTCGTTTCAACTTATTATATCGTTCAAAATATTTCACAGAATTCTCGTGGGGGGTCAGTTGAGGATCCAGAGGGACATGTATTTCCTCGTTGGTGTAGTAATTGACACAGTCCAGCACTTTGGCGCCTGAATCCAGACTGTAGCCATAGGTGTTGATCATTTCTCCATAGATTCTGTATTTATCCTTTTTCTCCGTATCCTTCAACTGGCGTTCCTGCAGTGCGTATTTTTTGCGGCAGCGGTCAAGAGCTGTCGTGACAATGCGGCGCAGATCCGATGAGCGCTGGCGGATACGGGTGGCAGCATTACGGGCTGAGTAATAATACTGCAGGACATCGGATATGCTGTCAAAGGTCTCCTCCTGCAGTTCACCATAGCAGGTAAGCTGCGTAGAAGAAAATTCCACCGGTGTGCCTTCATCGGAAACGATATTAGGCAGATAGCGATGTTCACGGATATCTTCTGTCAGTCTTTCAAAAGTTTTATATAAGTGCAGCTGTTCTAGTTCAGATAAGGCCTTTGTACTGATGCCTGAATCGATGGAGGCCCTGAAACAGAGTTCTTCTGCAATGAGCGGGCTGATGCCTGTGATGGTGGTATAGAGTGCTTTGCTCACAGACAGAGGCTGGGACAGCACCTGTGTCAGGAAGGTTTCCTGATCAATATCCAGAGGATTCAGTTTGTGCTGTGTCTCGGCTATAAAATAGGTACGGCCAGGTAAAACCTCCCTTACGGAGCTTACATTGGCAGAAATATGTTTAATGCTGTCAATAATCGTCATATCCGGCTGACAGAAAATGATATTGCTGTGCTTGCCCATGAGTTCTACAATGAGAATTTTTTCGCAGATGTCACCCATTTCGTTGAGATGTTCAATATGAAAATGGATGATCCGTTCCAGACCGGGCTGAGTGACTGACAAAATCTTACCGCCGTTCAGATGCTTGCGAAGCAGCATGCAGAAGTTCGGTGCCGTTGTCGGATTGGCCGGTGATTCTGTTGTCAGGTAGATCAGAGGCAGAGAAGCACTGGCAGAGATCAGCAGTTTATAATTTGTGCGGTTATTTTTGATGCCGAGAATCAGTGCATCCGGTTCCGGCTGATAAATTTTATTGATACGCCCGCCTGTCAGGGCTTCTGAAAGTTCATATACAAGATTTGAAATAACGAGTCCGTCTAATGCCATGTTTTTATCTCCTTTTTACTGCCTTTCATCATAACATAATTAAAAGATGGAAACAAGGGCGAAGTAAGGAACGAATATAATAACGGCTTGGTGAATCAGATGAGTTTTAAGTTGTAAATAGCTTGAACATACGATATATTTATTAATTGGATAAAGATATATTTATAGGGAATATTTATATTTTAGGATAAAAAAGAAAGAAATTGCTTAGTTAGATGGCTGAGTTTTAAAATGACATTTTTAGAAATATATGGTAATATATATTCGGTTTAAGAATTTAAAGTTATAAATAAACCAAGTGAATTTGTCAGAAGAATTTAAGGAATGGAGAAAAGAAATGGAACAGTTGGAAATGTTAAGAGATGATTTATCTCAGTGCGATGAAATTCTTCTCAGCACATTGTTGATGCGTAATCGCATTGTAGAACAGATTATGGCTTATAAGGAGGCAAATCATCTGCCGATTCTGCAGCCGGAGCAGGAGGAGAAGACAAAGAGATGGCTGATGAAAAGTCTTGAGGATAAACGGCATGGGCAGGAGATTATGGATGTATTTAATACAGTCATAACATGCAGCAAAAAGATTCAGGCAAGGAAGCTGTTTGATTATAATATTGTTCTTATTGGTTTTATGGGTGCAGGAAAGTCGACAATATCAAGTTATTTGAGTACACTGTTTGCCATGGATGTTGTTGAGATGGATGAGGTCATAGCAAAGAGGGAAGGCATGAGTATCTCGGATATTTTTGAGGTTCATGGAGAAGAGTATTTCCGTGACGCGGAGACAAATCTGCTGATAGAGATGCAGTCAAGAACCAATGTTGTTATTTCCTGCGGGGGCGGTACACCGCTCAGAGAGTGCAATGTGGCGGAAATGAAAAAGAACGGAAGGGTTGTTCTTCTGACTGCACAGCCGTCAACGATCTATGAACGTGTTAAGGATGCCCATAACAGGCCATTGATAGAGAATAATAAAAATGTCGGATTCATTGCGGAACTCATGGAAAAGCGAAGAGAAAAATATGAAGCGGCCGCAGATATTATTATTACAACAGACGGCAAGAGTACGCTCGAAATATGTGAAGAGCTGGTAGGCCGTTTGCTTAATGGAAATGACAAGTAATTCTTGAAAAAGCTATCAATTCAGACAAAATCGTAACTAAAACTGATTGGTAATATTCAATCTGGTGTACTATAATTAAAACAGATCATATGTGATGCATAGACATGGCATTCATAAGTCTTGAATCAGGAGGATTTAAATATGGAGCAAAGAATAAAAGGGACAACAAAATTACTGGCTTTAATTGGAAGTCCGGTTGGTCATTCTGGTTCTCCGGCAATGTATAATTTCAGTTTCAGATATCATAGCCTGGATTACGCATATATGGCATTTGATATTAAAGAAGAGCAGGTGCCGCAGGCAATGGATGCTGTTCGATTGCTCCAGCTCAGAGGATTTAATGTTACAATGCCATGTAAAAGCGCCGTTGCAAAGTATGTAGATGAGCTTTCTCCGGCGGCAAGAATCATCGGGGCCTGCAATACAGTGGTCAATGAAGATGGAAGATTGATTGGTTACATGACAGATGGCGCTGGTTTTGTCCGTAATTTGCGGGAAAACAGTGTGGATGTTAAGGGGAAAAGAATTGTGATAATGGGTGCCGGCGGCGCAGCAACAGCTATTCAGGTAGAGTGCGCGCTGGAAGGTGCGGCAGCTGTTTCAATTTTTAACCGGAGTCTGGAGAAGGCAGAAAGAACTGTTGAAAAACTCAGAAAAGAAACTCCCGAATGTGAAGTGAAAGCATTTTCCTTTGAGGATCAGGATATATTAAGAATGCAGATTGCAGCAGCAGATATTCTGATCAATGCCACATCACTTGGCATGAAACCTCATGAAGATACCACACCGGTGACAGATACCAGCATGTTCAGGCCGGATCTGGTGGTGGCAGATGTTGTCTACAATCCGCTGGAAACACGTCTTATGAGAGAAGCCAGAGAGGCAGGCTGCAGAAAAGTAATTGGCGGTGAAGGCATGCTTTTATGGCAGGG
>JBJEJD010000108.1:10896-14126 GCA_051877705.1 Coprococcus sp. | reverse complement strand
GGAGGATAAAACCAATCTTCTCCACATCCGCACATTCATAAAGTACTTTCATCGGGGACAAAAAAACCGCTTTGACAACAGTCAGCAATGAACCGGAACCATCATATATCAGATTACTGTAACGATTAGTCATCACACCATCACCGTATCTGTCCAGATAGCCTGTAACAAATGCAAACCATACCAGTGACACAACCAAAAGCAGACAACCCGTTTTTATATTCCATTTTCTGCAGTCCTCTGTATCAAACAGGGAACGAAGTAAAAGCCATAATCCAATCACTGCGGTATAAACCGCCGCATCTTCCTTTACCATCAGCGTAAGTACGGCAAATATCCCCACAGCCCATCCCTTTCGGCTGTCAATGGCGTAAAACAGCCAGAGAAGCAGCGGTGTCAAGAATGCATTCTCATGGAGGTCATATCCCGCTCCGCCTGAATAAGCCGGATATAAGAGCAGCAGCCAGACAAGCATGACGCCTGCAGCCTGAGTACAGCCATGGCTGCACGCCAGTTTCCATACAGGTACAACGGAAGAAGTCAGAACTGCAGCCTGTAAAATCTGCAGTGTCACCGGTTCAGGATAAAAGCAGTAAAAGGGCAGCATAAGATAATAGATAGGTGACACATGAACATTAAAATGGGATAACAATCCATCCCTCTCTATGGTCGTATTTGGAAGTCCTGTCGTCCTCATATAATAAAACATCTGAGAAAAAATTCCAAAATCATAGGAAGGTGACGAATAGCTCAATACCCTGCATACTGTCCAAAGGCTGACAAACAGAAAAAATAAAAGTGCAATCATACTAAGAACCAAAATCGTAAATTTGGAGTTTTTAACTCTCTTAATTCTCTCAGCCTCCTGAAAAACTTCAGAATTTTCCATTATCATATGGGGTAATAAATTCTGCCCGTATCGGACATATATACCTAAAATGATACACACAAGTATCACTGCACATAAAAAGGGCACAGTAAATGAGGCCTTAAGAGATAAAACAGATAATAATACAAATAACAGCAATATACCGCATCGCTCTGCCCGGACAACATTTATTTTTTTCCAGGACAGAATACAAAGAATAACAAATATTCCAAGCATCATAATTACTACATGACTAATGGACATGGCCCGAAGACTTTCCATTTCTTCCAGCTTCCTTTGCTGGTTCGGAAGCAGGAAATAAACAAGCAGGACTGATGCCAGCCATGCCAGTATGAGCCGCCTCAAAAGATCCGGCAGTATATGCCATATTTTTTTCATCATAAAGATACCCCCTGTCCCTTCTCAGGATACAGAGGGTTCCTTTCAAAAAAGCTGAAGCCTTCTTTCAAAAATCTTTCAATTTTACTGCGAATCTTTTTTCTCTACATCTTTCGGTAAAGCTACAATGGCGCTAAATTGCTCGCCGTCTATTTCCACTTTAAAGCTCCCGCCGACGGACTCCGTATAGGTTCGTGCTATAGCAAGGCCAAGTCCGCTTCCCTTCGTCGTTCTTGCTTTATCTCCGCGGACAAACCGTTCTGTAATCTCCTCGGGATTAAAATCCATTTCATATGAAGCGACATTCATCATACGTATCATGTACGCCTGACCGCCATCCCTTACTTCCAGATGAATACGGGTTCCGGGAAGTGTATACTTGATGGCATTACCCACAAGATTGGCAAAAACCTGATGCATTCTGGCACCATCCGTTACCAATGGCAGACTGTCCATCTCATAATGCCTGCGCACCTGCAGATTTTTACTCTTCAGCTGATCATCAAACAGCCCCAGCGTCTGTTCCAGCAGACGGATAAGATCAATCTCAGCCATCCTGCTCTTTGCGGCACCGCTGGATACCTTTGTCAATTCAAACAATGACTCTACCAGATCACGCATATACCCTGCCTTCCGATTTAGTTCCTCCAGCTGCTTCTCCCCTTTTGGAGACAGCTTTTCCTCCTGCAGCAGTTCTCCGTAACCCATAATTGCCGTCAACGGTGTCCTCAGATCATGGGATACATTGGCAATCAAATCAACTCTGAAACGTTCACTGACAACAGCCTTCTGCACAGCTTCATCCCGCTGACGGTTCAGATCAATGAGCATTTCCTCCTCCCTGGCAAAGGCGCCTTCACGCACTGAAACCTCATTTCCATTATGGAACTCTGCTATCTGCAGGGCCAGATGATCCATATCCTGTGCCCGCTGCATAAAACAAAGTCCAGATAAAACCACACTTAACAGACAACCTGCGCTTAACAGTCCAAAACTAATATCCAGTCTGGCCTGCGATAAAAATAGAACCATTATTATCAGCCACAGGACACTAAATACAACCTGGAAATACAGATACCTGCTTTGTTTTTTTGAAATTCCCGCCACCAGCATACCAAGCCGGTGTGCCGCACTCCAGTTCAATTGAGAGCGGCTTCGCAGCCATGACCACAAACCTCTTGCGCAGACCAGCAGCAAATAATACATAAGCCACAAATATACCACATAGCCCGCCACAGACATATGAAAGGATTGTCTGATCATAAACAGACTGAGGAAAAGCAATGCCACTTCAATCTCCGGACCAAGAAATGGTCCGGTCTGTCTCATGAAAAAGATGAAAAGAGCTGCCAGAACAATACCACCGGCATATAATAACCTGCCATAAAAAGGAGTGAAGTCAGATCCCCCTCCTGTTTCAGGAACCATTGCTGTTTCTTCCTCTTCTACAGCAATTACTTCCGGCAATTCCGATCCGACAACAGCTGCCTTTGTTTCTTCTATTTCTTCTGATACCATTGTTTCATAAATATTATTTTCCCCGTTTCCGGAATCTGACAGAACAGCTCCGACTGACAGACACAGTGCTGCCAGCATGCAGCAAATCAACGGCAGTATTTTACGGTTTTTCAAAAACATAGCCTATCCCCCATATGACCTTCAGATATTCCGGTTTTCTCGGATTCAACTCAATCTTTTCTCTTATACGGCTGATGTGAATCATAATCGTATTTTCCACCGCGTAGGCATCATTTTCCCATACACGCTCATAAATCTCCTCAGCCGGGAACACCCTTCCCGGATAGGTCATCATTAACTGCAGAATCTTAAATTCCGTTGCAGTCATTTTGACCGGCCCGCCGCGGACATACAGCTTCTTCTGAACAATATCAAGGGTAATATCGCCGACAGTCAGCTGTTCGTCACTTCTGTCCTCACGGATGGAACCCAGCGTATCATACCG
>JBJEJD010000108.1:5673-10796 GCA_051877705.1 Coprococcus sp. | reverse complement strand
TCTATAATATTGACAATCGCTGTATCGTCATCAACCACCAGAATGTGATACTGATTCGGCATTTTCAGTCCTCCCTTTTGTCTGCTGTCCTATGAATCACTCTGATTATACTTCATATTTTACCATTACTCCATGCTATTCTTATAAAATCTTACCAGAATTAATTTTCTGCCTCAATCCTTACAAGACTCATAGACACAGCATCATCCAGTCTGTATAATAAAACTGTCAGCCACTATTTCACACATACGAAAGGATATCCCATGAAGAGAAAAAAACCTATTATTCTTACACTCATACTGACATTCATCCTATCAGGCTGCGGACATGCTGTAAAAATGCCTGCTGCAGCTGAATCTGTTAATGAAACCATCGAAAGTTCTCTTACTATTCCGGATGAATCTGTCCAGACGGCACAGACAGGTTTGGTCGGAACCGATTTTAAAGAAATCTCCTATGAGCCTTATGACACAACAGAACTGGAAAAAATGCTCACCAAAGCGGAATTGCTTTACAGCTTCAGCAGCAATGCAGATGAATTGCTTGCCCTTTTCGACCAGATTCTCGAAGAAGAGCAGTACCTTCTTCTGTCCTGTGACCTGCTCTCGCTCTACAGTGACATGGATATAACCAATACATATTATCAGGAAGAATATGTCTCTGTTATGGAATCCTTTTATGAAATTGATGACCGCATCTACAACCTTGGCATCAATATTCTTGAGTCAGATTATGGTGATGATGCAAGAGCCATGTGGGACAGTGACAAAATCGCCTATTTCGAAAATTATTTTGAAGCCGATGAGAATATCAACGATCTTCTCATCCAGGAACAGCAGCTGATTAACGAATACTATCTTGCTGCTTCAGAAGTTTATACAACAAAAATCAATGGTACAGATTATACCCTCGATGAGCTGTATTATGATATGAGTATTACCGATGAAGAATACATAGCCGCCTATGATGATATCCTTCAGCAGGAAAATATTGTCCTTGGAGAAATTTTTCTGGATCTGATTGATATCCGTCAGGAAATTGCTGCTTCCTATGGTTTTGATTCCTATATTGACTATTGTTATGCCAGCTTCAATGACAATGATTTTTCACCAGAACAGGCTGTTTCCTTCTGCAACGATGTGAAAGACTCCCTTCTGGATACCTATATTTCATTTTATAATGATTTTGACTGGGAATCGGCCGACGAACTGGACTATGATATATCCGGCATGCTGATCAAGGATCAGCTTGACCTTCTCCGGCCGTATTTTGGCAAAATTCATCCGGATCTGCAGCGCTATTTCACCTTCATGGAAGAAAATCATCTGTACAGCCTGATCTATAACACGAAAAAAGTGGATAGCGGCTATACCGTTTTCTTACATGTTTACAATGAACCATTTATCTTTAATCAGCCGGTATTCCTTTTTTATGACCTTTCCACGATTGTTCATGAATTTGGTCATTTTTATGCCTACTGCCTGAATCCTGAGAATACAGATTATGTATCCAATACAAATCTGTCAGAAATACATTCTCAGGGTCTGGAGCTTCTTTTCGCCGGATTTTTTAACGAGATGTTTGAAACAAAATATGGCAGCCTTCCAGGACAATATCTGCTGCTCAACACATTGGACAATATTGTCACCGGATGCATGTACGATGAATTCCAGCAGGAAGTGTATCAGCTCGACGATCCGACCCTTGAAGAAATCAATGCCATATATGGAAGACTTTCGGCTGAATACGGCTTGTCAGAAGATCCTGACATACCGGGTTACGACTGGGTACTGACGAGCCATAATTATGATCAGCCTTTTTACTATATCAGCTATGCGGTGTCTGCCGTCCCGGCACTGGAAATATGGGAGATTGCGCAGGAAGACTTTGATCTGGCCTGCAGTATTTATAACGATCTGGTAACGGCAGGAGAGCGCGGAACTTTGGAGGATACCCTTCAAGCCTGCGGCCTGCAGTCACCATTTACCGAAGGGCGCATAGAAAAACTTTCAACGACGTTGTCAGAAGATTTTAAGTAATAATACCGCCGTACAGGAATTTCTTTCCTGTACGGCGGTATCTGAATTTAAGTCATATCGCCATAACATTCCGGCCTTCTGTCCCGGAAAAGTCCCCAACTCATGCGATTATCTGCAATCTCATCCAGATTAAAGGAAGCTGTCAGCACCTCCTCCTGATCTCTGGAGGCACTGGCCACCAGCTCTCCGGTCTCATCGGTGATGAAAGATGAGCCATAGAAAATGAGGGAGGATTTCTGTCCCCCATTTTCTGTACACGGCTCCACATCCTCACGGCCGATACGGTTGGCTGCGGCCACCGGCATCAGATTGCTGCCCGCATGTCCCTGCATGCAGCGCCGCCAGTGGGGCATACTGTCGCACTCCAGAATCGGCTCACTGCCGATGGCTGTCGGGTACAGCAGCATTTCCGCCCCGTTTAAAGCAAGGGAACGGGCTGTCTCCGGGAACCACTGATCCCAGCAGATCCCCACGCCGACTTTTCCATATCTTGTCTCCCATACTTTAAAACCTGTATCTCCCGGTGTGAAATAGAATTTTTCCTGATAATAATGATCATCCGGAATATGCGTCTTACGATAAACACCCAGGAGACTGCCATCTGCATCGATCATTGCCACACTGTTAAACAGCCTTGTACCGTCCTTCTCATAGAAACTCACCGGAATAACCACCTGAAGCTCCGCTGCCACCTTCATAAAATGGCAAACTGCATCATTCTCCATGACAGATTTTGCATAATGATAATAGTCATACCGCCGCTCCTGACAGAAATAAGGCCGTTCAAAGAGCTCCGGAAGAAGGATGATATTGGCCCCTTTTCCGGCCGCCTCACGGGTCATCCGGTCTGCCTTCTCAATATTTTCCTGTACGGAATGACTGCAGCGCATCTGCACCGCACCAATGGTTACTTTTCTCATTCTGATTTTCTCCTCCCTGCAGGAATCTGCTGAGTAATACAATGGATATTACCGCCGCCCACGATAACAGGTCTGGCCTGAACCGGATAAATTTTTCGTCCTGGGAACAGGCTTCCCAGAATATCCACTGCCAGCTGATCGTTCTCATCTCCAAACTGTGGAACGATAACACCGCCATTGGATATATAAAAATTCACATAGCTGGCCGCCAGTCTCTCTCCCGCTTCCCGAACATCCTCGCCTTCTTCAAACTGAAAGCCCTTCAGATCATATTCCGTGATACAGACAGGCTTTTTCGGAATCGGCAGCTTATGTACGGTCAGCTTTCTTCCCCGTGCATCCCGTTCTTTCTCCAGTACCTCCAGACAGGCATTGCTCAAAGGCCACTGGGGATCATCCTCATCATCGGTCCAGGCCAGCACCACCTCACCGGGACGGACAAAAGCACAGACATTATCCACATGCTCATTGGTTTCATCCTGATAGATTCCCCGCGGCAGCCAGATGATCTTCTCCACGCCAAGATATTGTTTCAGTTCCGTCTCTATCTCCATCCTGCTCAACTGAGGGTTCCGTCCACGGCTCAGGAGGCATGCCTCCGTCACCAGCAGCGTTCCCGCGCCGTCCGTGTGGATGGAACCGCCCTCCAACACAAAATGCCGGGCATCATAGCAATCCATGTCAAGGGCCTGGCAGATAGCCGGAGCAGCCAGATTGTCCTTCTCCCAGTGGGCATAAAGTCCGTCCCAGCTGCCGCCCCAGGCATTGAACTGCCAGTCAATGCCCCGTATCTCTCCATCACTGTTAACAACACAGGTCGGTCCCACATCTCTGGCCCAGGCATCATCGGTGGCAATCTCCAGCACATGGATACTTTTATCGCCCTGAAAATTCGCCTGTACCTCCTCAATCTCTCCTGCGCCTGCCAGCATCCACACGGTCTCACTTTCTGCAATGGCCCGGGCAATCTGAGAAAATACTTCCTGTGCTTCTGCGGCACCATAAGGCCAGGATCCCGGCCTGACCGGCCAGATCATCACACAGCCCTGATGCTTTTCAAACTCTGCAGGCATATGAAAACCATCCTGCCCCGGAATATCAGTCAACTTCTTCATATTAAATCCTCTATTTTCTATGACAGCCGTCCCTTAAAATCCGCATAATCAAACTGCTTCACGATCCGGCAGTCTCCGTCTGTTCCCATGACTGCAATAGCCGGCAGCCCTATACCATTAAAAGTATTATTTTTCACCATGGAGTAAATGGCCATATCCTCAAAATACAGTTTATCCCCCACTTTGATTTCTCTGTCAAAGGAATAATCACCAATGATATCCCCTGCCAGACAGGTACAGGAGGATAAACGATAGGTAAAGGCTTTCTCTCCCGGCTGTCCGCTTGCATACAGCGGCGGACGGTATGGCATCTCCAGCACATCCGGCATGTGACAGGCCGCAGAAGCGTCCAGAATCAAAGTTTTAATGCCATTTTCCACCACATCCATGACCTCCGTCGCCAGATATCCCGCATTGAGGGCAATGGCCTCCCCCGGTTCCAGGTAGACTTCCACATCATAAGTCTCCTTCATATGACGAATGCATCGGATCAGCCGTTCGATATCATAATCTTCCCGTGTAATATGATGACCGCCGCCCATATTCAGCCATTTCATCTGCTTCAGCCAGGGACCGAATTTTTCCTCCACGGCCGCAAGCGTCTTCTCCAGATCATCGGAATTCTGTTCACAAAGGGTATGGAAATGCAGTCCATCCACGTGTTTCAGAGCATCCGGCTGTTTCTCAAGCTCTGCCCTGAAATTGGCTAAAGTAATGCCAAGCCTCGACCCCGGCGCACAGGGATCATAGATGGCATGATCTCCCTGGGTGGAACACTCGGGATTGATACGCAGTCCCACACTGGCCTTTCCTTGGCAATAAGCCTCATATTTACGAAGCTGGGCAAAGGAATTGAATATCACATGGTCGCAGATACGTGCAATTTCATCGATTTCACTGGCATGGTACGCCGGCGCAAATATATGATTTTCTTTATTCATTTCCTCCCGGCCAAGTCTGGCCTCATAGAGACCGCTGGCAGTCGTTCCGACAAGATATTTTCCAATGAGGGGATACTCACAGAACATGGAAAATGCTTTCTGAGCCAG
>JBJEJD010000108.1:0-5573 GCA_051877705.1 Coprococcus sp. | reverse complement strand
TAGCATTCCTGATGATCACAGACATTATAGATATACAAAGTCTTCTCTTTGCCGTCCTTGATACCGGTGAAAATACAGCCGATATTGGTCTTGCCCACAGTTCTCGGTCCAAGGGATGCCGGATCCGGCAGCAATGCCTTCAGGAACTGGATCGGCACGATCTGCTGACCATTAAACTCGACCGGTGTCGTGGAAAGCATACCCACGTTCTCAAGACATTTCATATGGGTCAGATAACTCTGTCCAAAGGTCATAAAGAAACGGATCCTCTTCACACCCGGAATATTTTTAGCCAAGGCCTCAATTTCTTCATGATGGAGCAGATACATATCCTTCATGCCCACACCTTCGAAGTTGTATTCACGCTTAATGCTCATGGCCGGAATCTCAACCCAATGACCGTCCTCCCAGTAGGATCCCGGTGCAGACACCTCTCTCAGATTGATCTCCGGATTGAAGTTGGTGGCAAATGGATAGCCGTGATCGCCGCCATTGCAGTCCAGAATATCAATGGTATGGATTTCATCAAAATAATGCTTCTGTGCGTAAGCCGCAAATACACTGGTCACACCAGGATCAAAGCCTGTACCAAGAAGAGCTGTCAGCCCTGCCTTCTCATAACGTTCCTGATAGGCCCACTGCCAGGAATAATCAAAATACGCTGTAAAGCCGAGACGTTTGCATCGTTCTTCATAGACAGCTCTCCATGCCGGATCATCCGTATTCTCCGCTTCATAATTGGCCGTATCAATATAATGAACACCGGCAGCCAGACAGGCATCCATAATGGTCAGATCCTGATAAGGCAGGGCCACGTTCAATACCGCATCCGGTCCATAGGATTTGATCAGGGCCGTCAGTGCCTCCACATTATCGGCGTCGATCTGTGCTGTCGTAATTTTTGTTTTTGTCGTTGGCTGAAGCTTTTCCTTCAAAGCATCACATTTTGAAACGGTACGGCTGGCAATCATAATCTCCTCAAAAACCTCGCTGTTCTGACAGCATTTGTGAATGGCTACAGAAGCGACACCGCCGCAGCCGATAATCATTAATCTGCTCATCTTGCATTCTCCTCCTCTTTGAGTAAATCCTCCACATATTTCGGAAGCATAAAGGCTCCCCTGTGCAAATGGGTCGTATAATACCATGTTTTGATGTTTCTTTTATTCCACCGCTCCGGGTCAAAATCCTTCAGCGGATGATATTTTTTGGACGCAAAACCGAACATCCAGTAGCCCGCGGGGCAGGTAGGGATGCTGGCCTGATAAACCCGGCTGATGGGAAAGCTTCTGTAAGCCTTGCGGTGCATGGCCCGGAAAGCCTCCTCATCCTCATCATAGAACGGACTGCCATGCTGATAGACCATAATGCCGTCCTCCTTCAGAGCCCGATAACAGCTGCCGTAGAACTCCTTAGTAAACAAACCTTCCGTATGTCCGAAGGGATCCGTGGAATCATTGATAATCAAATCATACTGATCCCGGCATCTTCTCAGAAACCTCAGGCCATCCATATTGGTGACCCGGACTCTGTCATCATCAAAGCCCTTCGCCGTTTCAGGGAAAAATTTCCGACTGACCTCCACAAACATTTCATCCGGCTCCACCACATCAATGGATTCTATCTCCGGATACTCAATACAATTTCTGGCCACACCGCCATCCCCGCCGCCGATGATGAGCACGTTTTTCACATGGGGATGCACCGCCATGGGCACATGGACCACCATTTCATTATAAATAAACTCATCAGCCTCCGAGAAAATGATCTCACCGTCCAGAACGATCATCTTGCCGAATTCCCGCGTCTGAAAGACATCGATCCGCTGATATTCACTCTGGGCACCAAACAGCTGCTTCTCTACCCGGACACTGGTCTTGATGTTTTCCGTGTCCATCTGGGAAAACCATATTTCCACAGCCCCACCTCCTATATAATCACATTCAGGAGCTGCACATTCGGATCCTTGGTTCCCTGTACAGAGCAGCCCTTTTCTTTTGCGTAAAGAATATATTCTATAATCTCATCTGTAATCCTCTCTCCCGGCGTCAGAATCGGAATGCCCGGCGGATAACACATGACAAGCTCCGCACAGATATAACCTGCGGCCTCTGTCACCGGCACCTGACGCTTTTGGGCATAGAAAGCCTCCCTCGGTGTCAGCACCGTCTCCGGCTGTATAAAATCGCCACAATACAGGTCACTGGAATCTCTCTCATAGAGACGCTTGATATCCTCCAGCGCTCCCACAAGACGCTCTATATCCTGAATCCTGTCACCAATGGAAATATAAGCCAGAATATTGCCGATATCTCCAAACTCGATCTGAATATCATATTCATCCCTCAGAAGATCATAGACCTCAATACCCGTCAGCCCAATCCCCTGTGTATACACAGACAGCTTGGTCACATCAAAATCATAGACACTGTCACCGTCAATGAGATCTCTGCCATAAGCATAAAATCCACCGATATCATTGATCTCATTGCGGGCATACTCCGCCATCCTCGTCACCTTGGCGAAGGATTCCCGGCCTCTTAAGGCCAGATTTCGTCTGGAAATATCAAGACTGGACAAAAGCAGGTAGGAGGCACTGGTTGTCTGAGTCAGATTGATGATCTGACGCACATATTCCGCATCCATGTCCGGCCCGCACAAAAGGATCGAGCTCTGGGTCAGGCTTCCTCCGGATTTATGCATGGAGACAGCGGCCATATCGGCACCTGCCGCTATTCCTGACAGGGGAAGATTGTCCCCGAAATACAGATGGGTACCGTGAGCCTCGTCCGCCAGCACCTTCATATGCCGCTCATGGGCCATTTCCACGATCTTCTTTAAATTGGAGCAGACACCATAATAGGTGGGATTATTGATAAATATGGCCACCGCATCGGGATTGGCGTCCATGACACGACGCACTTCCTCCACTTCCACACCCAGAGCAATGCCGATCTTCGGATTGACCTTCGCCTCCAGATAAACAGGAACAGCGCCGCATAACACCATGGCATTGATCACACTTTTATGTACATTCCTCGGAAGAATGATCTTATCTCCCGCCTTACAGACACTCAGAATCATACTCTGAACGGAGCTTGTGGTCCCGTTCACCATCAAAAATGCATGGGCCGCCCCGAAAGCCTCCGCCGTCAGCTCCTCAGCCTGCCGGATCACCGACACCGGATGTCCCAGATTGTCCAGCGGCTTCATAGAATTCACATCCAGTCCCACACATTTTGCTCCAAGCAGCTCTACCAGCTCAGGATTCCCCCTGCCCCGCTTATGTCCCGGCACATCAAAAGGAACTACCCGCCTCCTCCGAAAGTATTCCAGTGCCTCATAAATCGGCGCAGACTTTTGATTATTGTATTCCATCCCGCTATCCCCCATTATCATATCTTTCGCAAATAAAGCAGATACCCTGCTGTCAGCAGTTTGTTTTGCATATCAAAGCATTAAAAAAGCAAGTAGGTTCATCTACTTGCTTCATACGCGTCATATAAATTCCAGTCTTTTTCCAATCAGGAAGTCTCATTGTCACAGAGTACTATCTGCCAAATAACTGTCACTCTTATTGAGCTTTCACAAGATGATATGCCTAAATTTCGATTATAAAGTAATCAACTTATAAAATTCGGACTCTGAAAGCCCAATCAATCATTTGTTTCGCAAAAACATACTCTGTTTTTCTCACGAGCT
This sequence comes from Coprococcus sp., assembly GCA_051877705.1. GTDB lineage: Bacteria > Bacillota > Clostridia > Lachnospirales > Lachnospiraceae > Coprococcus_A. The sequence goes on along the minus strand of JBJEJD010000108.1, from coordinate 1,871 downwards.
GATTATAATATTATTGTTACTTTTTGTCAATCTTTTTTATCAAACTGCCACTGCATCTTTTTATCAATGTATTGCGGTTCAGCCACCTGGTTTCTGAAACACAGTATAGACAATTTCTGCCTTCAAACACGCTTTCGCTCGACAAAAAACGGTTTTCAGAAAGGTACCATTCTGAGAATAATATCTTGACTTTTCACCTCTAATGCATTAGACTAAATATGAAGTCTAATGCATTAGAGCATGGAGGTGATTAAACATGTATACACCTAAAATCTTTGAGAGTGAATACCGCTTCTGCCTTATTTTATGGGAACATGAACCTGTGAAAAGCAGCGAGCTTGTCAGACTGTGTCAGGAACAGCTGGGATGGAAGCCTACCACCACCTATACCGTTATCAAAAGGCTGTCAGAACGGGGGGTTCTTAAGAATGAACATACCATCGTCACTTCACTGGTATCCAAGGATGCCATACAGGCATCCGAAATTGATGAACTGGTGGAGAAAAAATTTGAAGGTTCTTTGCCTGCATTTGTTGCTGCTTTTACCAGGCATCAGCGGATTTCTGATCAGGAAATCGACGAGATCCAGAATATGATCGATCGCTACAGAAGGGAGAATTCCAATGGCTGATTTATTTCTGAATACTGCATCGAATTTATTCATAAAGGTTCTCAACATGAGCATCGCTGCCAGCTGGCTTGTACTTGCTGTGCTCCTTCTCAGATTCTTTTTCAAAAGAACATCCTACAAGAGAATCCTGCCTGTTTTCTGGGCATTCATCGGACTCCGGCTGATTCTGCCATTTTCCATTGGAAGCATATTCAGTCTGATTCCAAGTTCGCAAACCATCAGCCCGGACATCATGATGGATCCCTCCCCTGCCATTGACAGTGGTATTTCATCTTTCAACAACCTGATCAATCCTGTTATCAAGCAGATATTTTCACCCGAACCCATTGCCAGCGCCAATCCGCTTCAGATTATCATCCCATTTCTTGCTTTCATCTGGATTCTCGGCATGGCTGTCATGCTTGTTTATATGTCTGTCAGCTATCTCCGCCTGAACGGGAAAGTCCGGACATCTGTACTTTTGAGAGATAATATCTGCCAGAGCGAAAATATATCATCGTCCTTTGTGCTGGGCATGATCCGTCCCAGGATCTATCTGCCTTTTAATATAGCAGAAAATGCTATGCCCTCCGTTATTGCCCATGAGCAGACCCATATCAGACGGCACGATCACTGGCACAAGCCTATTGGCTTCCTGATACTTACACTTCACTGGTTCAATCCGATGATCTGGATCGCATATATTCTTTTTTGCAGAGATATTGAGCTTGCCTGTGATGAACAGGTAGTTAAAGATATGAATGCCAAACAACGGAGCGATTATATGCAGACCCTTCTCTCCTGCTGTCTGTCACACAGAAGTTTTTCTGTTTCTCCGCCTGCTTTTGGTGAGATAAGTGTTAAAGTCCGGGTAAAAAACATAATCAGCTACAAAAGAACCTCACACCGGACAATAATAGCAGCGGTTATTGTCTGCCTCGTTCTTATGATATGTTTTTTAACGAGCCCGGTCAATGAACGTATTACCAATCCATCTGTTCAGGAATATGTTCCCGGTCAGGGGAATATCAAAGGGGATGTCAATAAAGCCGGATTTGAAGCCATCAGTGAAGATTTTGCCATTGGGGCGGATAAAAGCGGTATGGCCGTATTCAAAGACCCACAGAAAGCCTTCGATACATTCATCGAATTATATACTGACGGCATTGCGCTGATCCAAAGTGAATTTCAGCTGCCGCCACTCTCCGAAAATTCCTATGATTCCTATAAATTGTACGGCTGGCAGGTAACAACCGGAACC
>JBJEJD010000107.1:0-3367 GCA_051877705.1 Coprococcus sp. | reverse complement strand
CTCTGAGAACACCGCCGCCCACACCGGTTATAACACCTACAAATAACAGCAGAAACTTCTGCGGTCCAAAACCAATACTGTAAGCCGTATTGACACCTATAACCGTAAAGGCTCCAAGCCCAATGGCATCCATAAAATTCATCAGCTTCTCATAATAAATCATAAACTGACTGTCCAAAATCTGTCTTTTTATATACAATACAACAAATAGTACCAGGGCAGTTCCAATGGCAAACTCTACATAAACCGGATTTCTAAAAGTATTCGGCGGCTTAATCCCCAGAATCAGGTCTCTGATAATACCACCGCCCACAGCCGTTGTGATAGCCATCACAATGACACCAAATATATCCATGTTTTTTCTTACACCCACCATGGCACCTGAAGATGCAAAAGCAATGGTTCCAATAATCTCAATGATAAAAACAATAATCTCTGTATTCATCCCGATTTCCCCTTCTCCGGACCTTCACAGCAAAGCCTCAGGAAATGACCTGCTGTGTCATCCCTGAGGCTTATCATGTTTTACTGTTATACAGCTTAGCAGATCTCCGCACCTGCAGGCATATTCTTTTCAGGTACCATCAGCGACAGATTGCCTTCCGCATCCTCTGCACACAAAATCATACCTTCTGATTTTACACCGGCCAGTGTTGCAGGTTTTAGATTGGTCACAACCATAACCTTCTTGCCAACCATTTCCTCCGGTGAGTAATATTTTCTGATACCGGATACGATCTGACGCACCTGACTGCCGATCTTCACCTGGGAGCAGAGAAGCTTTTTGGATTTCTTGACAGCTTCACAGGCAATGATTTCACCCACCTGGAACTGCAGCTTATCAAAATCATCATAAGTAATCTCTTCCTTCGGCTCGATGTCAATACCATCATCTTCTGCAGCCTCTTCGGCTGTCTCCTCTGCTTTCTCACCAACAGGCGCCTGGGCGGCTCTGTCAGCCTCGACCTTCTCGAGAAGCTCTTTAATATCCACTCTTGCAAAAAGGATCTCCGGTTTTTCCACAACTCTGCCGCCAGTCTCAAGAAGACCAAATGTATCAAGCTTCAGATAATCTCTCTCCTGAGTTCCAAGCATATCCAGAATCTTCGCAGAGGTATCCGGCAAATAAGCTGCCAGTGCAACTGCTGCCATACGGATACCTTCCATCAGATTGTAAAGCACTGTTGCCAGTCTGTCCTTCTTCTCCTCATCCTTTGCCAATTTCCAAGGTTCTGTTTCATCAATGTATTTATTGCATCTTCTAAGCAGTGTAAACACCTCTGTGATGGCATCAGCCACACGGAGCTTATCCATCTTGGCATCTACCTTTTCATGCATAGCCAGTGCAACTGCTTTCAAATCATCATCCACCGGTTCACATACTCCCGGATTAGAAATAATACCGCCAAAATATTTATTATTCATGGAAATGGTTCGATTAACCAGATTGCCAAGAATATTGGCCAGGTCGGAATTCATACGCTCTACCATCAGTTCCCATGTGATAGAACCATCGTTGTCAAACGGCATCTCATGTAATACAAAATAACGAACGGCATCTACACCAAAATATCTGACCAAATCATCAGCATAAATCACATTGCCCTTTGACTTGCTCATCTTGCCTTCGCCCACTAACAGCCATGGATGACCAAATACCTGTTTTGGCAGTGGAAGATCAAGGGCCATCAGCATGATTGGCCAGTAGATCGTATGGAAACGAATAATATCCTTGCCGATCAGATGGAGGTCAGCTGGCCAGTATTTATCATAAAGTTCACCATGATTGCCGTCAACGTCATACCCAAGACCTGTGATATAGTTGCTGAGAGCATCGATCCATACATAAACCACATGCTTGTCATCAAAATCTACAGGAATACCCCATTTGAAGGAGGTTCTGGATACACACAGATCCTGAAGACCCGGAAGAAGGAAATTGTTCATCATCTCATTCTTGCGGGATTCCGGCTGAATAAACTCCGGATGGGTATTAATATGCTCAATCAGACGATCTGCATATTTGCTTAACTTGAAGAAATAGGCCTCTTCCTTCGCATCAATAACTTCACGGCCACAGTCCGGACATTTACCATCCACCAGCTGACTCTCTGTAAAGAAGGATTCACAAGGTGTGCAATACTTCCCCTCATAATAGCCTTTATAAATATCACCCTGATCATGCAGCTTTTTGAAAATCTTCTGAACCTGCTTCTCATGATCTTCATCTGTCGTACGAATAAACTTATCATAAGAAGTATTCATCAGATCCCATATCTCTTTTATCTGACCTGATACATTATCTACAAACTCCTTCGGCGTAATACCAGCTTCCTGTGCCTTGATCTCTATCTTCTGGCCATGTTCATCCGTACCTGTCTGAAAACGGACATCATACCCCTGCATTCTCTTAAAACGCGCAATACTGTCTGCCAGTACAATCTCATAAGTATTGCCGATATGCGGCTTACCGGACGTATAGGCAATAGCCGTTGTAATATAATAAGGTTTCTTTGCCATGTCTCTCTCCTCCTGTATATCTATCATGTATCATGCGCATGGGCGCAATGAGTCATTCTAATTACCAATTATAGTATAACCCATTCACGAATACAACATTAAAATTAAAACTGAAATGTTTTTTCTATGTATGATATACTTAAATAAATCCGTATGAAAATGTAAATACTATTGACTAAAACGCCATAAATACCAGAAAGGAGACCTTCCATGCGAAAGCAATTACGAGTTTTTTTATCCGGCCTGCTTATTGTTCTTGTGATTTTATGCGGCTGTTCTTCTTCCAACGTTCTGACTTCTGGTGAAGTGCTGGAAAAAAATCATACCAGCGACAAATTTGAAGCATTTACCCGACAATTATTCATTGATTCTGTCAGTTCAGATGCACTGACCCTTCATTATGAACTGAAAGATCCTTCTGCCTATCATATTTCTCTGGACACTATAGATCTTGGACGCATTGATCCTGAAAATACCACCGAAACAGATGACAGCCTGAAGGATGCACTGAAAAAGCTTCACAGCTTTGACTATAATGAACTTACCGAAGATCAGCAGCTCACCTATGATATACTGGATGAATATATTCAGACAGAACTATCCGTTAACAGTGAGGAATTATTCTATTATCCTGAATGTCTCAGCAGTACTTCCGGCACCCACAGTATCCTTCCGATACTGATGTCTGAATATACATTTTATGATAAAGAAGATATTGAAGTCTATCTGACATTACTGAAAGATTTTCCAGCCTATTTCGACAACATTCTGGAGTTCGAGCAGGCCAAATCCGATGCCGGTCTGTTCATGTCCGACGAATCCGTTGATGAGGTGGTATCTGCCTGCA
>JBJEJD010000106.1:0-14603 GCA_051877705.1 Coprococcus sp. | reverse complement strand
TTAAGAATATTGAAAGAAATAACTGATTTTATTTTCAGAAATCCACTGTATAATCGTAACTGTTAGAACATAGACATGAAAATGAGGGGCGTGAATATGGAACAGCAGACAATATTAATTGTTGATGATGACAGGGAGATTGTCCGTGTCATTGCAAAGATACTGGAACTGGAGGGTTACAGAACCCTGAAGGCTTATGACGGACTGGAAGCTCTGGATATGCTGGTAGGCAATACAGTACATTTGATTATGATAGATATCATGATGCCAAAGATGAATGGATTGGCTGCCGTCATGAAGATTAGGGAGACCAACAATATTCCGATTATTATTTTATCGGCTAAGACTGAAGAAACGGATAAGGTACTGGGACTTTCTATGGGAGCAGATGACTATATCAGTAAACCGTTTAATACACAGGAAATGATTGCCCGTGTAAAGGCACAGCTTCGGAGATATATGCGGCTTGGAGCTATGAATTCAGATGTTATGCAGGATAGTATCCGCATTGGGGATCTTGTTTTAAATAAGCATGCTAAAGAATTGAGCGTTAATGGAGAGACGGTTCATCTGACGGCAACAGAGTATAAGATTATGGAATTACTGATGAGTAATCCGGGACGTGTTTTCCCGGCTGAGGAAATCTATGAAAGGGTCTGGCAGGAGCCGGCATATTCTGTCGAGAATACGGTCATGGTGCATATTCGGCGTATCCGTGAAAAGATTGAGATCAATCCGAAGCAGCCGAAGTATTTGAAGGTGGTGTGGGGCATTGGATATAAAATTGAAAAAGATGAAAAACGGTATTAACAGGACAGCGGGATGGTTTATTTTAGCTGTCCTTTCCGTCAATCTGTTTTTGACGATAGGTGTGGCGGATATGTCGGGCAGTACTTTTGTTGGTGACATTGCGGCTTATGTCTCTATTATTGTAATGATATTATCCTGTGTGATGCTGGCTCTAAATATAAAAACCAATGATGGGGAGCTGAAGCTGTTTCGCCTTGCAGATCAGTTTAAGACAGACAGCCTGCTTGTACTCATGGCTGTTGTGGCAATGGGTATCTGTTGCCTGCTGGGTGGTATCATTTCTTCATATCATGTCTGGATATGGATGAATGATGGATATTCCTCGGCCGCTTTTAAAATTGCCATTTTCGTATTACTGCTTCCGGAGATTTTTGTAGCAGTACTGTGTTATGCTGTTCTGGTGCGGAGATTTAAAAATCCGGAGAAACGTAAGGAACTGTGGATCACCTCCAAGCTTCCAAAGAGAAAACCAAAAGAAAAGAAAGTACGTATTAAAAAAGAATTTATTTTTCGCAGACTGAAGCATCAATGTCAGCAGAAAGCTGCGGCCTGGAAGGCGAACTACGAGAGAGCGTATGATTATGAGAAAAAACAGATGATCCGTACAGCTGTTTTCGCGGGTATTAATATTCTTATTATTTTTGGGTTACTCTTTTCATATTCGCGATTCTGGATGATTATTCTGTTAATCGTTGAAATTGCCTTTTTTATAGGGCAGAGAGAGTTCTATCACGATGTGGGACAGATTATTGGAGAACTTCATCATCTGTCTGAGGGGGAGGAGATACTGCCGGTGGCTGTTGCAGAGTCATCGCCGCTCTATGAGGCGGCTTGTGATCTGGATAAAGTCAACGAGAGTCTGGATCTCAGTGTAAAGCGTCAAATGAAAAGTGAGCAGATGAAAGTAGATCTGATAACCAATGTTTCCCATGATCTGAAGACCCCGTTGACATCTATTATTGGCTATATCGATTTACTGAAAAAAGAAGAAATGTCGCCGGAAGCCAAGGATTATGTCAGTATCATTTCTGCAAAATCAGAACATCTGAAGGAAATGATACAGGATCTGTTTGAGATATCCAAGGCTACCAGCGGTAATGCGGAGCTTGTTATGGAAAAACTGGATATGGTGAAGCTGCTGGAGCAGACATTAGGGGATATGGAGGACAGGATCAGCAGCAGCGGCAGGACTATCCGAACCAATTTTGCTGAAACTCCCCTTTATGTCAGCGGTGATGGCAGAAGACTATACAGAGTGTATCAGAATCTTCTGGAGAATGCCTTAAAATACTCTATGGAGGGTACCCGTATATATGTGGACGCGGAACTGGAAGATCAGAAGATTGTTACGACCATTAAAAACATAGCTGCCTATGAGATGGATTTCACACCGGATAAAATTGTGGAACGATTCCAAAGAGGTGATGTAAACCGGACAACAGAAGGACACGGTCTGGGGCTTGCCATTGCCAAAAGTTTTTCTGAAGCCTGCGGCGGTCAACTGGACATTGTTATTGACGGTGATATGTTTAAAGCCATTATTCAATATCCGATATACCGGGAGATATAATAAGTATGTATGGGCTGAATAGTTACGACGGGATCAGTGTACAAACATATTCAATTCTATTGTCCTTGTAAAAATACATTTTTTTTGCTATAATAAATGAAAAAAATGGGCATAGAGCTGTGAGGCAGGGATGAATATATGGAAACAGGTGAGCGGGCATATGAGAAGATCATTAATTATGTTGAAAAACAGATTATGCACGGGAAATATAAAAAAGGTGACAAGCTGCCGCCGGAGAGGGAGCTGGCAGCTCTTCTTGGCTCCAGCAGGAATTCGATTCGTGAGGGTCTGAGTATTCTTGAACGAATGGGAGCTATTTCAAGTCAACAGGGGGCAGGTAATTTTATATCGGATAATTTTGAAAAGACACTGATTGAGGTTATGACACTGATGTTTATTCTGGAAGAGGGTACCTTCAGGGAAATCAGTGAGTTCAGATATGCGTTGGAAATGCAGGCGCTGACACTGGCCATAGAACATGTGACTGAGGAACAGCTGCAGAATATGGAATATTATATGGAGATGCTGGAACAGTCTCCTGAAGAGATTACGAAGGTCTATTATGATAAAAAGATTCATTATACGATTGCCGAGGCTTCGCAGAATCGTTTTATAATTGACAATCTACAGGCACTGACAGAAGTAATGGACTCTTTTATCAAGGATATGCGTGCCAAAATTCTGAGCGACGGCACCAACAGTGAAGGATTGATGATGACCCATCGCGGGATTGTGGAGGCCATACGTGCTAAGGATCTGGAAGCGGGACGCAGGGCGATGAATGAGCACTTTAATTATATTTATGATTATCTTGACCGATGACAGACTATCGGCATCTTAGATGAAGAAACATTAAAAAATCAGATTGAAACCGACATGTTCACGGTTTGACTGAAGTAATGCATGTGAAAAATATATGGAATAAGAATGTATTTTTTAAAAAAAAGCAGACAAAATTCATAAAATTGACTAGACAAATGGTAAATAATATTCTATAATAGAAACGTAAGTGGTAGGGCCAATGGTACATATTTTTTGTGCCCATATTTAAAAAGTAGGAGGAAGTAAAAATGAGTGAGTATAACAAAGTGACTCCGGAAATCATTGAGCAGATTAAAGCTGTTGTAGACCCTAAGAGAGTTTACGTTGGCGAAGATATCAATGAAGACTTTTCTCACGATGAGATGTCCATCTATGGTAAGAAGATGCCTGAACTGGTAGTTGATGCTCTTACTACAGAGGAAGTTTCTGCTGTAATGAAGATTGCATACGAGAACACAATCCCGGTAACACCTAGAGGTGCTGGTACAGGTCTTGTTGGTGCCTGCGTACCTATTGCTGGCGGTATTGTTATCAACACAACAAAGATGAACAAGATTCTTGGTTACGACCTTGACAATTTCGTAGTACATGTTGAAGCTGGCGTTCTTTTAAATGACCTTGCTGAAGACTGCGTGAGACAGGGCCTTATGTATCCACCAGATCCAGGTGAAAAATTTGCCTGCTTAGGTGGTAACGTATCTACAAATGCCGGTGGTATGAGAGCCTGCAAGTATGGTGCAACAAGAGATTATGTTCGTGCTATGACAGTTGTTCTTCCGGATGGCGAAATCGTTAAGCTTGGCAGCACAGTTTCCAAGACATCATCCGGTTATTCATTACTTAACCTGATCGTTGGTTCTGAAGGTACATTAGGTATCATCACAGAGCTGACATTAAAGATTATTCCAGCTCCGAAGGAAGTTATCAGCTTGGTTGTTCCTTTCGAAAACCTTGCAGACTGTATCTCCACAGTTCCTAAATTCAAATTCAACCACCTGGATCCTCAGGCACTTGAGTTTATGGAGAAAGCTATCGTTCAGAAGTCTGAAAGATATATCGGCAAGAGCGTATATCCACAGGTTCTGGATGGTATCGAAGTTGGCGCATATCTGCTTGTGACATTCGATGGCAAGTCTCAGGATGAGCTGGATGCTATTATTGAGCAGGCTTCTGAAATCGTTCTTGAAGCTGGCGCTATCGATGTACTTGTTGCTGATACACCAGCCAAGATCAAAGATGCATGGGCAGCAAGAAGCTCCTTCCTGGAAGCTATTAAGGCTGAGACCAACTGGAAAGATGGTCTGGAAATGCTTGATGAATGTGACGTTGTTGTTCCTCTTAACATGATCGCTCCATATGTTGAATACGTATATGGCGTTGGTGAGAAGATGGGACTTCAGATCGAAAGCTTCGGACATGCTGGTGATGGTAACCTTCATATTTACATCATTGGTGATGATCAGATTTCTGTTGCAGATTTCCAGAAGAAAGCTGATGAGTTCTTCGATGATATCTATGCAGAAGCTACAAGAGTAGGCGGTCTTGTATCTGGTGAGCATGCTATCGGTTCCGGTAAGCTTGAATATCTTGCTAAATCTGTTGGCCCAAGACAGATGGAGATCATGGAAGGTATCAAGAGAGTATTCGATCCAAAGATGATTCTTAACCCAGGTAAAGTTTGCTACAGACTGTAATTAATAAAATATAGATCATTGAATCATGTGAAAATATTGACAAACATTAATAGTAATGTTAATATTTTCACATGATCGTGCCTGTTAAAAAACAGCTGCGGCAAATATATACATACTTTTTAAATTTTAGGAGGGATAGTTTTATGAATTTTCATTTTAATGAAGAAGAACAGGAAATTCTCGACATGTTACATGACTATGCGGTCAAAGAAGTAGCTCCAAGAGCTCATGAGATCGATGAGGAAGAGAGATTCCCTCAGGAAGCTCGCGAAGGTCTTGCTGAGATGGGTATGATGGGTATGTATTTCCCAGAAGAATACGGCGGTGCTGGCCTTAGCTACCTTTCCTATATCGCAGTTTGCGAAGAGTTAGCTGTACATTGCGCTACAACATCTGTTGTATTATCCGCTCATGAATCCCTTTGCTGCTGGCCTATTTACAAATATGGTACAGAAGAGCAGAAACAGAAATATCTTACACCACTTGCTTCCGGTGAGAAGTTAGGTGCTTTCGGTCTTACAGAGCCAGGTGCTGGTACTGATGCAGCTATGCAGAAGACAGTAGCTAAGGATGAAGGCGATCATTGGGTACTGAATGGTTCCAAGGTGTTCATCACAAACGCTCAGTATGCTGATACTTTCGTAGTATTCGCTATGGTTTACAGACCAGACTACAAGGAAAGACCATACACAAACAAAGATATCTCCGCATTCATCATTGAAAAAGGTTTTGAAGGCTTCTCCGTTCAGGGCCATGAAATGAAGATGGGTATCCGTGGTTCATCCACATGTTCATTATACTTTGACAACTGTATCGTTCCGAAGGAAAACCTTCTTGGCGAGCAGGGCAAGGGCTTCAAGATTGCCATGACAACACTTGATGGCGGCCGTATCGGTATTGCTGCTCAGGCTGTTGGTATTGCTCAGGGCGCTATCAACGAGACAGTTGCTTATACAAAAGAGCGTGTTCAGTTTGGTAAGCCAATCTGGAAATTCCAGAATACACAGTTCCAGCTTGCTGATATGCAGGCTAAGGTTGACGCTGCTCGTCTGCTTATCTATCGTGCAGCTCAGGCTAAACAGGATGGCGAGCCTCACAGCCACTTAGCTGCTATGGCTAAATTAGTTGCTTCTGAGACAGCTTCCGATGTAGCTCGTCGTTGTGTACAGCTTGTTGGTGGTAATGGTTACTCTCGTGAATATCCATTCGAGCGTCATATGCGTGATGCTAAGATCACAGAGATTTACGAAGGTACAAGCGAAGTTCAGCGTATGGTTATCGCTGGCTGGTTAGGCGCTACCAAATAATTTTACATAACATATTTGTTAGGTTTAATTATCATAAATCCTGAATATTCCTGCGAATTGATTTCAAATTGATTTCATAGGAACAGATAATTTCCACATAACTGGTGTGCAGGGCTACGGAACTACACACCAGTTGTGCTATAAAGAATAAGGAGTGGACGACGATATGGAAATATTAGTTTGCATTAAACAGGTTCCAGACGATTCAGAAGATATCAGACTGGATAATGTTGACAAAGTTACACGTGTAGTTAATGCATTTGATACATATGCTCTTGAAATGGCTGCAAGATGCAAAGAAGCTAACGGTGGCAGCGTAACTGTAGCAACAATCGGTGATGCTTCAGCTGCTACAGAGCTGAAGTCCTGCCTTGCAGTAGGTGCTCAGAAAGCATTCCTGATTAAGGATCCTGCATTTGCAGAGTATGATTCTGTAGCTAAGGCTAAAATCCTTGCAGCAGCAATCGGTAAGATCGAAGAGGCTAATGGTGCTAAATTTGATATCATTTTCTGCGGTAAAGAAGCTACAGACTTTGCCAAAGGTATGGTAGGTATCCAGCTGGCATCTGAATTAGGTGTTGGTGTTACAACAGACGTTGTTGCAGTTGACCCTGTTGATGGCGGTGTTTCTGTAAAACAGGAAACAGAGACAGGATATAATGTAGTTGAGATGGCAACACCTTGTGTTGTTACAATCCAGAAACCGGATTATGATCCTAGATATCCAACAATTAAGAGCAAAATGGCTGCCAGAAAAGCTACAATCAATGAAGTTGAAGTTGCAGTAGACGATGCAGGTTCATTGACAAAAGTTCTTAAATTATATGAGCCGCCTAAGAAACAGGCTGGTATCAAGATTCAGGAAGAAACTGTTGCTGATTCTACAATTCGTGCGGTTGCTATTATGGCAGAAGCAAAAGTACTTTAATTTAAGGAGGAATTACAATGGATTTCGCAGAATACAAAGACATTCTTGTTGTTTTAGAGCTTGATGAAGGCAAGCCGGTTAATGTCAGCCTTGAGAATATCGCTGCTGCAAAAGCTGTTGCTAATGGCGGTAAGGTTATCGCAGTTGCAGTTGCTTCTGAAGAAGGTGCTAAAGTTGCCATCGAGTATGGTGCTGACAGTGCAATCGTAGTTGAAGGTGATCAGTTTGGTGCATATAACGGCGATGTTTTAGCAGATGCTGTTGCTCAGATTGCTGCTGAAGTAAAACCTGCTGCAATCTTTACAGGTGCTACAGCTACAGGTAAGGATCTGGTTCCTAGAGTAGCTGCAAAGCTTGCTGCTGGTGCAGTTGCAGATGCTACAGGTGTTAAACTTGACGACGCCGGCAATATCGTATTTACAGTTCCTGCATATGCTGGTAATGTATTAACAGATGTTGTTATTGATACAGTTAGACCACAGATCGCTTCTATTCGTGGCGGTTCCGTTCCTAAGGCTGAGCCGGAAGCTGGCAAAGCTGGTGAGATTGTTAAGAAGGCAATCACAGTTGCTGATGATCAGATCAGAATTAAGATCAAAGAAACAGTTAAAGAAATCACAGAATCTGTTAATCTGGAAGAGGCTGAAGTTATCGTAGCAGGCGGACGTGGTATGGGTAGTGCCGAGAACTTTATGAAACTTCAGGAACTTGCTGATTTAATGGGTGGCGTTATCGGATGTACAAGACCTGCTATGGAGTCTGGATGGATTTCCCGTGCACATCAGGTTGGTCAGTCTGGTAAGATCGTTGCTCCTAAACTGTACTTTGCATTTGGTATTTCCGGTGCTACACAGCATGTATCCGGTATGATCGGTTCCGGATATATCGTAGCTATCAACAAAGATGAAGATGCTCCTATTTTCGATGTAGCTGATGTTGGTATCGTAGGCAATGCACTTGATGTTCTTCCGATCATGATCGAAGAAATCAAAAAGCTTAAATAATTAAATTGATTATTTGATGATAACCGCAGGATTTGATCTATAAATCCTGCGGTTTTTCTATTTTCTTAATAAATATTACATATTTCTTTCATTGACCTTAAGTCACTTTTGCTGTAATATATTTCACAGAAATAAAAGAAACAGACACGGATGAAAGAAGGTATTTCATGAGAGAGCGTATACAGCGTTTTATGATGGGACGCTATGGTAATGATCAGCTGAATCAGTTTATTTTTGTCATTGCAATTATCAGTATGGTGATTGAACTTATTACGCACTGGTCACTGTTCTATATTCTTGCTTTGGCTTTGCTTATATATGGTTATGTGCGGGCTTTTTCAAAAGATATTAATAAAAGATACGAACAAAATATGAGGTTTCTGGAGAAAAAGGATGCGATATTCAATCGCTTTCGTAAAGAAAAGTATTATGCATCGCAAAGAAAAGACTATCATATCTATACCTGCCCTCAATGCCGGCAGAAGATACGTATTCCCAGGGGAAAAGGAAAGATTAGCATTACCTGTCCGAAATGCAGGACATCTTTTATTAAAAAAAGCTGAGATTTAAAATTTATTTTAAAAAACAGATATTATTACAGGAGAAAAAGTGGTATAATATACCTGTTGTACAGCATAATTTGTATAGCAGGTATTTTTGTATATTTGTTTTATGAAGTGATTTTCTCGGAGCGGGGGAGTGGAATTCTCGTCGTCGTTGAGGGGGAGATATTAATGGTTGAGAAAAAAGTAATCGTTGCTATTCCATGCGGCATGCATATTCGTCCGGCTGGGCTCATTGCCCATGCTGCGTCAAGATATAAAGCGACGTCAAAGATTTTATTTAAATATCACATTATTAATACTGCCAGTATTTTGAATCTTGTGGCCAGCGGTATACAATGTGGAGATGAAGTTTGTATTCAGTGTGATGGAACGGATGAAAAGGATGCTTTAGAAGGGATTGCGGCAGTTCTGGAAGATGCAACGATTCAGCAAAAGTAACTGCTATGATAGTTGTTGATTGGATTGCTTTGCGGAGCAGTCATTGAATATTAATAATTTAAGGAGAAGAATAATGTTAGAAAAAATTAAAGAGCTTTTAGCAGATGAACTTGGTGTTGAGGCAGGAGAGATTACAGAGGCGACTTCTTTTAAGGATGATCTTGGTGCAGATTCTCTTGATTTGTTTGAACTTGTAACGAATCTTGAGGAGGAGTATGATATTGAGATCCCGGCTGAGGAGTTGGAAAAGCTGACAACAGTTGGTAAAGTTATTGATTATCTGAAAAGTGTTGGTATCGAAGCCTAAGAACCGCATGAGAAAGGTGAACTTTTGATTTTTTCGGGGGCTGTCGCTGTAATGCGACGGCCCCTTTCCTGTTGGAAAAGCAATACACGTGACACAAAAAGACACTGAAGCTTTCTGTACTTGCTTTCACCAGCGGAGAAGAATCATATCATCTTCCTTTATAGCATATGCATGTCCATATCTAAATTATGCATAGATAACGTAATTACTATCTTTTTACCAGTTACTTCCGTATGCTCACATTATAAAACGGAGAGTATGGATAAAGAACTTGATTATCATGAAAATAAATGGTAAAGTTGTACATGATTAAAGATATTCGAAAACAGGAGATATGAACATATATGGGACAGGCAGTTGTTGTATTAAAAAAAGGAGAGGGACGCACTTTAAAATGCGGCGGTATGTGGGTTTATGACAACGAGATCGCGTCAGTTACAGGATGTTTTGATGACGGTGATATGGTGATTGTAAGGGATTTTGACGGATATCCTATGGGAAGAGGTTTTATTAATCGTCATTCTAAAATCCGTATACGATTGATGACCAGAGATGTGGATCAGGAAATTGACCGTGAATTTTTAAAGATGCGGCTTAAAAATGCGTGGGAATACCGTAAAAAAGTAACGGATACGAAGAGCTGCAGAATTGTATTTGGTGAGGCTGATTTTCTGCCGGGCCTTGTTGCAGATAAGTTTTCTGATGTACTGGTTATTCAGGTGACTGCACTTGGCATGGATAGGATGAAAATGGAAATAGTCTCTCTTTTGAAGGAAATCCTGGCCGATGACGGAATAGTGATCCGGGGAGTTTATGAGAGAAGTGACGGAAAGTATCGTGATCAGGAAGGATTGGAACGGGTCAGGGATTTCATTGGAGAGCCTTTTGATACAGATGTGGAGATAATTGAAAATGGTGTAAAATATATGGTTGATGTGAAGAATGGTCAGAAGACGGGGTTCTTCCTTGATCAGAAATATAATCGTGCAGCTATTCAAAAGCTTTGTAAAGGAGCTTCGGTGCTGGATTGTTTTACACATACGGGTTCTTTTGCACTGAATGCCGGTATTGCCGGTGCAGAAGATGTAACAGGTGTGGATGCATCGGAGTTGGCTGTGGAGCAGGCAAGAGTAAATGCCGAACTTAATGGACTTCAGGACAGCGTGCATTTTCAGTGCGCGGATGTATTTGATCTGCTGCCCAAGCTGGAAATGGAAGGGAAGAAATATGACATGGTTATTCTGGATCCTCCGGCTTTTACCAAGTCAAGGAATTCTGTGAAGCAGGCCATGAAAGGTTACAGAGAGATTAATATGCGGGGAATGAAGCTGGTGAAGGATGGCGGTTTTTTGGCTACCTGCTCCTGTTCTCATTTTATGACATATGAATTGTTTACAGAAATGCTTCATCAGGCAGCCCGGAGTGTTCATAAACGCCTGCGTCAGGTGGAATACAGAACTCAGGCACCGGATCATCCGATTCTCTGGTCAGCGGATGAATCTTATTATTTGAAATTTTATATTTTCCAGATCTGTGATGAGAAATAACTTTTATGGAGGCCGGTCATGAATTATAGCGAGGCAATGGATTATATAGAGTCAGCAAACACAAGAGGCATTATGCCAGGTCTTGCGAGGATCGGTGGGCTGCTTGAAGAAACGGAACATCCGGAGATGGCATGCAATGTTATTCATGTAGCCGGAACGAACGGTAAGGGATCTGTATGCACATATATTGCTTCTATTTTACATGCTGCCGGTTACAGAGTGGGGCGCTATATATCGCCAACTCTTTACAATTATAGAGAGAGGATACAGATCAACGGTCGATGGATATCTGAGGAGGAAGTTGCGGCATGGATGTCGCTGGTAAGAGATGCCGATGACAAAGTGCAGTCACGGGGGATTGGGGCAGCATCTGCATTTGAACTGGAGACAGTACTGGCGTTTCTTTATTTTAAGGATAAGCAATGCGATTTTATTATTCTTGAAACGGGTATGGGCGGAAGACTCGATGCCACCAATGTGGTGCCCCGGCCGGTTTTGTCTGTGATCACACCCATTGGCATGGATCATATGCAGTTTCTTGGTGATACAATTGAGGCTATTGCAGCGGAAAAAGGCGGTATCATTAAAAAAGGTTGTCCGACAGTGATCGGAGCGGTCAATCGTGCGGCAGAGGTTGTTCTGGAGAAAATATGCCGCAGTAAGCAGGCACCTTATCGAATGGTGAAAACGGCAGAGGCCTTTGTGAACCATTCATCCATAGAGGAAGGGCAGTATTTTGATTATGGTGAATTCCATAATCTGAGGACGGGAATGCTTGGAAGTTGTCAGCCAGGCAACGCAGCCATTGCCATAGAAGCTGTAAAGGTTCTTACTTGCCTTGACACCGGAGATTTTCCGGCTGGTATTGAAAGGCTGCCGGCGCAATATCTGGACAGTCATGTTATAAAGGAAGGTATTGAGGCTGCAGTCTGGCCGGGACGTTTTGAAGTGATCGCAAAAAATCCTCTGGTCATTGTTGATGGTGCTCACAATCCTGACGGTGCCAGAGCGTTGAGGGATTCTGTCCGACAGTATTTGTCCGGCAGACGTCTGATTTTGGTGATGGGTGTGTTTGCTGATAAAGATTATAAACAGATGCTGAATATATTGTCAGAAGTCTCGGATACCCTGATTGCTTTTAAGCCGGAACAGGCCAGAGGGCTTGATGCAGGAAAGCTTTCGGAGGCAGCAGCAGCCTGTTTCAGATATACAGAAGCGGCGGAGAGCCAGGAGCAGGCGATCAGGAAGGCCTTTGCTCTGGGCAGTTGTCAGGATGTGATTTTGTCGTTCGGTTCACTTTCTACGGTGGCAGGACTTGAAAGGATTATAAGGAGGATTGCGGATGAAAAAAATAGATCAGATTATCAGCCATCCTCTGTTTAGAATGTCCATGGAGAAGATAAAGACATTGGAAGAACAGAGGCGATTCTGTTGTCATAATATCAGCCATAGTCTGGATGTTGCGAGAATCGCTTATATCAGAGTCCTTGAACAGGGAATGGATTATTCGAAGGAAGTACTTTATGGAGCGGCACTTCTTCATGATATCGGCCGCTGGCAGCAGTATACGGCGGGTGTTCCTCATCATGAAGCCAGCAGGGAACTGGCAGAGAGAATTCTTAAAGATACGGAATTTGATGAAGATGAGAAAAAACTGATCCTTGAGGGAATTCGATGTCACAGAACCCCGGGAGAAGCAGAGAATAGTTCGTTTGCAGCAGTTCTTTATGAGGCAGATAAACAATCAAGAGTCTGTTGGCTCTGTGAAGCTTATGAGGAATGCTATTGGCCTGAGGAGCAGAAAAACAGAAGCATTATCAGATGACAGGAGGCATTCGGGATGATAATAGGGAATAGAGATTTTGATATAGAGAAACATACGGCGATTATGGCCATTTTGAATGTGACACCGGATTCTTTTTCTGACGGCGGCAGCTATAAGGATATGGATGCGGTCCGCAGGAGAGTCAGCCAGATGATGGCGGAAGGTGCGGATATCATCGATATTGGTGGGGAATCCACCAGGCCCGGACATGTACCGGTATCTGATGAGGAAGAGATAGAAAGGGTAATTCCTGTGGTGGAATGTCTGAAATCCGAGTTTGATATTCCTTTATCTGTGGATACTTACAAGTCAGCGGTGGCAATAGAAGCCTTAAAAGCAGGCTGCGATATGATTAATGACATATGGGGGCTGCAGGCTGACAGTGCAATGGGGACGGTGATTGCAAAAGCCGGGGCTGCCTGTTGTCTGATGCATAATCGAAATAGCAGAGACTATGGAGAATTTATTCCGGAATGTCTGAAAGATATGAAAAAAATACTGGAGACGGCAGAACAGGCCGGGATCCCGAAAGAAAAGATCATTCTCGATCCGGGCGTGGGATTCGGGAAAAATTATGAACATAATCTGATGGTTATGAAACATCTGAAAGATTTTAAACAGCTGGGCAGTCCGCTGCTTCTTGGAACGTCGAGAAAATCAATGATCGGGCTGGCACTTGATTTACCTGTTACTGAGAGAGTGGAGGGGACATTGGTTACAACAGTCATGGCAGTTATGGCACAGTATGCTTTTGTGCGGGTACATGATGTGGAGGCTAACCGGCGGGCGATCCGTATGGCGGAGGCCATCAGGGATATACAGCTGTAGGGAGGATAATAATCGTGGATAAGATATGTATACGCAGGCTTGAAGTATTTGCTTTTCATGGTGTATATGAGGAAGAAGAACGTCTCGGTCAGAAGTTTTATATTACAGCGGAACTTGAACTGGACACAAGGAAGGCCGGTCTGACTGATGATCTTAGAACTTCTGTAAATTATGGTGATATCTGCAGGGAATTGACCGGATTGATGCAGACGAGGCGGCGAAGGCTCATAGAAGCAGCGGCGGAGGATATGGCCACGTATCTGATGGAAAAATATCCGCTGGTACAGAAGGTGACGCTGGAGGTGGAAAAACCGGGAGCGCCGGTACCTTATCCGGTGGAAACATTGCTTGTTCATATTGAGCGCAGCCGGCATAGAGCCTGGCTGTCTATTGGAAGCAATTTGGGTGACCGTCGGATGAATCTTGCTGCTGCGGTACAGCTTTTGGCAGCGCAGCCTGATGTGTGGGTGAGAAAGCAGTCACCCCTCTATGAAACGGCACCATACGGATTACGGGAACAGCCTGCTTTTATCAATGGTTGTCTGGAAATAGAAACCTTCAGGACACCGGAAGAGCTTTTGGTACTGCTTCATGAAATTGAGCAGAAGCTTGGAAGGACAAGGGAAATCCATTGGGGACCGAGAACGGTGGATATGGATATTATTTTTTACGATCAGAGTATCATCGACACACCCGATCTGCATATTCCGCATATCGACATGGCAAACAGGGAATTTGTTTTGAAGCCGCTTTCTGATATTGCAGGATATATCAGACATCCTTATTTGAATCGGACAGTGGATGAACTGCTGGCATTATTGAAAGAAAAGTAACAGTCCGTCTGTCATATGAACATGTGCTGAACGGTAAAAAAGAAAAACTAAGGGGATATAAACAGGAGATTAAATAAATGGATTTAGGAGTTTTAAGAGATAAGATAGATGATATTGATAAGGA
>JBJEJD010000105.1:0-3477 GCA_051877705.1 Coprococcus sp. | reverse complement strand
AATTAATTGCGTGAAAAACACCCCGGAGATATTGAAATATATTTTTTATAAAGATAAAATAAAAAATAGCGATTAATGATAGTCCGGGGAAAGAAGTAGTGGAAATGGATAATAAAGAGTTACAGGATAAACAGTATGTCAGGATGACAGAGACACCGATTCCAAGACTGGTTGGTGCCTTGGCGGTGCCTACCACGATCAGTATGCTGGTTACGAATATATATAATCTGGTAGATACAGCCTTTGTAGGTAAACTGGGTACCAGTGCCAGCGGTGCGGTGGGTGTGGTCTTTGGCTATATGGCTATTTTACAGGCATGTGGTTTCATGTTTGGTCAGGGTTCAGGAAGTATTGTGGCCCGTCTTCTGGGCAGGCGTGATATAGATGGAGCCAGCCGTTATGCATCGACAGGCTTTTTTGGCTCACTTGTATTTGGTGCCGTTATCAGTATTTTAAGCCGGATTTTTCTGGATCCGCTGATAATGGTATTGGGAAGCACGGAAACGATTCTGCCCTATGCGAAAACCTATATTACATATATTCTGATAGCAGCACCGTTTTTGACGTCCAGTCTGACTTTAAATAATCTCCTCAGATATGAAGGGCGGGCCAAGCTGGGGACAGTGGGATTGATGACCGGTGCTGTGCTGAATATATGCGGCGATGCCGTTTTTATGTTTGGATGCCATATGGGGATTGCAGGAGCCGGATTGTCCACGGCTGTCTCGCAGATCATCAGCTTTTCGATTCTGCTGACCATGTTTCTGACGGGCAGAACGCAGTCAAAGCTTTCGATAAAATATATCTTTATAAAACCGTCCGGAATCGGCAATATACTGGCTACGGGATTTCCGAGTCTGATCCGGCAGGGACTGGGCAGTGTATCGACTATTTTATTAAATAGTGAGGCGGCTGTATATGGTGATGCGGCGGTTTCAGCCATGAGTATCGTATCACGAATCAGCTTTTTTGTTATGTCCCTTGCCATTGGGATCGGTCAGGGATATCAGCCGGTGGGAAGTTTTAATTATGGTGCAGGTAAATATGGGCGTGTGCGGCAGGCTTACATGTTTGCTTTCGAAGTAGCGGAGGTATTTCTGATTGTACTGGCTGTTCCTGTTATTGTATTTGCTGAGCCCATCGTTCGTCTGTTTCGAGATGATGCCCAGGTAGTTGTCTATGCTGTCAGGGCACTGCGGCTTCATTGTATAGCGCTTACCCTGGTTCCGCTGACCATGATCACAGAAATGGGATTTCAGAGTGTTGGGCAAAAAGCATATGCGTCCGTCCTGTCTTCCATGAGAAGCGGCATATTATTTATACCGACGTTATGGATCTTAAGCAGAGTGAGAGGCATTGCGGGAATACAGGAGGCTCAGCCGGCTGCATTTGTCATGTCCTTTGTAGTCAGTCTGTTTTTCAGCAGGGTATTCATGAGAATCCTGTCTGAAAAAGAGACTTTGAATGTAAAAAAATAATTTGTTTTTTTCAAATACTGTGGTATACTCATACTGTCTTATTGTTTGAAGAGCAACGGAGCCCTGTACATTCCCCGATGGATGTGGCAGGGCTTTAACTGATTTTCAGATATTTTATTGAGATAATTTATGAAAGGACAGTTGCAAGATTATTCATTTTATGTATATAATAAATTGAATTTTTAGATAGAAATGCAGGATTGGCTCCTGAAAATAACAGGGAGACAAGGACAGGAGGTTCTATGATTACATTACTTCAAAATGGTGCCTATCTTTTGAATGGTACAGAGATTATTGAGGATACTGCGGACAGCAGTGCTATTCTGAATGCGAAGCTGGGTTATGTGCCTGAGAAGGCTGATGCGGCTGCCCAGACCATGGCCTATGGTATTTTGCAGGCCCACAATACTTCTGATTCAAAAGAAAAGCTGAAAATCAAATTTGATAAAATGACATCCCATGATATCACTTTCGTAGGAATCATTCAGACAGCCAGAGCCAGCGGTCTGGAGAAGTTCCCGATTCCATATGTGCTGACCAACTGCCATAACAGCCTTTGTGCCGTAGGTGGTACGATCAACGAAGATGACCATATGTTTGGCCTGACCTGTGCCCAGAAGTACGGCGGCATCTATGTACCGCCTCATCAGGCTGTTATCCATCAGTTTGCCCGTGAGATGCTGGCAACCTGCGGCGGCATGATTCTTGGCTCTGACAGTCATACCCGTTATGGAGCTCTTGGTACCATGGCCATCGGCGAAGGTGGTGGTGAGCTGGCCAAGCAGCTGCTGAACAGAACCTATGACATTAATATGCCGGGTGTGGTTGGTATTTATCTGACCGGTGAGCCGATGAAGGGTGTGGGTCCTCAGGATGTGGCTCTGGCCATTATCGGTGAAGTGTTTGCCAACGGTTATGTGAACAATAAGGTTATGGAATTTGTGGGACCTGGCATCGCCAATCTGAGTGCTGATTTCCGTATCGGTATTGACGTCATGACAACGGAGACGACCTGCCTGTCTTCTATCTGGCGTACAGATGAGACGATCGAAGAATTCTATGATATTCACGGCAGAATCGGTGAATATAAAGAACTGAATCCTGGACCGGTGGCTTACTATGATGGTATGGTGATTGTAGATCTCAGCACGATCAAGCCAATGATTGCCATGCCTTTCCATCCAAGCAATACATATACCATCGAGGAACTGAATGCCAATCTGGAGGATATTCTGTATGATGTGGCAAAACGTGCGGCAGTCAGCTTTGATGGTGCCATCGATTATACATTAAGAGACAAGATTATTGGCGGTAAGCTGTATTGTGATCAGGGTATTATTGCAGGCTGTGCCGGCGGCGGTTTTGAAAATATCTGTGATGCTGCAGATATTCTCCGGGGACGCAGCACCGGTGATGATAAGTTCACACTGAGTGTTTATCCGGCCAGTACACCGATTTATATGGAACTGATCAGGAATGGTGTGGCAGCGGATCTGCTGGCTACAGGTGCGGTGCTGAAGACAGCTTTTTGCGGTCCTTGCTTTGGTGCAGGCGATACACCGGCCAATAATGCTTTCAGTATTCGCCATACAACACGTAATTTCCCGAACCGTGAAGGCTCCAAGCTTCAGAACGGCCAGGTGGCTTCCGTAGCTTTGATGGATGCCCGTTCCATTGCCGCAACAGCAGCCAACAAGGGCTTCCTGACACCGGCTACTGATCTGGCAGATATTGAATACAGGAATCCGAAATATCATTTTGACAATACAATTTATGCCAATAGAGTTTATGACAGCAAGGGTGAGGCGCATCCTGAGGTTGAGATCCAGTTTGGTCCGAACATCAAGGACTGGCCGGAGATGACAGCATTGACGGATGACCTGATTATCAAAGTCGTATCAGAAATTCATGATCCGGTTACGACAACAGATGAACTGATTCCGTCAGGAGAGACCTCTTCCTTCCGTTCCAACCCACTGGGACTGGCAGAATTTACCCT
>JBJEJD010000104.1:52212-55916 GCA_051877705.1 Coprococcus sp. | reverse complement strand
TGCCGCAGATTCTTGCAGCTTCTCTTTTTATTTTTTCCAGTTTCTTACGATCCGTCAGCTTCTGAAAAACAGGATGATCAAACACCGCCACCACCGATTGACCAATGAGTTTCCTGTTCCTGACTGTCTCCTTACCAAGTTCTATATTCTCATACCAGCTGTCCAGTTCATAAAAAAAGTCATCACCATGGAGACGCATCTCCTGTTCATACAATATTTTTACAGCCCGGACATATCGCTCCAGTCTTTCAAAAGCTGTCGCTTCTTCTCCATATTGCGCATACATGACAGCAGTCTGATATTCATAGGATGCCACTGCATTTGGATTCAAATGATCCAGTTCAAAGTCTTTGATCAGAGCATCCATTCGCTTCACAACCCTTCTCCCCTTTTCCGGCTCATTGCCATAAACAGTCAACAAATGAGTCCCGCTGCTGAATGCGGTCATAATCCCCCAGCACATATTGATCTGGGCTGCTCTGTCCGCCTCCCTTAACTTCCCGGCCATGAGATAGGCCTGCACCAGCATGCTGGCATTGTCCTTCATACTGTTCACATCCTGAATATCTGCCAGATTCTCAATTACTTCCTCTGCTTTGCCGCTGCAGAGGGCTGCCATAGCCTTTATACCGGAGGCATTATTACAGATTAGAAGATTTTTACATTCCGACAGGATTCTTTCACAAAGTCTTTCGATCATCATCAGTATTTCCTGCTGACGTTTCTGATCTTCTGCCAGCATAAAATGATTGAGCCACAACACAGAGATATACAGCAGGAATGTATAACATGAATAATACCGCTTCACCAGCGCCTCACTCTCCGCCATGACCTCTTCAAAAGGCTTTTCTGCAAAATCTGATGCCAGATCGTGATAAACAGCCTGTATTTGTTCCCTGCTAAGCTGAGGTTCATAACCCAGCAGTTCATCCACTGTCACATCAAAAAATGCAGCCAATACCGGAAGCAGCAGAATATCCGGCATGGACATCCCTGTCTCCCATTTTGAAACAGACGCCTTCGTCACTCCGATAAACCGCGCCAGTTCCTCCTGGGTAATCCCTTTTTTGCGGCGCAAACGTATAATATTATCAGATAAATGTATAGAGATATTTTCCATATAAAAATCACCTCTCCCTCTGTTATTAATATACAGAGAAAAAGGTGATCTTTCAATGGATTTTCAGGATATTTCAGGATATAAAATCAACTGACACGATACTATTTAATCAGTACCATTAACAGCGTTCCGGCTACAATCAGGCAGAGACCGATGGCCGCCTTTCTTGACAGCTTTTCATGAAATACAATGTATGAAAATGCAATGGTTATGAGAATACTCAGTTTATCAACAGGAACAACCACACTGGCAAGTCCGTCATGCAAAGCCCTGTAATAGCACAGCCATGAGGCGCCCGTCGCCAGTCCTGAGAGACAGATGAAAATCAGTTCTCTGCCCTCAATATGACGAATGGTATGCTGTTTCTTCGTCACAAATACGACGATCCAGGCCATGATCAAAACAACAGTCGTACGAATGGCAGTTCCCAGATTAGAATCCAGACCTTCAATACCGATCTTTCCCAGAATGGAAGTGAGACTGGCAAATACAGCCGACAGACATGCGTACCAGAACCAGGCCCTTCCATGGACCTCGCCGCTTCCCTGGCTGTTCTTTTTTTCTATCATCATATATGTACCAATGCCGATCAGGATCACTGCGATGCCTTTTGCCAGTGTAATCCCTTCATGCAGGAAAACAAAGGCCAGGATAATGGTCAGTATGGTACTGGATTTGTCAATCGGTACCACCTTATTAATATCTCCCAGCTGGAGAGCTTTAAAATAACAGAGCCATGAAGCGCCCGTTGCCAGTCCGGACAAAATCAAGAATATCCATGTCCTGGCACTGACATCAGGGATCGTAGCCTGGGATCCCACAATAAAAACCATGATCCATGAAAAAATCAGTACAACAATGGTACGTATGGCCGTTGCCACATTGGAATCCGTCTTTCTGATACCGCATTTTGCCAGTATGGATGTTAATCCCGCAAAAAAAGCTGACGCAAAGGCCAGCAAAACCCATAAATTATCCATTATGTCACTTCCCTTTTATCATTTGCTGGTCATAAAGCTCATCAATGATGCTTTACCCCCATCAAAATTTTACCAGAAAATGGGATGTTATACAATATAACATCCCATTTATATTACTATTTCACCATATATTTTTCCACAACATCCCAATTAAGCTCTATACCAAGTCCCGGTCTGTCACTGACAAGATAATTCATATGGGCATCCGTTTCAATCGGTTCCTTTAGAAGTTCTGTCCTGAGCGGATTCTCATTTTCTTCAGCCTCGATAAAAGGTATATTGACCTGAGATGCCGCAAATTGTATATTAGCAGCTGTCATAACAGCAGAGAAGAAGGAATGGGGCGTATAAAGTTTATTAAAGGCCCTGGCAACAGCGGCAATACTCCGACATCCCGTAAAGCCTCCGGCCCATCCGAGGGAAGCCTGAACAACATCCATAGCGTCATCGGCAATCAATTCTCCAAACCGTGAAAGCCCCTGTTCAGATTCTATGCCTGCTACACGTATACCTCCAAGCTCTTTCGTTAAGCGCTTATAACCTGCTGTATCATCAGAACGAATCGGCTCTTCGACCATAAAAATATGATTTTCATTAAAAAAATCTTTTGCCTGCAAAACATCATTCAAATCCCATGTACAATTCATATCGACCATTAACGTTTTATCCGGCCCGATCGTTCGCCGGACCAGGGCGATCCTCGCCCGGTCTTCCTCCGGCGTCAGATAAAAATCTCCATTATTCATGAACTGAAGCCGCATTTTATGATTATTGGCTGTACGTCCTATTTTCATTTTAAAAGCAGTAAATCCACGCTGAAGATAACCTTCGATTTCTTTCTGAAGATCCTCCAGTGATTTTCCCGGCGCATAAAAGCCGGCGCTGGCATAGCCCTGCACTCTGTCCGTCACCTGTCCAAGTAATTTGCAGACCGGCAGACTGGCCGCTTTTCCAAGAAGATCCCATAATGCAACATCGATACCGCTGATGGCACCCATGACCATTCCTTTTCGGCCATTGGACCAGTTGTTCCATATCATACGCTGATACAAGTACTCGATACGTGTCGGATCTTCACCGACCAACAGAGGTTTCAGCTGCTTTTCTACAATATTTTTCATAGCATCCATGGAACCGCCAAATGTAGCCGCTTCACCTATGCCCTGAAGTTCAGTATCCGTCTCTATGAGAATAAGGAAGGCACCTCTGGCACCGCAGCTGCCGCAGCCATCTGCGATCCACTGTTTATAAGGGTAATGCAATATTAAAGTTTTTATATCTGTTATTTTCATACTTATTCCATTTCCGCGCACAAGCGCATCGTTTCTTCACATTAATTACTTGCCAAACAGATTTACAAACAGCAAAGAAAGCTGAGGTACATATGTAATTACCAGCACACCGGCAACCAACGCCGCAAAATAGCGCAGGAGATAGGGCATCATACCCTCGATTTTCACCTTTGCAGTGTCACAAACTACATAGAGGTTCACACCAACCGGCGGTGTCATCATACCTATGGCCAGATTTGCCATCATTACCACACCAAAGTGTACCAGATCAATACCCAGTGTCTGAGCTACAGGTGCAAGTAACGGGGCAAG
>JBJEJD010000104.1:3196-52112 GCA_051877705.1 Coprococcus sp. | reverse complement strand
ATGGCAGCAAAAAAGGCACAGGTGATAATCGCCACCATGGCAAGGCCGCCTGAGATATGTCCAAAAAGACTATTGCAAAGATTGACCAGTCTTCTGGAAATCCCACCGGAACTCATCAGGTTACCTGCCAATACAAAAAACGGTATCGCAAGAAGTGTAAAACTTCCGCAGCCTGAAAACATACGCTGAATGACAATGGCACTATTGATATCTCCAGATGCCAGAATAGCCAGAATTGATGAACCACATAAAACAAACGCGATCGGTACTCCTATGAAAAGCAGTACAATTAAACTTACAAATAATACGGCTGTCATTCTTCCTCTTCCCCCTTTATCAGATAAATCGTCGTCAGGATCTGATTAATCAGCATAAACACAGATCCTACCGGAATGGCTGCATACATCAGCCCCATGGACTGTTTCAAAACAGGCGTTATCTGAAAACATACTCTTCGCACGGCCCAAAAACCGACACCAATCAAAAATATGAGAATCGCGCAAATAATCAGATTTAAGATGACTTTCAGTATTTTCCGGGCATGTTCCGGTAAAGCTGATAATAAAAACTCAAGTCCCACAAGAGAACTTTTTCTTACACACATGGCTGCTCCCAGAAATGTACTCCAGATCAGAAGATATTTTGAAAGTTCTTCACTCCACGGAATGGATAAATGAACGATTCTGAAAACTACCTGGGCAAATACAACTACCGACATAACACTCAGCATGATGATCACAACCCAACGCAGAATTGTATTCACCGCATGATCGAATGAATGAATCATTTTCATCATTAATTGTCACTCTCCTTTGCTGCTTCAATTTTTCGTAAAAGATCCCCATACTGTTCTTCGTATTTTTCATATACCGGGGAAATTGCCTCTTTAAATGCGGCCTTATCAACCTCATTAACTTCCATTCCGCTTTCTTTAATCGCCTCCAGGGTTTTATCCAGCTCTTCCCCGGCTATTTTTCTTTCATAATCAACCATGTCATACAGTTCCTGTTTGACAATCTCTGTATCCTCATCGCTTAATTTATCCCACATCAGATCACTGACCATCAGCGGACACACCGGATAAAAATGCTCTGTCAGAGAAAGATATTTCTGAACCTCATAGAATCTTGAGTTATAGATCGTAAACAACGGATTTTCCTGTCCATCAACAGCCCCCGTCTGCAATGCCGTAAACAATTCTCCAAAACTCATAGAAACCGCATCAATACCAAGCTCTCCCAGAGAATCCACACAGACAGAGCTTTCCAGTGTTCTCATACGAATCCCCCTGGCATCCTCCGGCGTCTGAATCGGTCTTTTTGAATTCGTCATACTGCGAAATCCCAGATCAAAAGTACCATAAATTTCAATTCCCTGATCGTTCATACCGGAAAAAATTTCCTGTCCCGTCTCACTGTCCAGTACATTAAAAGCTTCTTCCCTTGTATCAAACAAATAAGGGAAATTAAACACATCCATGTCCGCATCAAAACCACTTAAAGTTGCAGCGACAGCCACCGTGATATCAATGGTTCCAAGCTGCAGACCTTCTGTCATTTCACGTTCATCACCCAGATTTCCATTTGGCTGAATATCTACAATGACTCTTCCGTTTGTTTTTTCCTCCACCTGTTCCTTAAAATAAAGTGCCGCCTTATGATAAGGATGCCCCTCTGCCTGGCCATGACCAAATGTAAGATGCACCGTCTCATTGGCACTGTTCTTCTTGACCCCGATGCTGCCGCAGCCCGAAAGCGCAAATATCATCACCAGCAAAATGGCTGTCAGTTGTTTCCATTTCTTTAGCATATTTCTCTTCCTCTCTCAGTAATAAATTTCCACTAACAACTTCCCGACATGTCATATATTTGTTATACTTATATCATAGCAAGTCTTTGTTAAAAAGAAAACGCATTCATCTTGTATACAAGATGAATGCAATGTACCACAACCTATATCTATACCCATGCAAGGAGATACTTTTACCGTGAATAAAACCGACAACAATCTGAAGCAGATTGCTTACGAAACAATAAAGAAAAAAATCATCCACTGCGACTATATGCCCAATGAAATTTTAAGCGAAATGATTTTGATGAAAGAAATTGACGCCAGCAGGACCCCCATCCGGGAAGCCTTAAATATGCTGTCACAGGAAGGGCTCATCCGAATCATACCCAAAAAAGGAATTATGATTCTTCCTCTCACCATGAAAGAGGTAGCCATGACCTTTGAAGCCCGTATGCTGATGGAACCCTATATTATTGAAAATTACAGCAGCTATATTGACACAGACAAGCTCAAAGAACTTCGTTCCCAGACAGAAGCGATTCTTCAATGTACAATCCAGGATAACGAACATGCTGAAAGATGCTGCAATCTTGATGACGAGCTGCACCGCACCATTGCCTCTGCCTGCCGGAATAAGTATCTCAATATGAACCTCGCATCCATTTACGACCAGAATATGCGCATCCGTATTCTTGGCGAAAGGAATATATGGGAACGCCATATCATTGCAGCCAGAGAACATCTGGAACTGATCAATTACATCGAAACAGGGGATATCACCAGCGCCGTAGCGTCCATGCGGGTCCACCTTATTCATTCCAAGGAAGCCGCATTTGATTCACTCATGCATTAAAAGAAAACACCCACGTTCAATATACTAATGACTGACTCGTGGGTGATTTCACTTTTATTATTTCAATACTTCCAGTTCACGCTTTCTTCTTTCCAATTCCGCTTCCATCTGACTTCATAAACCGGATATTCATAATCAAAGGAATACCCCAGTTTTTCTGCCAGAGCCACAGACCACAGATTCTGAGCATCCCAGCTCGGATAAAGCCCTCTGTCCAGACACTCAAGGATCAATGCCGCCCCCGCTGCCGTTGCCAGCCCCTGACGACGGTATTCTTTTTTTGTATCAATTTCAATCTCTATTCCTTCAAGATAACGGGTATAGGATGCCGCTCCTGAAACTATATGATTATTTTCAGCAACGACCATTCCAAGTCCCAGCCGTTCAAATTCCTCCCAGGAAGGAAAGCAGGCAACAAGATCCCGGCTCCATTCATTTTCAAGGCATTCCCTATAAATTTCCCGGTCAATCTGTTTCAGCTCATACTGTGGCGGTAATTCCCGAATATAGTCCCGAAGCTTTTCCCGATCAAAACAATCCGGCTCCTTTTTAATGGCATAACGCATTCTGCGCAAAGCTCTTCCGCCACAAACTGCTTCAATCAGCTGTGCCCATTCATCATTCTGAGGATCCATAATCAGAAAATTTCTGCCATAATCATAGCTGACAAAACGTGCGTCCGGTTTTCCGGCCAGGAAACAGAAATCACCCATGACAGCTGCCACAGATTCCGGCATATCCTCATTGTCTGCATATATCTGCCCCATTACTCCCTGCAGGCAGGAATAGATTAACGTTTCTTTCCAGTCACCGAACAGGGCTGCCGCAGTGCATGGCTCTGACAATAATATGATATCTTTATCCATTTCATTCACACCTCCACAATAATTGCTCTGCTGTCTACTGAATTCTCCCTTTTTCCTGCAATGGCCCTGTATTCCTCCGAAGAAAAACAGGCTTCCAGCTGCTCTCTCGCCTTCCATTCAATGATAATAACCCTCTCCGGAATCCATTTATTCTGCAGTGCAGTAATTTTATTCGAGCGTACCAGATATCTGCCGCCGTAACTTTCAACAATAGGCTTCACCAGTTCAATATATTCCTGATAATCATTGATTTCTTCTATATTATCCGAATGAATGGTTACAATAAAATAAAACACTATCCCACTTCCTTCTACTACAAAAGATATATTATTGAATTCTTTTATAATTTTTCCAGAAATCAACCGTTTCCTGAAGATCTTTTTCATCGGTAAATAATTCCAGTTCTTTTGCTGTCTCAATTGCAAAATCCACATATGCATTTGCCCTTGCAGTTATGACTCCACC
Source organism: Coprococcus sp. (assembly GCA_051877705.1). Taxonomy (GTDB): domain Bacteria; phylum Bacillota; class Clostridia; order Lachnospirales; family Lachnospiraceae; genus Coprococcus_A. The sequence goes on along the minus strand of JBJEJD010000104.1, from coordinate 48,137 downwards.
GTCATTGACAATATCCAGGTCAGTGGAGTGGGTGGACAAAAGCCCCTGCAATATACCTGCGTGATCCAGTACATCAACACCGGCACAGATTCCCGCAATCAAAACCTGCCTTTTTTTAAGACCGCTCAAATATTCCCATACCTCTTTATGATCAATATTCGCAATACAGCCGCCCGGCACAATAAAGCTTCGTATCTGCTCTTTCTCAATATCCTTAAGAGCCATGTCTGCATTCACTGAATATCCTTCCATCGCTCTGATCTTTTTCCCATCCAGAGAGCAGAATATCATATCACAATTTGTAAAATTCATAAAATAATTTAAAATAACAATTTCGTAAAAACAACATTTATCATAAATAAGAAAAACATCCTTCATTGCTTTGCCCTCTCCCGCATTCTAATCCTGTATCCTAACGGACACATCCAATCCTCTTTTTCATGATTCAATATCTCCTTTTTTAGTCATAGAAAGAAAAAACAGAGTTACACCTCCAATTCTGAATAGTGAGCTCTGCTGCAATAAATTCATTTACAGTAAATCTGTTTATAGTATATTATCCACTTTTACATACGTCAATATATATTCCATTTTTATCCATTATTTTATCCCCGATGCCCTTTGTCATATTTTATCATCGTTTTAAACAAATCCTCAAGAATATCCCCGGGCATCTTTTTCCCATAACCTTCCGGATCCGTAATTCCCCCATTCTCTCCTTTCAGATCCCATGAAAACTTCCCTGCATATTCTCCCGCAAATGCTGTATACCGGTCGTATTCCACCAGCGCCGTCGGATACCTCCTATACCATTCCGGATAGAACTGAGCCATATAATAATCAGCAAGCTCATATGCCTGACAGCATTTGTCCTTTCCAACCGCAGACAGCTCCGGTCCCCCTCCCGGCTGTCCTGTTCTGCTGACTGCCGGAGTGCTATGCAGAATGAGAACACTGCCATCCTCGCAGGTTCCGACGCTGATCCAAACATGCCCGTCTATGCTGATAATATCTCCCGGCAGGAAAACAGAATGTTTATACTTTGACATTTGTTTGATATCCTGCGTCCATTCTCCCCATCCCCTCTCCGAAAATCTCTTCGCCATCTCCACTGCCGGCATAACATAGCCCGTCTGACCGCCTTTTGTATGCATAACATTATAGAGAATCCAGCCAACATATCCTGAACAATCCAGCCCGGCATAATAATATTCATTCTTTTTTCCATCAGCAGCAGTATCGCGATAGGTATAGTTCGAATCCTGAGATTCAAAAAATCTGATCCAGTCATTAGATATCCCAATTGTTCTTGCCTGAACCGCAGCTCCTGTGTCCTCCCAATTCCAGCCGCCACCATAGACATAAAGCGTCTTTCCGACAGGCATCAATGCTGTAGCCAGAAAATTTTTCAGCGTTCTCTTTCCCGGAATACCCTGAACCGGCAGCCGATATCTTCCGGAACAGACAGTTCCTGTCTCTCTGACATTCATCACAATTCCAGCTTCTGCCTTTTGAAACATTTTCATACCCTGCAACTCCCTCCTGAAAATACAAAAACCTCTGAAAATACCATTTTCTGGATTCTCAGAGGTTTCTTTAAAATCTTATCGGTAAATTATTTACCCATTATGCCCATCCGATTCAGGATGCTACCATTAGCCGTTGATCTGAGCTGCAACTTCTGCTGCAAAGTCTTCATTCTTCTTCTCAAGACCTTCACCTGTCTCAAAACGAACAAAGCCTTTGATTGCAATCTTGGCATTGTTTGCCTTTGCCACCTCAGCAACATACTTATCTACAGTCTGTTTGCCATCTTCAGCCTTAACATATACCTGATCCATCAGACAGATTTCTTTCAGTTCCTTATTAATACGACCGGATACCATGCCTTTGATAACCTTCTCCGGCTTCTGGGATTCCTTAGGATCGTTCATGATCTGAGCTAAAAGAATCTCTTCTTCATGTGCGATATAATCAGCACTTACTTCTGCACGAGTTGTGTACTGTGGTTTCATAGCTGCAACCTGCATAGCTATGTTCTTAGCCATCTCTTTAACTGCGTCATTAACAACATCTGTTTCAACGCTTACAAGAACACCAATCTTACCACCCATATGGTTGTAGCTTGCAACAAAACCGTTCTCCTGGACAACCTGCTCAAAACGGCGAATCTTCAGATTCTCGCCGATAACTGCAATCTGACCTGCCAGTTCTTCATTAACAGTCTTTGTTGTATCAAATTTCCATGGCTGAGCAAGGAAAGCTTCAATATCGTTTGTATCAGATTCAAGAGCCTGCTCTGCAACCTGAGCAACATAACCCTGGAATTTATCATTCTTAGCAACAAAGTCTGTCTCTGAGTTAACCTCAACAGCAACAGCCTTCTTGCCACACTCTGTTACCTTCAGCATAACAATACCTTCTGCTGCGATTCTGCTTGCCTTCTTAGCTGCTTTTGCAAGACCTTTTTCTCTTAAGAACTCTACAGCCTTGTCCATATCGCCGTTAGTCTCACCCAGTGCTTTCTTGCAGTCCATCATGCCTGCGCCTGTCATTTCTCTTAACTCTTTTACCATTGCTGCAGTAATTGCCATGATTCTATTCCTCCGTCATTCATAAATATATAAATAATTTTTAAAACTTACTTTAGCATAAAAAGCTGTCTCAAAGCTTACGCGGCCCCGAGACAGCCTGAACTATTTATTCAACGAATAAACCGCTTGTCTGCCCATTAACGGCAAATTATTCAGCTTCTGCCTCGTCAGCTGCTTCTGCCTCTGCCTCAGCTTCTTCAACTGCTGCATCAACACCCTGCTTAGCTTCGATAACTGCATCTGCCATCTTGGATACGATCAGCTTAACGGCTCTGATTGCATCATCGTTACCTGGAATAACATAATCAAGTTCTTCCGGATCACAGTTAGTATCAGCAATACCAATCAGCGGAATACCAAGAATATGAGCTTCCTGTACACAGATTCTTTCCTTCTTAGGGTCAACGATGAAGATAGCATCCGGGATTCTCTTCATTTCCTTGATACCGCCAAGGTTCTTCTCAAGCTTCTCCCACTCTTTCTTCAGTGCGATAACTTCCTTCTTAGGAAGAACTTCAAATGTACCATCTTCAGACATCTTCTCGATCGCTTTTAATCTTGCAATTCTGCTCTCGATTGTCTTGAAGTTGGTCAGCATACCACCTAACCATCTCTGGTTAACATAGTACATACCACAACGCTCTGCTTCAGCCTTAATTGCATCCTGTGCCTGTTTCTTTGTACCAACAAAAAGAATTGTACCACCATCAGCAACGATGTCCTTGATTGCATTGTAAGCATCGTCAACCATACCTACAGACTTCTGAAGGTCAATGATATAAATACCATTTCTCTCTGTGTAGATGTATGGAGCCATCTTAGGGTTCCATCTTCTTGTCTGATGTCCAAAATGAACACCGGCTTCCAGCAACTGTTTCATTGAAATAACGCTCATTTTAATACCTCCATGGTTTTACTCTTCCGCAGATATCACCTCAGGGGTTCAACCTATCAGGCACCATTCCCCGAATCAATCTGCGTGTCTTTTTTTACCGAATAGCATTATAACATAAAGGCCTGCCCATGGCAAGCCTTTTCATAAAAATCTGTGACAGTTCAGCATAATTTTAGTAACTATGACCTTATACATTCTTCAATTCGTCAAAAACAACATCATTCAGAACCTTGATATATGTTCCCTTCATACCTGATGAACGCGATTCAATGACACCGGCACTCTCAAACTTGCGCAATGCATTGACAATGACAGAGCGTGTAATTCCAACTCTATCTGCAATCTTACTGGCAACAAGTATGCCTTCATTACCATCCAGTTCCGCAAAAATATGGGTAATCGCTTCCAGCTCAGAAAAAGACAATGTACTGATGGCTGATCTAACAATCTGAACCTTTCGTGTCTCCTCAGCATTCTCTTCGTTCACCGAACGCAGCATCTCCAATCCAACAACTGTCGTGCCATATTCGCTCAGAATGATATCATCTATCTCATACACCTTATCTCTTCGGTAAATAAATAATGTGCCTAGACGCTCGCCTGCAATATCAATAGGGGTAATAATGGCCTGATATGCCGAAACATCTTCACTCTCAAAACCAAGCGTCAGCAAATTGACATTCTCCTTCGTTGACAGAACACTTAATAATCTTTCATTCAACATTTCATCAATATGACCACCAACTGAATCAACGATCAACTCTCCCAATGCGATTATGTCCTGTCTGTTCTTAATACCAAGTACCTTTCCCTTACGGCTGATAACAAGAATATTAGATACAAGTATCTCGCTGAGCACTTCACATATATCATTAAAAACGACCATATGTGAATTATTGTTATGAAGCAATTTATTAATTTTACGTGTTTTATCTAACAATTGTACGCTCATATCAGATCCTTCTTTCTTTTTCAGATTACCCTTTTTACTTAATCATTTTATCATGAAATTTCTTACATAACAAGGGGTTGTTTGAAAATTTCAAACTTTTTTACAAATTAAGAAAATTATTGTTGTAATTATCAGTTAATATTTAAAACATCTGATTGACCCTCTCATTGAGCCACAACAGCTTAAGCAGCATGATACTCATATAAAAAAACTGCCGGATTATTAAGATATATCACTTTTATATCCTTCAATCCGACAGATCTTTTATTTTATTGATTTTCGCTTTCCCGGATATCCGCAGTAACATAGCCACAGGTCTCATCCATACATACCAGTTTGTTTCCTTTATGGAGTAATAATTTACCACACTCAGGACATCTATTGTTGGATGGACGCTGCCACGTCATAAAATCACATTCCGGATAGCCCATACAGCCATAATAACGGCGTCCTTTTTTGGTTTTTTTGATAACAATATCTTTACCACACTGCGGACAGCAGACACCCGTTTTTTCAAAATACGTCTTGGTATTCTTACATTCCGGAAATCCCGGACATGCCAGGAACTTACCGTGAGGACCATACTTGATGACCATCATTCTTCCGCACTCTTCACATTCAACATCCGAAACTTCATCAGCAATCTTAACTTCTTCCAGATCCTTCTCAGCCTGCTTGACCGCCTCATCCAGATCAGGATAGAAATTGCGTATAACCGTCTTATAATTAACAACGCCCTCTCCGACTTTGTCCAACAGGTATTCCAGATTTGCCGTGAAATTCACATCTACAATACTCGGAAATGACTGAACCATCATCCGATTCACAACTTCTCCCAGTTCTGTCACATATAGATTCTTATTCTCTTTCGCCACATACCTTCTGGCAATGATCGTCGTAATCGTCGGTGCATAGGTGCTTGGCCTTCCTATTCCAAGTTCCTCCAAAGTCTTAACAAGCGATGCCTCTGTATAATGGGCCGGCGGTTGGGTAAAATGCTGTTTCGCATCAAATTCCTTAAAATTCAGCTGGCTGTCCATACTGATCTTTCTTGCAAGAACATTATTCTCTGCTTTTTCATCTTCCGGTTTATATACAGACATAAAACCTTCAAAAGACAGTCTGGATGCTGAAACAGTAAATATATAGCCCGCAGCTTCTATCTTTACATTCGTTGTTTCATAAACAGCTTCTCTCATTCGGCTCGCAACAAATCGGTTCCATATCAGCTGATACAGTCTGTACTGATCTCTCGTCAAAGATTCTTTTACCTTCACCGGAAGCTGTTCCAGGTAAGTCGGACGAATGGCTTCATGAGCATCCTGGATCTTTTTGCCGGCTTCCGCAGTTTTCGGTGCTTCTGCTACATATTTTTCACCATAATTCTCACTGATAAAAGATCTCGCGTTGGCATCTGCCTCCTCTGAAACACGAATAGAATCCGTTCTCAAATAAGTAATCAGACCAACTGTTCCCAATCCTTTGACATCTACACCCTCATATAGCTGCTGAGCCAGACGCATTGTCTTCTGCGTTGAAAAATTCAGCTGTTTAGATGCCTCCTGCTGAAGCGTACTTGTCGTAAAAGGTACCGGTGCCTTCCTGGTTCTCTCTCCTGTCTTTATATCCTGAATATGGTATTCAGCACCATCCAGAGCCTTCTTGATGGCATCCAGTTCTGCCTGTGAATGTATCTCAATCTTTTCCTTTTTTCTGCCATAGAACTTTGCTGTCAGCGGCTTTTTCTCACCATTCACATTCAGCACAGCTTCCAGCGACCAGTATTCACTCGGAATAAAAGCATCTATCTCCCGTTCTCTGTCACAGATCAGACGCAATGCCACTGACTGTACTCTCCCGGCACTGAGTCCTCTTTTTACCTTACTCCAGAGCAATGGACTGATACGATAACCCACCATACGGTCCAGCATTCTTCGCGCCTGCTGCGCGTCTACCAGATCCATATCAAGCTTCCGCGGATGCTTGATCGCATTCTTAATAGCATTCTTCGTAATCTCATTGAATGTAATCCTGTTAGTATGCTCCTCATCCAGCTTCAATGCCTGAGCCAGATGCCACGAAATCGCTTCCCCCTCGCGATCCGGGTCAGTTGCAAGAAAAACTTTATCAGCCTTTTTCGCTTCCTTGCGGAGCATGGCCAGTATATCCCCCTTACCTCGAATAGTAATATACTTCGGTTCATAATCATGCTCCACATCAATGCCTAACTGACTCTTCGGCAAATCTCTAACATGTCCGTTAGATGCAACCACTTGATAATTCGAACCCAGAAATTTATTGATTGTCTTTGCCTTAGCCGGGGATTCAACAATAACTAAATACTTAGCCACAGCCTCTTTCCTCCAAAATTTATACACTTAATACATATTGGTTCTTCCCTACTCTGTGAATAATACCCTTCAGCTCCATTGTAATCAATGCCTGAATAACTTCCTGAACCCTCATACCGGTCATGATCGACAATTCATCCGCGCTTCTGGGTACTAAACACATGCTAGCATACACTACTTTTTCGGAATTATCAAGCGTAATATTATTTTTTTTAAATTCACGGGCCAGGATTCCAAACTCTTCCAGTATATCCGAAGGCTCCATCACCAGTCTTGCTCCCGCCCTGATCAGCCGGTTACAGCCTTCACTTAGAGCATCATTCACACGTCCCGGAACAGCAAAAATCTCCTTGCCAATATCCAGTCCATGCTCCACAGTGATTAGAGATCCGCTCTTTCTTCTGGCTTCCACTACAAGAATTCCTTTTGATAAAGCAGCAATGATACGATTACGCCTTGGAAAATTGCAGGGCTCAGGTGGAGTTCCCGGAGGAAATTCAGAGATAATCCCCCCCTGTTTTGCGATTTCTGTATATAGATCCAGATTTTCAGCCGGATAGCAAATATCCACCCCACATCCAAGAACTGCATAGGTCCTTCCATCCGCTTCCAGGGCTCCCCAATGAGCCGCACTGTCAATGCCTCTTGCCATTCCACTGATAACAGATACTCCTGAACAGGCTATCCCCCGACTCAACATATGGCATAACTGACGACCATAACTGCTGCAGCTCCGTGCACCTACAACAGCAATCATCCACTCATCCCTCCGGGGAAGGCATCCTTTTACAAATAAGACCAGCGGCGGATCATAAAGCACTCTTAATTCTTCCGGATACAGGTCACTCTCCATATCAATGCAATCTATATTATAATGACGCATATTATCATAAGCACTATCCAGATTCTCCCTGTTTCTACTATATATAATACTGCGAAGCTGAGAAGGCTTCAGAATTCCACTCTTTTCAAGCGCTTCTTCAGAAGCATTATAAATCTGTTCAACATCTCTGAAATGAGATAAAAGTTTCATCGCAGTTCGGTTTCCAACCCCCGGGATGCTGCTCAGCCAGAACCAGTATTTATTTCTTTCCATAGATTCCTCCCCAATAACTCCTGTCGATGGTTTTATAAAATACTGCTTCACTCAGATCTTCTTTCGAAATATGCTCCCTTCCTGCCAGGTCCGCAATAGTCCGTGCCACCTTTAAAATCTTATGATAAGAACGGGCACTTAATTCAAATTGTTCGTATATTCTTTTCATAAAATTGGACTCATCAAAACCAAGACAGCAATAACTTTCCACATCTCTGTCTGTCAGCTGGGAATTGTACAGATAATCTGTCTTTTTAAAACGTTCTGACTGCATCTGCCGTGCCTGTTCTACCCGACAGAGAATATCTCCTGAAGATTCCTCTTTATTAACTTCCTGCTGCAAAGCATCAATCTTCACCGGCCTGACTTCAATATTGAGGTCGATCCTGTCCAACAAAGGCTGACTGATTCTCCCCAGGTACCGTCTAATCTGTAAAGGCGTACAATGACATCTGCTTACATCCGGATAATAACCGCACCGGCATGGATTAATAGCTGCCACCAGCATAAAACTGGCCGGGAAATCACAGGATGCCTGCAAACGATTAATCGTAATGATACCATTCTCAATAGGCTGCCGCATAACCTCCATAGTCTCTGAACTGAATTCTGTCAATTCATCAAGGAACAGAACTCCCCGATGAGCCAGACTGATCTCTCCGGGTTTTGGGATCTTGCCGCCTCCTGCCATCGCCACATCCGATACCGTATGATGCGGACTTCTGAAAGGCCGTCTCATCATCAGGCCTTGTTCATGGCGGAGGAGACCCGCCACGCTGTACAGCTCTGATACTTCAAGCACTTCCTCCCATGTCATGGATGGCAGAATCGTCGGCAGCCTTCTGGCCGCCATGGACTTGCCGGCTCCTGGAGGTCCTATCATCAATATATGATGCATTCCCGCTGCGGCTATCTCCATCCCCCGTTTCAGAGACTGCTGACCGCAAATATCGGAAAAATCAAGATTATCCATCTCATTACACTGCTGTACAGCCTGTTCCCTGTCCATCCAGGCTGCTTCAATTATACATGTTCCGTTCAGGAAATCTATCATCTCTCTCAATGTATGTATGCCATAAACTTCTATATCATCTACGGCCGCTCCTTCAAAGGCATTTTCCGCCGGTACGATACATCGCTCATAACCCATTCTCTTTGCCATCAAAACAATAGGAAGAATGCCGTTTACAGCTCTCACACAACCATTCAGACTCAGTTCTCCTGCAATCACAGTATGCTCAAGTTCTTCCTGCGGTATATAGCCATAGGCGCATAAAACCGCTGCAGCTATGGCCAGATCATAGGATGTTCCCGACTTGCGCATATCTGCAGGCGACAGATTCACAATAATCCTTCTGGGCTCCAACGCAAATCCGGCATTCCGGATGGCAGTCCTGACCCGCTCTCTTGCCTCTCTGACCTCCGCAGACAGATATCCCACCATTTCAAAAAAAGGAAGGCCGCTGCTGACATCCGCCTCCACCTGAATCACATAACTGTCAATCCCCATGAGGACAGCACTGACTGCTCTGCTAAACATATCTTTTCCTTTCCTGCGGCATCCTGTTCCACCCCTGTGCAGGTAATTATAAACATCTTTTCCTCCTCTGGCAATCATCATTCATCGACAGAAAATACAATCCATTATGGATTTTGTCGAAATATTATAGGTGATTTATTTTTAATATTCTGGTATAATGTCGGCATAAAGCAAATTTGCAGATATGATAAAGGAGTTTCGAAAATATGCGCGCAGTCATACAGAGAGTAACACAGGCCAGCGTAGCCGTTGACGATCATATAATCGGGAGTATTCAAGGAGGTTTTTTGGTACTACTGGGAGTAGCAGACGAAGATACAGAGGATGACCTGAACTATATGGTGAAAAAGATTACACAGATGAGAATTTTTGAAGATGAGCAGGGCAAGATGAATCTTTCGTTGAAAGATACAGGTGGTTCCCTTCTGATCATTTCCCAGTTTACCCTGTTTGCCAGCACCAAGAAAGGAAACCGCCCGAGTTTCACCGAGGCCGGTTCACCGGAGTTTTCAAAGGAAATGTATCTGAAGTTTATCGATGCATGCCGTGCTCAGGGTATACATACCGAAGAAGGGGAATTTGGCGCCCATATGGTTGTTTCACTGGTCAATAACGGTCCGGTCACTATCACTATAGACAGTCATCAGCGTCATTAGGTTTCACAAGTCCGATCAGAAAAGGATGCCGGAAACGCTTCCTGTTTTTCAGGATATATTTCCGGCATCCATACAATATCAGTTGACAGGTTCAGCTTTATGCTCTGAGATAGGTTCGCATATTTTGAAGAGCTGCCTTCTCTATTCTGGAAATCTGTGCCTGAGAGATGGCCAGTTCATCGGCCACCTCCATTTGCGTTTTCCCTTCGTAAAAGCGCATCTGGATGATCTTGTTCTCACGATTTGTCAGACGTTTCATGGCATCACTGAGAGCAAGGTTCTCTACCCAGCTGCTCTCACCGTTCTTTTTATCACTGACCTGATCCATGATGCACAGAGTATCTCCGCCATCTGTATATACCGGCTCATATAATGACACCGGACTCTGGATCGCATCCATGGCAAAAACAATATCCTCTTTGGAAATACCTGTTTCCTCTGCAATTTCCGCCACCGTCGGTTCCCTGTTATTCTTATTCATCAGAGATTCTCTGGCATAGATAGCCTTATAAGCTGTATCACGCAGCGATCTGCTGACTCTGATACTATTATTATCCCGAAGATAACGCCTGATCTCTCCAATGATCATCGGTACTGCATAAGTACTGAATTTGACCCCCTGTGAAATATCAAAATTGTCAATGGCTTTAATGAGTCCGATACACCCCACCTGAAACAGATCATTGATATTTTCACTTGTTCCGGAAAAACGCTGAATCACACTGAGGACCAGTCTCAGATTACCATTGATAAAAGTCTCTCTGGCTTTCTCATCATTATCCTTGATTCTGCGCATCAGCGCCTCTTTTTCTTCTTCTTTCAGAAGCGGCAGCTTTGCCGTATTGACACCACAGATTTCCACCTTGTACCCTGCCATACAAATACCTCCGCATCATTAGATTGAAAATTCATCCCATCACTAATCATGCGCATTATGAGGTTATTTTATACGACAGAAGCCCTGGTTTTAGTTTCCAGAAAAATGTCTTCCGTTACATTTTAAGAGATTTTTGACGCCCATTCAAAAGGAATCGTACCACCGAATATATCCAGCGCACTGCCAATGGTAACATCCAGATGATTCTGTCCCAATTCCTTTAAAAGTTCCACATCCTCCTTACATCCAACACCGCCTGCGTAAGTAATCGGTATACCATTCCAACTGCCCAGCATAGAAGCAAGTTCCTGTTCAATACCGGATGCTTTCCCTTCCACGTCCACCGCATGGATCAGAAATTCACTACAGTAAGGAGCCAACAGATCCAACGTTTCTCTGTCCACTGTTTTATCCGTAAATTTCTGCCAGCGGTCTGTCACTATATAATACTTCCCATCTCTTTTCCTGCAGCTCAGATCCAGAACCAAATGGCTGCGGCCAACTGTGTTTTCAATAGCTTTTAAATTGTCAAAATGTATCTGACCATTTTTGAATACATATGAAGTTACGATAACATGAGATGCCCCGCATTCAATGAAATGTGACGCATTGCCGCAATGAATGCCTCCACCTATCATCATACCTCCAGGAAATTCTCGCAATGCACTCTCTGCCTGTTCCAGGTCAGCTCCGTAATACTCCGATCCTTCAGGATTCAATAAAATAATATGACCGCCCGTAAGCCCAGCCTCTTTATAGAGCCGTGCATACCAGGCTGCATCCTGTTCCGATACAAAATTGTCCACTGCCTGATTCATTTCATCCTTCAGACTTCCACCAACAATCTGCTTTACTTTTCCATTATGTATATCAATACATGGTCTGAACCGCATCGTCTCTCCTCCAGCCAAATAATCCACTATTGGTTTATTATATCCAAAAAAATCTACTTCTTCAAGACAGTGCATATATATTTTAATAAAGGGTTGTTTTCATCCTGGAGGCAATAATTATGCGCGTATGTGAACTCAGAGAAAAGGAAGTGATCAATATCAGCGACTGCCGTCGTCTGGGGCATGTTGTTGACGTTGAATTTGATCCCAATACAGGCTGCATCTGTCAGCTAATCATTCCAAGCCCATCCCGATTTTGCGGATTCTTTGGTCGTGATGCAGAATATGTAATCGGATGGAAATGTGTCCGGCAGATCGGCGCCGATATCATTCTTGTGGATGTCGATCTGGAAAAAGCTTATCAGAAAACATGAACTGATATACTGGAAATAAATTGACTTTATATTTCTGATTGTTTATACTAATATACAAAAATAGACTATTGATAAATCTGCCATATGGTTATTCAGGAGGAAAATTTATATGAAATGCCCGTTTTGCGGGGACGATGATACCCGTGTCATCGATTCACGTCCCGCCGATGACAACACTTCCATTCGCCGGCGCCGACAGTGTGAAGGCTGCCATAAGCGTTTTACCACCTACGAGAAAGTAGAAACACTGCCGCTGATCGTCATCAAAAAAGACAGTAATCGCGAACCCTATGACCGCTCTAAAGTGGAAGCAGGCATTGTACGCTCCTGCCATAAAAGACCTATCTCGACGGCTCAGATCTCTGCAATTGTTGATGATATAGAAACAGAGCTTTATAACCGTGAGGAACGCGAAATACCGACCATGGTCATTGGCGAACTGGTCATGAACAGGCTCAAAAATCTGGACCCCGTTGCCTATGTCCGTTTTGCATCCGTCTACAGAGAATTCAAAGACGTCAACACATTCATGGATGAAATTAAAAAAATTTTGGAGAATTGACGGAATAAAGGGGATACTGTTCTCCCGGGAACATGCTCATCGCAAATCGTTCCCGTGGAGAACAGTATCCCCTTTATTCCGGTTAATTTGACTTCGGTTGAGCAGGAACATGCTCATCGCAATTCGTTCCCGTGGAGAACAGTATCCCCTTTATTCCTGTTATTTCTTTTTTCCTTGATGGATTTTGTTCAGGATTTTCTGATAGGTTGCATAGCATTTCTGATATTCTTCTTCTGTGAGCATCTCTTCGCTGTAGGCGGCCTGATGGAGTTTTTCCATGAAATACAGGTACTCTCCTTCTTCCAGTGTATCAATTTTTCCCTGTACCCACGCAGCGTATTCCCAGTCGCTTAATTTTTTTTCAGGTTTCCATCCTGCTTTTTCCATTGTTTCCATGAGATGCCATTCCATGGACAATACAGCTTTATTTCTGTTGCTTCGACTGAATCTCTGTCTCTTTTCTCTGCTCCATCTGATATAACAGTATACAACACATAAAATGATCAATATCAGGACTGCAGCCACGGATGCCGGATGAAAATAGCCATCATTCTCTGATTCTGCTTCACCATCTTTTAAGTGCTCGACCTGATTGTCTTCGGAATTGCCGCCGCTTTGATTCCGTATGCTGCCGTCATCATTTCTGTTGGATTCACTGCGATTCCCATCGAATGTTTCCGGTGTGTTCACGATACCCGATACTGTCTCAGAACTCTCTTCTGTGTCATCCATATTATCTTCTGCAGATTCGTCAGCTTCTCCATCTTTACTGCTTTCTGAGTCCCTGTCCTGAGTTCGATTCTCAGTCTCTGTCTTTGTACTTTCTGATTGGTTTTGACTGTTTTGTCCCTGATCTCTGACACTGTCTGCCGGTGTCATATCTACCGGAAGCCAGACGCCTGAATCAGAATCATAGATTTCCACCCAGGCATGACCTCTATAGCCTGTAATATCTGCGTGATACAGACCTGTTTCATCATTATAAATAAAGTCATCAGGCCAGACTACATAACCCGTTACATATCTGGCCGGTATCCCGGCCATTCTTAAAAGCATTACACCTGCAGAAGCAAAATGGATACAGTAGCCCCTTTTCTGACGTCCATAAAAGTCATCGATCAGATTGCTGCCTTCCGGAGGGTTTTCAAGATCATACTTCTCATATATGCAGGACTCTGCCAGGTCATCCTGTATCATCTCTATCCACTGGCTGACACCCACATCCCCATAACTTTCATACAGCTGCCTGTATCGTTCAGTCAATGCACCCATACCGTCCGGAATTTCAAGATACGTATCCCGCACATAGGCTGTATACTCATCAATCAGAAGCTGTACATCGGAATCAATCAGAGTACTGTCAAATATTTCTGCCAGTTCCCCTCCATCTGTCATCTGAAAGCCATCAAAAATTGAACGGGATGATGATTGAAAAATACTGTCCCCTTCCATAATCAGGCCACCTGAATCGATACCGTAAGGCACCCATGTACAATTTGAAATTCCTCTATCCGTAATTTCATAACTGCATTTCGGGGTCAGCGATAAGGTTTTCAGGCAATGATACAGCTGTATAGCAAGAAGCTGTTTTGCCTCATCATAGGACCAGTATTCTGAAGACCGCCACGACTCATAAATATTTTTCAGGTCAGTATCGTTCACAGATTCCCACTGTTCTTTATTCGTATTGTAATAGGCGCCTGTATAATTTTTCAAATAGATTTGCTCTTCCGGTTTTCTGTCCGTATCTACTTCAAGGGTAACAGTCCCTGTCTGAATCGGAGCCCTGTTGGTCAGTCTTCCTGAATCATCCAGAAAATTAAATCCCGTTAAATTCTGCAGTTTCTCCAATGGTGAAACATTCCCATTCTTCCCCGAAAGCATCCCTTCCACAGCCGATATCATCTGCTGTGGATATGCTTTGATTGAATCATAATAGCTGCGCATCTTTCCTGCAACATACCCTTCTGCTGCAAGATAGCTGACTGCTAATATCACCAGCATCATGCATAAAGTAAATAAACAGCTTTTGACATATATCCTGCTGACCGGTCTTCCATCAAAAACCGGCTCCACGGAGAATGACAGTACAATCAGTCCGGCGCCAGCAATCATCAATAAAGAAACCGTTATCACAGACGGAAAGCAATCCACCATCAGCGAAGCAACTAAAATCAATACTGACAATATGACCGGTACAGTACCCAATCGCCATTTTACTGTTGTGACACCAACTGATAATATAAGGAATGCCGCCAGCACAATCAGCAGGGGTACAAGACCTTCACCGCTTATGGACGGATTCCCCGTTATCGGTTCAAGATGATAATATTCTGAGATTACAGCTGCTGCCTGGCAGACTATCATATCAAGCCCCTTCATCAGTATATCCTTTTTAAGCCAGATATAGAGCATCAACAGCAGACAGGCCCCTGTGGCTGCCTGCCACAGACAGGACAGCCGAACTGCTGCCTCCAGGAACACACAAAATATGGCAGCAGCAAAAAGTACCGGTGACAATTTTATATTTAAAGCCAGAGCTTCATTCATCCATTGAATATAGACTGCTGTCCATACAAACAGCAATATTCCATGCAATATACAGACAGTCCAATCCTTTTTCTGACCGACAGATGATTCTCTATTCTCCATGATCTGCCGTTTCAGAACGAGAGTACTGCTGTGCTTCTTTCGTTTTCTTCTCATATATGAACCATTCCAATCATACCTGAATCAGCAGTTCCGAAAGAGATTTTTCCACATTATCCCGGTCATAGCTGCCGATCAGTTTATCTTCCTTTTTGATATTTCCGGCCAGATCCACATGCAGAGCTACCGCATACAGCCCATAAGGATATCGCTCCTTATACATTGCTGTCATATCCACAGGCTGATTACATACCCGGGCTGACAGCAGATACTCCGTTATCTCATAAATATCCTCGATTTTCCCGATCTTCCGTTTCAGGAGCCGGTCATCTTTCTGATCATACCATACAATAAAATGCCGGCATCTCTGTTCAAGCAGTCCATTGGAAATGGAAAGAACTGTTTCAATCACAGCCTCCATTGCTTCCCATGAAGATTTTCCCTTTTCTGAAAGATCCATGAAGATCCCTACTGCAAAGCATAGCGGCTCTGCAGATTCTCTGACATACAGTTCGTCATTCCTTGCTGTCAGTTTCCAGTGTATCATCTGCAGTTTGTCTCCCGGCCGGTATTCACGCACCTGATAAATCTGAGAATTATCCGGTCCGGCTGCCTCCGGCTCATAATCCTCTGTCTCTCCCGCAAAATGCCGTGTTGCTTCACAAACTCTCACTGCAGTTTCATATATCCGGGGCAGAAAAGTAATTTCTTCTGATAAATTCAGTTTTTTATAAATACTAAAGAAATGAAAATAGTCCCACAAACGGACACGATTGATTTCAATTCTCAGTCTGCCGCATCCATCGCGTGATATTTCATATATAAACTGACAGCTCTGTTTGCTATCCGCATTTAAAGTCAATGGATATACTTCTCCGGTGCCGCCAAAAACAGGCCTGCAGTTCATAGAGACATCCATCTGTAAAACGGGAAACCAGCCGTTTTGTACAGTCACTATCTGAATCTGAATATGTCCATTTTTCTCTGCCACAGGAACAGGTATCTTCATGGCTATCTCCAGATGACGGCGCTGCAGCAGCAAAAGGATCATGGACAGTATCGGCCACAACAATATGGCTATAAACAGCATACTGACGATTATATTTGAAAAAACAACAGCCTCATAGGCTGCAAAAACAATCAACAGTAAGTATAGCGCCCATCTCAGTATCATGGCTTCTTTCTCCTTACTGTTGGACGCTCTGTTTCTTTTAAGATCTGTTCAATAAGACCTGCCGATGTGACATGATTGATCCTGGCCCTGGCATTCAGACGAATTCTGTGGATGGCCACATCATAAAAAACATCCGCCACATCATCAGGATACACGAATTTACGTCCTCTAAGCCATGCACAGCTTTTTGCCATGGAAGCCAGAGCAATGGTCCCTCTCGGACTGATCCCCAACTCTATCATTTCGTTTTCCCTTGTTTTATTCACCAGACGGACCATATATTTATAGATAGCCTGATGAACATAAATCTGCTCCGCTTCCCTTCGAGCCTCCATCAGGGAACGGGCATTCATTACCTTCTGTACTTCTGCTAAAGGGTCTCCCGATGCCCTGCCTTTCAAAATGGTAATCTCATCCTCCGGCTGTGGATATCCCATAGTCAGACAGACCATAAAACGGTCCACCTGAGATTCCGGAAGCATCTGCGTTCCGGCGCTTCCCACAGGATTCTGCGTAGCCAGAACAATAAAAGGCTCCGGCACTGCCTTTGTCACACCATCTACAGTTACCCCGCCTTCTTCCATAACCTCCAGAAGAGCCGATTGAGTCTTTGGCGATGTCCGGTTAATCTCATCAGCCAGAAACAGATTACACATAACTGCTCCCGGCTGATACACAAATTGTCCCTTTCCCTTATCATACATGGAAAAGCCGACGATATCCGCAGGAAGAACATCCGGAGTGAACTGAACACGGTTCTGCTTCAGTTCCATAGCTCTGGAAAACGCCAGCGCCATTGTGGTCTTACCCACACCCGGAATATCATCCAGCAATATATGTCCACCAGCAATAATTGCTGCCATCACCTTCACGATACATTCATCTTTACCAATAACAACTTTTTTCACTTCATCTATAACAGCTTCCGCCATTTGTAAATAAACAGATTGCATCTAATTGTCCTCCGTGTTTGATATCTTCTGCATATCCTTTTCTTCTATTTTACCTGATTTGAAAACGACATACAAGAATACCGTCACATATTATACACATTTGATACAATTCTAAACACCCTCCATACGGACCATGTCTTTTCTGAGCCTGCCAATGATCTTTTTCTCCAGTCTTGATATATAGGATTGGGATATGCCAAGAATATCTGCCACTTCCTTCTGGGTCTTTTCACTGCCGTCAGAGGTATTGATGCCAAAACGCAGCTGAATGATTGTCTTTTCCCTAGGAGACAGTCTGGACAAAGCTTTATGGAGCAGCCGGTGATCCACTTCTTCCTCCATTTTTTTATAAATAATGTTTTCGTCTGTCCCCAGAATATCCGATAAAAGCAATTCATTACCATCCCAATCCACGTTCAGCGGTTCATCAATGGACACCTCCATCTTTAATTTACTGCTTCGCCGCAGATACATAAGAATCTCATTCTCTATGCAGCGGGAAGCATAGGTGGCCAGTTTTATATTTTTATCTGGATTATAGGAATTAATGGCCTTGATCAATCCAATGGTACCGATCGATATAAGATCCTCCATACCAGCTCCCGTATTGTCAAATTTGCGGGCAATATATACCACCAGGCGAAGATTATGTTCAATCAATATAGCCCGCCCCCGTTCTTTCTTCTCCTCTGAACGCAGCATCTGAATCACTTCTTTTTCCTCTTCACCTTCCAGCGGCACCGGCAGCACATCCGCTCCGCTGATATAATGGATCTCCCCATTTGATTTATAAACCACGCTTCTGAATCCCTGCATCGCCCGATATCCGGCAGGATTAAATTTCTGCACCATTTCATTGACCTCCTGTAATATTGAAAGCATTTAAACCAAATCCGGATGCAGAATAATCTGAAATCCGTCCTCCTGTCCAAAAGGCTCATTGGCAACAGCCAGGACAGGCATTGTACAGCAGAAGGAATAACCCCCTTCAAAAACAGTCATTTCATCAGCAATAAATCCCCTCATTAGACCGCAGCTGATGCCAATACTGCGATAGGGAATCATTCGAAGTCTCGTCTGCCAGTCATCTTCATCCATCAGCTCCTGAGCCAGCGATTTTTCAATAATACTGACAGGATGATGCAGGATGGGTTCATACAGACTGTTGCCAGTGTCATACAGACCTTTTGCTTCTACTGTTTTCTGTCCGATTCTGATTTGAACACGGTAAATATTCTTCCAATGATGATTTGGAAATCCCATTGCCCGCCCACACCGGCGCAGGATTTCCAACAAGTGATGGGTAATGAAGTGATTATTATGAAATCGCAGGAATTGATCGTACCTCCATATTTTCTCCCAGGTGGCAGTCTGGTTCAAAATATTACTTTCCTCCTGAATTCAGGTACTGGTCTATTATAGCGCACGTCCCATAAAATATTTGTCAAAACGGGGGCATGTCTCCCCATAATCCCTCGACGAAATAGAGGTTCTTTCCGCGTGATATACCAACAAAAAAGGACATTCCGCTCATGATCTGACGGAATGTCCCCTCTGTTAATTGTAAATTCTATTGAAATTATTTCTTCTGCAGAAAGCTTGGAATCTGAATATTGCTGGATGTACCCGCCGGCTTCTTCTGAACAAATGAAGGAGGTACAGGGCTTCCTGTTGGAGCC
The DNA here is from genome assembly GCA_051877705.1 of Coprococcus sp. Taxonomy (GTDB): domain Bacteria; phylum Bacillota; class Clostridia; order Lachnospirales; family Lachnospiraceae; genus Coprococcus_A. The sequence goes on along the minus strand of JBJEJD010000104.1, from coordinate 28,892 downwards.
TTGTATGTACTGCTTCCTGTGTTCGTCTGATAAGTCGGTTTCTTGGTATAAGCAGGCTTCTGAGGTACATCAACCTTCTTCTGTTCCTCAAGACCTGTCGCAATAACGGTAATTGTTGCAGAATCAGGTGTTGAATCATCATACATCGCACCAAAAATAATATTGGCTGATTCTCCTGCCAGCTCCTCAACATAAAGTGCTGCCTCATTGGCCTCAATCAGGCCGATATCACCGGAGATATTGATAATAATATCTGTTGCACCTTCAATCGTTGTCTCCAGCAGCGGACTTGTGATAGCCTGTTTAACTGCCTCAAGAGCCTTATCATCGCCATGGCCTTCACCGATACCGATATGCGCAATACCCTTATCCTTCATAACTGTGGAAATATCAGCAAAGTCGAGGTTGATCAGACCAGGTACATTAATCAGATCTGTGATACCCTGAACGCCCTGCTGTAAAACTTCGTCAGCCTTCTTCAGTGCTTCCGGCATGGAAGTTCTTCTGTCAACGATCTCAAGCAACTTATCATTCGGGATAACAATCAATGTATCCACGTTCTGTTTTAATCTCTCAATACCCTGGATGGCATTGTTCATACGCTGTTTTGCCTCAAATCTGAAAGGTTTTGTAACAACGCCAACAGTAAGACATCCAAGTTCCTTGGCTATACCAGCTACAACAGGTGCTGCACCTGTACCTGTTCCGCCGCCCATACCACAGGTAACAAATACCATATCTGCACCCTTGATGAGCTCTGTCAGCTCCTCCATGCTCTCTTCTGCGGCCTTTGCACCAACCTCAGGCTTAGCTCCCGCACCAAGTCCTTTTGTCAGCTTCTCGCCGATCTGCACCAGCTGAGGTGCCTTACATAACTGTAATGCCTGACGGTCTGTATTAACACCGATGAATTCAACACCGAGAATATTTTCATCTACCATTCGGTTGACTGCATTGTTGCCCGCGCCGCCAACACCAATTACAAGAATTTTTGCAGCTGCTTCATTTTCATTTGGTTTTATCTCAAGCAAGGTTCTTCCTCCTTCATATTCTACCTTTTTATCGTACCATACTATTATATAATATTATTTTTTTTTGAAATAATCAACCTTTATTTATGAATCTTTTGTAAAAATAATCGAATCTTTTGTCGAATCATAATTCTCCAGATGCAATGTTCCCGACAAACTGTCGAGCTCAGGCAGCAGATCTTTCAGTTCCGAAATTTTTTCTTCCATGTAAATATCCGGCCCCAAAAGTACTGTTATTTTTCCCATCTGGATCTTATACCCCCCTTCATCAGCCCGATCAAGGGACTCGGCAGCTATCTCATAGTCTGCGAGACATTCCGCTATATCCAGCATGTCATCCAGGATATCATCTCTGCCGGTTTTCAGATAACTGCTGACCTCAGCCTTCTCCACATCCATCCCCTCCATTAGCGGGACTTCTGACATTCTGTCTGTCTGACTCAGGATAACCAGGCCGCTGTCATTGACATAAAAATACTGCTCACCAATAAGGATACCTGCAACCAGTGACTCTTCTTCCACATAAACCCGCACCGTCTGCGGATTAACGATACTGACACTGATCTTCGCCAGCAGTTCATTAGAAGATACATCTACTTTCCTGTTCAACAGCCACAAAAGCAGTGTATTGCCCTGACAGGAATCCCACTGGATCACTTCCTTCACTTCGTCCTCACTGACCCGGTGATTTCCCTCTATCTGCAGATTCTGTACACGGAAGAACACCAGAACAATAATGACCAGCACTGCCAGAAATGCAGGGATCAGCATCCAGTTCCTGTTCCGTTTTCTTTTTTTCTTTCTGCGAGTCCTGCGCCTCTTTTTTTCCGGTTCTATTGCCTCATCCAAAGGCTCCTGAGCCCGTTCTTCATCTATCATCTTATCTGTCACAGATCATCCTCCTGTTCTCCCCATTCTTCTGTATGATTTCATCCTTCAATATCCTTTTTATCACTCATATTTCTTTGTATCTGTGCCCCCAGCTGCCTCAGATCCCCACATATATCCGTATATCCACGGTCAATATGCATACTGCCATGAATGATCGTCTCGCCATCTGCCGCCAGACCGGCAATAACCAGTGCCGCACCGCCTCTCAGATCTTTTGCCTGAACATGACATCCCTTCATCCGACAGGGACCGTGTATCCACGCGCTTCTTCCTTCGATCCGGATATCCGCACCCATTTTCACCAACTCCGGAACTGCTTTATATCTGTTCTCAAATATATGTTCCGTAATACAGCTGTCTCCATAAGCGCCGCACATACAGGCCATCATCTGAGACTGCATATCTGTCGGGAACCCCGGATAAGGCTGTGTCTCAATATGCCGAACTGCAAGAAGCAGAGATGGTGCTACTATTTTAATACTTTCTTCATAAATAATCAAGCCACAACCTGATTCTGCCAGCACATCTGCAACTGCCTGCACCGGTTCGATACCAATTCCCCTCAGCACAATACTTCCGCCTGCTGCAGCAGCGGCGGCCATATAAGTTCCTGCAGCAATTCTATCCGCCATAATATGATATTCCATATCATGCAGCCTTTTCACACCCTCAATGCAGATTTTATCCGACCCTGCTCCTCTGATCTTAGCTCCTGCTCCATTCAGAAAAGCACATAAATCTGTTATTTCCGGTTCTTTCGCCGCGCCTCTGATGACTGTCACACCTTCTGCCAGCACTGCTGCCAATATAACATTTTCTGTAACACCCACACTTGGATACGGCAATCTCATATCTGTTCCGACGATCCTTTCAGCTCTGCAGTGCAGACCATCTTCCTCTGAATCTATCTGTACATTCATCTTTTTCAATGCCTCAATATGCCAGTTGATCGGCCTCGCACCAATTGTACAGCCGCCAGGATAAGGCATTGTTACCTCCTGTCCCCGTCCAAGCAGCGCCCCCAGCAAAATGATGGAAGAACGCATTGTACCGGCATCCAATGCGGAAATAGCTGCCGTTTTTATATGCGCTGCATCCAGCGTAAGTCCCTCTTCCTCCCATCTTGCTCCAACACCCAGATGTTCAAGAATACGTATCATATATTCCACATCTCTGATTTTCGGACAACGATACAATCTGGTCACGCCCCGGTTCAGAACAGCCGCAGCCATAATAGGAAGCGCCGCATTTTTTGCGCCCTGCACAAATATTTCTCCGCCCAGACTATGACCGCCTTGAATGTGTATACAAGCCATTGCCTTTCCTCCAGAACAGACCCTGCTATACTCTATGATATGCATCCCTCTCCATGGCGTGCGATATTCTGCACCAATCCAATCTCGCACATGAGGAATATAAGGGAAGTTCCTCCATAACTGATGAACGGAAGCGGTATCCCCGTATTTGGAATGCTGTTGGTCACAACGGCAATATTGATCATCATTTGCAAACCAATATGCGCAGCTACTCCTGTCACCAGAAGCGCTCCCGCCAGATCCGACGCTTTAGATGCAATAACCATACAGCGCCATATCAACAGAATAAATAAAAGGACGATGATAGATGCACCGAACAGTCCCCACTCCTCACATATGATAGAAAAAATCATATCATTATGTGCTTCCGGTACATAGGCCAGCTTTTGGATACTGCGTCCATACCCTTTTCCAAAAATACCACCGGAACCAATGGCATACAGCGACTGCCTGGTCTGATACCCTTTTGGATGGGTCTCCACATTGAGCCATGCTTCGATACGATCCACTCTGTAAGCCGCCAGCTTCAAAAACACTCCCATAAGGGCGACACCCATTCCTGTCAGCGCAAAAAAAGGAATAAACTGGCGGCTGGCTGTAAATATCATGATAAAGGCTATACCGAGGATAATAATACCGGTACTTAGATTTGTTGCCATGACCATTGCTGCCACCGGCATAACCCATAGAAACATGAGAATAACACCTTTCCATTTTGCCATCAGCGGCCCTGCTGCACTGCAAATAGATGCAAGGAAAATAATCAGAATAAATTTTGCGAATTCCGAAGGCTGAAAACCAATAGAGCCAATATAGATCCATCGTTTTTGCCCATGACTGGCCGTGCCAATCACAAATACGGCAGCCAATAAAAGAACAGACAAAAAATACAATGGCAGCGACCATTTTAACAGCCGATGATAATCAATAGAAGCCATGAATACCATTGCCGCCGTTCCCATCAGAACAGTCAGTATCTGCCGCTGAATATAATAGAATTCACTACCCATATGCAAAGCTGCTGTATAGGCACTGGCACTGTAAATCATAATTAATCCAAAAACAATCATGGCAAAAACGATAGCCAGCATTATCTTATCATAGGCAGCACAATCCTTTTTTATTCTTTTTTCACTCATCCAGCTGCCCCTGGTTTTCCGTCTCTGACAGAACATCCGGCTGCACTCCCAGATAATATGGCAGTATATTTTCAAATATTTCCCTCAGTACAGGCGCTGCAATGGTTCCGCCATAGTAAGTTCCTACCGGCTCATCGATCAGCACCAGTCCTACAATCTGCGGATCATCAGCCGGAGCAAATCCAATAAAAGAAGCGATATATTTTCCTGAACCGCGGGGCAGTTTCTGGCTGGTAGCTGTCTTTCCCCCAATCCTGTATCCTTCAATATAGCAATTTTTACCTGTTCCCTCTGCCACAACCTTTTCCAACAGTTCCCTCATCGTAGATGAAACTTCCCCACTGACAGCATTTTCCTCCTCATCATATTTAAAAGAGAGTACATGCCCCTCAGAATCGACGGAAGTCATACCCAGATGAGGCGTTACCAGTTTTCCTCCATTGATAACCGCACTGACTGCCCGAAGCATCTGAAGAGGGGTAATCTGAAAGGACTGTCCAAAAGAAATCGTTGCCAGTTCCACCTCACCTACATTTTCCTTCTGATGCATAATAGAACCTGCCTCACCCGGAAGATCGACCCCCGTCTTCTCCAGCAGGCCCAATTTATTAAAATACTCATACATGGCATCCACTCCCGTCCGCAATCCTACTTCAATAAAAACCGGATTACAGGAGTTCATCAGCCCTTCCACAAAGGATTCCGAACCATGACCGGCAATTTTATGACATCGGATCCTTCTGTCCTCCACAATTTTATACCCCGGACAATAAAAACGATCCGTCAGACTGACTGTACCTGTCTCCAATGCTGCCGTTGATGTAATTATTTTAAAAGTAGATCCCGGTTCATAGGTATCATTCAAACAACCATTACGCCACATCTGATTCAAAGCGTCCTGCCTACTGGATGTCTCGGATATATCTTCAATAAGAGTATATGGCGCATTCAGATCAAATTCCGGTACGTCTGTCATGGCAAGAATTTCTCCGTTCTGAGGATTCATAAGAATGATCGAAACTCCCTTTGCCTCCTTCTGTTCCAGTATTTTCTCCGCCGTCTGCTGCACATAGGACTGTATCGTATAATCAATACTGACATACAAGTCACTGCCCGGCACTGGTTCCACCCTGCTCTCAGACACATTCTCCACTTCCACACCTCTGGCATCGGTCACAGTCAATATAAACCCCTCTTCCCCCTTCAGATATTCATCATACTTGACTTCCAGCCCAATAATGCCCTGATTGTCACCGCCAGTAAATCCCAATACCTTTGCTGCAAGTTCTCCGTAGGGATAATATCGTGTATAATCTTCATCCACCATAACACCATCCAGCTTACAGGCCCTTATCTCATCACCAATGGATTTGTCCACATTCGCCTTGATTCTTTCTATAGATGATACTTTTTCGACCCTTTTTCTTACATTTTCCTCTTCCAGGTCCAGTTTTTCTGATAAAACAGCAATGACCTTTTCCGGATCTGTGATCTGATTATGTATTACTGAAATAGTACAAACGGCTTTATTATCCGCCAGTACCACACCATTTCTGTCATAAATCAGTCCCCTCTCTGCCTTAATGCTCCGCTCTCTTTCATGCAAAGCATCGGCCTGCTCCTGATAGTATTCAGACCGGAATATCATAAGATATGCCAGTCTTCCCATCAGAACCAGGCCGATGCCCACAATAAAAGCGGCCACTATGAGCATCTTTCGTCTATGATAGATTTTAATATGCATCCATAAGCCCGCTTTATATTTATTTGTATAATCTATGTTACAGAAACTATATTAGAACTTCAAATTCATTCAAGACTCGCTTACCAGTCATCGTTCTCGCCATCAATTGGACCGTCCTCTAAATAATCTTCCCCGTCATCGATGGAACCATCTTCGGAATAATCTCCTTCGCCACCGTTGGCATCATCATCTGAATAATCTCCTTCATCACCGTTGGAACCATCTTCGGAATAATCTCCTTCGTCATCGTTGACATCATCATCTGAATCATCTTCTTCGGCATATGTTTCCAGCTCGGAAGGATCAATTTCTTCTGTTGGGAATATCTGCATATATGGAAGGACTTCTGCAAATATCTTTCCGGCAATAGTGGAAGCAAAAGAGCTTTGCCCCTGATCATCTGCATTGGCCTCATCTACGACAACATAAACGACTACCTGAGGATCATCGATCGGAGCTGCACCTATAAAAGAAACCAGTCGTTCCGGACCGCCTCTTGGCACTTTTTCGGCTGTACCGGTCTTACCTCCTATTTTGTATCCCGGAACCTTTGCATACCTTGCAGTACCGTTTTCAACAGTCTCATACAATGCATTCCTCATCCACTCTGATGTAGCCTCAGATACAGTCGTACGCATCAGTGTTTTATCAAACACCTGCACTGTGTTGCCTGTATCTGTTTTTACTTCCGAAACCACATGCGGTTTGTAGTAATGACCACCATTAACAATAGAACAAAAAGCTGAGGCTACCTGAACCATTGTGGTATTATATCCCTGACCAAATGAGCTCGTCCAGAGTTCTACCGGTCCCATGTCATCTTCATGATAAATGGTACTCGAACAGCTTGCCTCACCCGGAAGATCAATTCCGGTCAGCTGCCCCAGGCCGAACATTTTCTGCATACCTATAAAATTGCCGGCTCCGATTTTATCACTTATCTGCATCATGGCATCATTGCAGGAATACATAATGGTTTCCTGTAAAGTCAGCAGCCCATGTATACCATTACAGGAAACAAAAGTTTCTTCGCTGCTGCTTCTATAAGTCTGACCCCCATCACAGTCAAATGTATCGCTGTCCTTGACAAGAGCCTGTTCCAGAGCATATGCAACGGTCATAGTCTTGACAGTCGAACCCGGTTCATAAGAATCATTCACACAGAAATTTCGCCAAACTGAATAAAGTCCATCTGACATGTCCTGATCCGTCATTACTGACAATTCTTCCTCTGTATAACCCATCACCTTCATGTCTCTTGGATTATTCAGATCAAAGACCGGTGCACTGGCCATGGCAAGAATCTCGCCATTATTGGGATTCATCACAATGGCCGCCACATTTTTAGCGCCTGTTTTCTCCATAAATTCACCGACATATTTTTCTGCAATACGCTGTATATTAATATCTATAGAGGAAACAACCGTTTTCCCGTTCTGAGGCTGTTCAGTCACCTTCTGGAGGTCGATATCGTCATCAAGATATCCGTATCTTCGTCCGTTAATACCCGACAGTGTATCTTCATAGTAGCTTTCCAATCCCCATAAACCCTTGTTATCTCCAGATGTAAAACCAATCAGATCACAGGCCAGAGTCGAGAAAGGATACAATCTCTGATAACTTTCCTCAAACCATATACATGAAGCCACCACTTTGCTGACAGTCAGATCAGCATCATCCTCTGAATCAAGAAAATCATCATAGGGTTTCTTCTCATCATAGTTCATCTTCCGTTTTAACACAACATATCTGCTGTCCGGCTGCTGTTCCAGAATATTTGCAATTTCATCCTGATCGATGGAAAAATATTCTTCCAGTACCTGCTTTACATATTCTGAGGCCTTTTTCTCATTATTATGGGTAACAACATATGGATCCAGCACCAGATTATAAACCTTCTCACTGGTTGCCAGCACTGTTCCATTCCGGTCTGTGATATCCCCTCTTTTATAAGGAATACTCTGTCCATCATAATTGAGCAAAGACAAAACGTTCTTCTCATAAGCCTCTCCACTGGTCACATTGATCTGTATCAATCTGGCCATCAGGATAATAAAGCAAATAAGAACAAAGAAGAACACAAGAAGCAGCCTTCTTCTGTTCGTCTTTGAAAATCTACGTATTCTCCGTTTTCCCGAGGCAGTCCTGTGCTGCCTGATTCTCACATTCTTCCTGCCTTTTCTTCTATCTGCCATTTTACCACCCGAACCCATCCGCTTTTATCACTGCCGCCTGCCAGGTATTGATTCATATTGCCGCACATAATCACTATTACTGCTATTATAATAAATCACCTGTTCTTCACTTGCATAAACCATTCCAAGCCGCTTCGTCGCAATCTGATAAACCTCTTCCAGGTCTATTGTCACATTCAGACTTTCCTTCAATGAGTTGTTCTGCTCCTGGATATCCTGCAGTTGGCTCTGAAGCGCAGCTACGGATCGTTCAGTTCGGGTCAGTTCGGAATTCGAACGCATATACATAAAACATGTTCCAAGTGTAATACCTACAGATACAATCAAAAATAATGTATATTTGAGGTCAAAAGCAGATACCCGTTTTTCATGACGTATCTCCGGTTCCTGCTGACGCACCTGCTGGTTCTTCTTTCTTTGTGGTTCAGACTGAATATTCAGCCTTCTGGCAGTATTCCCATCTATATAATAGCGTTCGGATTCTCTGCGACGTCTCGCTATATTGTTCCCATGATTCTCTGTCATCCAACGCCATCCTTTCTACATTCTAAAGAGCAGTTTCTCCTGCCTGCTTAATACGTTCAAACACTCTGAGTTTAGCGCTTTTGGAACGACTGTTGACCTCAAGCTCCTCTTCCCCCGGCAGAATCGGTTTCCTTGTAACAACTCTGCCTTTTGACTTTTTACCACATACACATACCGGAAACGAAGGCGGACACGTACATGGACGCTCATTCGTGTTGAATATATTTTTTACAATTCTATCTTCAAGTGAATGAAATGTTATCACGCATATTCTGCCATGATCATTCAGTAAATCTATCATCTGATCCAATGTATCTTTTAAAACATCCAGTTCCTGATTCAACTCAATCCGAATGGCCTGAAATGTCTTTTTGGATGGATGTCCCCCTTTTGCCCGTACCTTCATTGGAATGGATGCCTTAATAATTTCTGTCAGTTCGCCCGTTGTCTCAATGGGTTTTATTTCCCTTGCCGCAACAATATGTCTGGCAATATTTTTTGCAAATCGGTCTTCACCGTAATCTCTGATAATACGGTACAGCTCCATCTCTGAATATCCATTGACAATATCTCTGGCTGTCTTTGACTGCCGCTGATCCATACGCATATCAAGCGGTACATCTTCCCGGTAGGTAAACCCCCGTTCTGCCGTATCCAGCTGATAGGATGATACTCCCAGATCCAGAAGTATACCATCAACGCCATGAATACCCAATTGATCGAGAACCGCCGGCATTGCACTATAGTTGCTGCGAACGATAGTCACCCTGTCTCCGAAAGGGGCGAGTCTCTTTCCTGCAGCTTCTATGGCCGCACCATCCTGATCAATGCCGATCAGCCGGCCGTCTTCCCCGAGACGCGCCAGTACTTCACTGGCATGTCCGCCTCCTCCCAGGGTTCCATCTACATAAATACCATTTTCTTTTATCGCCAATTGTTCAATGGTCTCATTCAATAAAACAGAAACATGCTGAAATGCCATCATGCTGTCCTCCTAAATCTTCACACCAAGACTGGCCATATGGGCTGCGACTGCTTCCATATCTTCGTCATCCAGGTCACTCTCAACATCCCACTTCTCTGCGCTCCAGAGCTCAATACGGGTATCCATACCCGCCAATACAACATCCTTCTGAAGATCCGCATACTTACGAAGCGGCGCCGGTACAAGGATACGCCCCTGCTTATCGAATTCACATTCTGTTGCTCCCGACATAAAAAAACGTTTGAACTGTCTGCTTTGTTTATCAATAGTGGATAATTCTCTCAGATTCGCAGTGAATTCTCTCCATTCCTCCATAGGATGGAGCCAAAGACAGCCATCAAGTCCCTTCGAAAGGATAAACTTATCCCCTAAATCATCCCTGTACTTCAGAGGAACAATAACCCTTCCCTTTGTATCTATTGTATGATAATACTCGCCAATAAAGCCATCCATTCTGTCTTCACCTTCGTACAATAGGGCTGCCTCCTGTCTGCCACAACATAAAGCAGTCTAAATTCCCACTTAAAACCACTAATCACCACAAATCACCACTTGTAATAACTATTTTAGTATATTTGTCCCGATATATCAATAGGCAATGCTCACTTTTTCCGGTTAAATTTTTGTTACAAAAATTAAATCAATTTTGTAAGATTTTATTTGAGCAAAAAAGTCATAAAAAAAAGAACTGTTTTTAAAACAGTTCTTCTTGTTAAAATATTTTTTAACTCTCTTTCGCTTTCTTCAGCCGCATCCGTTTCAGAATGATCAGTACTGCTGAGAGCACCACCAGGCAGCCGGACAGTACCCGCGACACCGGCAGTCCAATATAAGGCAGCAACAGCTGGTCTGTCCGGAATCCTTCTATGATAAAGCGACCAAAACCGTATCCAAACAGATACATCAGAAATACCTCACCGTCAAACTTCTTGTGCCTCCGGTATAAGAGCAGTACGATCAGTACGCCCACATTCCACAATGACTCATACAGAAAAGTCGGCTGCACCTGAATATACTGTACGCCATCTACCGTCACAGCCTTCTCCAGCAGCTCCGATGTTGTATATGCTGCCTCATCAATGCGGATCTGCATGGCCAGCAAACCATCCGTATATCCGCCAAAAGCTTCTCTGTTGCAGAAATTCCCCCACCGACCGATAATCTGTCCCAGAACAAGACCCAGGACAGCTGTATCAGCCATGAGGCGTATATTGCTTTTCCTGACCTTAGAGAAAATGGCCAGACAGATCAATCCGCCAATGATACCGCCATAAATCGCCAACCCTCCCTGCCGGAGATTGAATATCTCCGAAAGATGCTGACTGTAATAATCCCACTCAAATACCACATAATAAATTCTGGCGCCAATAATAGCCGATATGATGGCGCAAAGGGAAAAATCATAATACAGCTCCGGATCCTGACTCGTCTTCCTGGCCTCATAGGCAATTAAAGCAATACCACACAGCATGCCAATTCCAATAATAATACCATAATAAGCAATCTCAAATCCAAAAACAGAAACACTCTTGCCAAGATGATCAATAACAATTCCCAGATTCGGGAATCGAATACTTGCACCCGTCATCTTCTATCTGTCCTCCTTTAATGTCTTCCTCCACTGTTCTCTCTATTGTAAGCTTCTTTATTATAAAAATCAAGTCACAAAATGTCTGTTCTTTTCATGACAACTGTGATAGAATGATTTTTATGGAGCAAATACTCCTGAATGATTTAAAAATAATGAAAGTGAGGATATAGATATGAAACTAGGTATTGTCGGACTGCCTAATGTGGGAAAGAGTACGCTTTTCAATTCTCTGACCAAGGCAGGCGCTGAATCTGCCAATTATCCATTCTGTACAATTGATCCGAACATCGGTATCGTAACGGTGCCTGACCATCGTCTTAATGATCTGGCCGGCCTCTATGATTCTGCAAAAATCGTACCTGCCGCTATCGAATTTGTTGATATTGCAGGTCTTGTAAAGGGAGCCTCCAAGGGTGAGGGTCTTGGCAATCAGTTCCTTGCCAACATCCGTGAATGTGATGCCATCGTTCATGTCGTCCGCTGCTTTGAAGACAGCAACATCATACATGTAGACGGAAGCATCGATCCACTTCGTGATATTGAAACCATCAATCTGGAATTGATCTTTGCTGATCTGGAAGTTCTTGAACGCCGCCATGCCAAGGTAGGCAAAAGTGCCAAGATTGATAAATCCCACGCCAAAGAAAGTGAACTTATCGCTCATCTCATCGCTCATCTGGAGAACGGTCAGCCAGCCAGAAGCTACCAGACAGATGACGAAGACGAACAGGCACTGATCCAGAGCTATACATTGCTCACGGGCAAACCGGTCATCTACGCTGCCAATGTATGTGAAGACGATTTGCCGGATGACGGTGCTTCCAATCCATATGTCCGGCAGGTTCGTGAATTTGCAGCCAATGAAGGCTCTGAAGTATTTGTTATCTGTGCCCAGATTGAACAGGAAATCGCAGAACTTGAAGAGGATGAGAAAAAGATGTTCCTTGAAGACCTTGGGCTTCAGGAGTCCGGTCTTGAAAAACTGATTAAAGCCAGCTATCATCTGCTGGGACTTATCAGTTTCCTGACAGCCGGACCTACTGAGACACGTGCATGGACCATCAAGAGAGGTACCAAGGCGCCGGGTGCTGCAGGCAAGATCCACTCTGACTTTGAGCGCGGTTTCATCAAGGCTGAAGTTGTCAGCTATGAAAACCTCATGGCATGCGGCAACTATAACGCAGCCAAGGAAAAAGGTCTTGTTGGAATGGAAGGCAAGGAATATGTTGTCAAAGACGGAGATGTTATCCTGTTCCGCTTCAATGTATAAGGGGTGCGCAGTCAAGTTCCTGATACGCTAATAGAAAAAGATATTCCGCAGAACATGCTCATCGCAAATCGTTCATGCGGAATATCTTTTTCTATTACGCTTTTTTCAGGTTTCTGGAACTGCGCACCCGACGCAGATTATATAAAAACATGCTCATCGCAAATCGTTCTGCGGGATATCTTCTCTTTTCTTTGTTTAATATTTTCTTTGTCGCACAGCAAAAAATATTTCAGTTTTCTGAGAATCCTTGCGGAATATCTTTTTCTATTGCGCTTTTTTCAGGTCTTTGGCTGCGCACCTCTATGATACATCAGATCAATTTCAATAGTTCTTCAAAATGATCAATAACCATGTCATAGCCATCCACATTACCAAAGCCATACCGGGCATAGATGAACGGCACACCGGCTGCACGGGCTGCGTCCGCATCCCCCTGGGTATCTCCCACATAAGCGGGCATTTTCAATCCATTTCTTTCAATAACAAGTCGGATATTCTCACCCTTTGACAATCCGGTGACACCGATACACTCACAGTCCTTAAAATATTGTTCTGTCCTGTTGCCGCTGTAAAAGCTCTGGATATAGCCATCCTGACAGTTGCTCACAATAAAAAGCGGCATTTTTTCCGAAAGTTTCTGAAGCGTCTCTTCAAGCTTCGGATAGAGAGTTCCGCCATGTTCAGCCAGATAGATATTCTCCTTCTCACAGCACTCTGCCATCAACTGCTGCCGAAGCTCTTCTGTCTGATCAGGGAACATTCTTCTTGCAATCTCGTCCAGAGGCAGTCCAAAGTTCCTGGCCAGCTCCGCTGCCGTCACCTTCTTGTGAATTTCGGGATAAGCTTCAAGGACGATTCCCCAGGTAGCCACAATGCCGTCGGAAGAATCCCATAGTGTTCCATCCAAATCAAAAATCAAACTGTCAATCTGCATCCTGTCCTCCGTTCTCCATCCTGCTGCGGCATTCACTGCAGCAGCCATAAAATACTGTTTTACTTTCGTCCACGGAAAAATCCTCTTTCTCCATAATCTCATCAGCCACCTGAGACATCAATGTGCTGTTAAAATGAATCAGCTTTCCACACTGACTGCACATCAGATGATAATGATGTCTGCATTCCGGATGACTGCCGCTGTACTGATAACAGGCCGGTGATTTTTCACTGAGGGTGTACTTGCGGATCTTTCCTTCGGTCTCCAATGTTTTTAATACCCTGTAGACCGTAGTTTTCCCCACCCGCTCCTCACTGGCATTCAGATCATTGATAATATCCTCTGCCCGGACATGTACATCCTGCCTTTCACGAATATATTTGAGAATCAAGGATTTCTGTCTCGTATTCCTGTTCTGTTTTTCATCAGACATCCGCCGATTCCTCCAGACAGGATTTAAAGAAATCATAGACATCCGGCGCTTCCTTCTTCAACCGGAATGGCTGCATCTTCTCATTCAGGAAACAATGGCCTGTCTCCCCTTCTGCCATCAGTTCCCCGGTTTCATGATCCAGCACACGATAGGCAACACTGAATTTCACACCATTAAATCCTGTAAGATGCAGACAAATATCAACTGTATCCCCATAATGGACTGATTTCTTATAACGACAACCGGCACTGATGACCGGAATAATAATCTTTCTGTCTTCAAGCTCCTTATAGCTGCAGCCCTTTTCTTCCAGATAGGCAAGTCTTGCTTCTTCAAACCAGCGAATATAATTTGAATGGTGAATAATCCCCATCTGGTCGGTTTCATAGTATAAGGCCTTCCTTGTAAATACATATTCTCCGTTTACCGAAGAATCAGGAAGCTTAATTTCTCTCATAAAAATCACCCTGTTATTCTCATTTTCTTTTTATTATAATAATATTTCCCGGTTCTGTACAGCCCAATTTGAAAACAGCCGATAACTATCCAGCCTATATGTTTTTAAAAGACTGCTTCTGATGAACTTCCCCCTGAAAACATGCTCATCGCAATCTTCGTTTTCAGGGGGAAGTTCATCAGGAGCAGTCTAAATCAAACGCATAAAGATAACGTTGAATAATTGCCAGCTGCTTATAATATTCTGTTTTTATGCCAGTTCTACTTTTGGGGCCTTTTCTCCTTCCGGATCCTCCTCCAGAATAGAAAATGCTATATTCGTTGCATGATCGGCCACACGTTCAAGATTGGATGCCAGATCAGAAAACATCATACCTAACTGAGCTGAACATTCACCATCTGTCAGTCGTTTGACATGCAGATTCTGTACTTCTCTTTCCTTACGGTCGATGGCATTTTCCAGAGCCAGGATCTCTTTAAGATGACTATCGTTATTATGATTGAACATATCCAAAGACAAATAAAGAATACGTACCGTCATGTCCTGCATTTCGCGGATTTCCTTGCCGGCCTCACCGGAAATCATCTCATTCATTCCGATCAGCTTCTCCACATCTTCAGCAATATTCTCAGCATGGTCTCCCACGCGCTCAATATCACTGACCACATGGAATAAACCACCAAGTTTCTTACGGTCATCCACCGGAAGGCTGATCTGATTGACATGAACAAGATAATCCGTGATTTCTTTATTCATATAGTCAATCTTCTTCTCTACTTCAAAGACCTCTCTTGCCTTCGCATCATCTCTCGTCAACAAAGCGTCAAGGGCCTTCTCCAGATTTTTAATGGCGATCTCACCCATACGGTTAATCTCCCTGGAAACCTGCGGAATAGCCGTCGGTGAAGTCAGACTATAACCATCGCCAATATACTGCATTTCATATTTATCCTCAGTTTCCTCATCCTCACCCGGAACAATCATATAAGTCATATGTACAATAGCATTCATAAACGGCATCAGGATAATAACCTGGAATACCTTGAATATGGTATGCGTATTGGCAACACAACGTCCCAGATCAGCACCGGATACTGCCATGATCAGTTTTTCTACGGCATCCGATCCCAACAGTAAAATAACGGCCATAATGATAGAACCGATAATATTAAAAAGTAAATGGATCAAAGCAGCCCTCTTGGCATTTTTCTTGCCGCTCAGACTTGCCAGCATCGCAGACATGCAGGCACCGATATTACATCCTAAAATGATAAAAAAGCACATTTTCAATGGAAGCAGCCCCTGCTGTGCCAACAGCAGTACGATACTGACCGTTACAGATGAGCTCTGTACGACAGCAGTAATGACCAGTCCCAACAGCAATGCCAGGAAACGATTATCCAATGAGGTAAATATACTCTGGATCACCGGCAATTCTTTTAAAGAGCTCATTGAAGATGACATGGTGCTGATACCCAGAAACAAAATACCAAAACCAATAATTACCTCTCCGGCTTTTTTCACCGTCGGATTCTTGAAAATCATCAGCATCAATACACCAATCATGATAAATACAGGTGCATACTGTGATAAATTAAACGATACCAGCTGTGATGTAACCGTCGTACCGATATTGGCACCATAAATCACCCCACTGGCCTGAAACAGATTCATCAGACCGGCATTGACAAAGCTGACAACCATGACTGTTGCTGCGCTCGAAGACTGAATAATTGCCGTAAAGACAATACCAACAATAATGCCAACGTATTTGTTCTTCGTAAAAAGTTCAAGAATTCCACGGAGTTTAGCACCCGCAACCTTCTCAAGGCTGTCACTCATCAATCTCATACCATAGAGGAACAGGCCCAGCCCTCCAATAAGTCCTAAAACCATACCAGAAACATTCATCGTATCTCTCCTTGATTTTACATATGTGTATTTTTTGTAAATTATTTGTAAAACATACCAATACTCACTTTAATATAAAATTTATCCATTGACAAGTCTTTTTTTATTGATCTTCATTTCAAGTTAGAAATCCAAAACACGAGTTATGTTAACTATTTTATTATTTATCTATTGATTTCAAGGAATTGCCATTTTTTATGTATCCTAAGTTATGTTAACTATATGTGCAAAAAAAATTGTCATAAAAAAGGCCTATTCTGCCCCTTTCATGACAATTTTTTTAATCTCTTCAGGCGATTTTATAGTTGAGCAAGCACACCATCCAGTACTCTAAACATCTCATCCACATGCTCTTTTGTAATAACAAGAGGCGGAACAAAGCGAATAATATTCGCTCCTGCAGAAATAATCAACAGACCGGAGGCAATACATTTGGACACAATATCCCCTACAGGAATCCCAAATTCAAGACCGCGCATCAGACCGATTCCTCTTGTTTCTTTAACAAAATCATATTTTTCAACCAGAGACCGCAGCTTCTCATCCAGATAGTCACCTACTTCATTGACATTGTCCAGAATATTTCTGCTTTTGAACATGTCAAAGACCACATTGGCAGCAGCTGTTGCTAGTGGATTGCCGCCATAAGTCGAACCGTGATCACCGGCCACCATAGCCTTTTCCACCTTTTCTCCGGCTACAAATGCACCAACCGGCACTCCACATCCCAAAGCTTTTGCAACCGTCAGAATATCCGGCTTCACATCATAATATTCATAGGCGAACATTTTACCCGTGCGTCCCATACCACACTGAATTTCATCTAAAATAAGAAGAATATCTTTTTCATCGCAGATCTTCCGAATTCCCTGAAGAAATTCTTTATCTGCAGGATAGATACCGCCTTCGCCCTGAATCGTTTCCATAATAATGGCACAGGTTTTATCGGTAATTTTTGAAACCACATCCTCCAGATTATTATATTCCGCAAAAATCACCTTGTCGATCAGCGGCTTAAAAGCCTCCTGATAATGCGGATTGCCCGTTACTGAAAGAGCGCCAATACTTCTTCCGTGAAAAGAATGGTTCATGGCAATAATTTCATGATCTGTAGACCCATTATCCCTTATCCACGCATATTTGCGGGCCAGCTTAATAGCCCCTTCAACAGCTTCCGTACCGCTGTTTGTGAAAAAAACCTTCTTCAATCCACAAGCCTCTGTTAATTTATGAGCCGCCTCTGCCATAGGTTCTGTATAATACAGATTGGAAACATGGATCATCTTGTCAATCTGTGCTTTTAACGCATCATTATATTCCTTCACATTATAGCCAAATGCACACACGGCAATGCCTGCTGCAAAATCCAGATATTTTTTCCCTTCTACATCATAAAGATAAACACCATCTCCATGATCCAGTATAACAGGAAAACGATTATAAGTATGAAGGATCGCCTCTTCTGCGTAATCCATAATTTCTTTATTATTCTTCATAATAATACCTGCTTTCTGAACTGCCCAGGATGGCAGTACCAATACCTTTATTCGTAAATATTTCCAGAAGGAGGCAGTGTGGAATACGGCCATCCAGAATATGTACACGGGAAACGCCATTTTCAATAGCCTCTATACAATTATTCAGTTTCGGAAGCATACCGCCGCCGATAAACCCATCTTCAATCAAAGCATGGGCCTCTTCGCATGAAAGCTCGGATATCAGCGTGGAAGGATCCTTCGGATCCTTGTAAACACCTTCGATATCTGTCAGGAAAGCAAGTTTCTCGGCATTAACAGCCTTGGCAATCTCACAGGCTGCATCATCTGCATTGATATTGTAGGTGTTGAAATCCTCATCCATGCCAATTGGGCATACAATCGGCAGGAAATCCTTCTCGATCAGATCATAGAGTACTTTCGGTGTGACCTCGGTAATCTCTCCCACAAAGCCAATGTCCTCACCATCTGAATATTTTTTCTTTACTTTCAGAAGGCCGCCGTCCTTGCCGCTGATACCAACAGCCTTAACTCCCAGCTCCTGTACCATCTGAACAAGACTCTTATTAACCTTATTCAGAACCATCTCCACAATCTCCATAGTTGCCTCATCTGTCACACGAAGACCATTGACAAAACGTGCCTCCATGCCCACCTTGTTGACCCAGCGGCTGATTTCCTTACCGCCGCCATGAACGATGATCGGCTTGAAACCGACCAGCTTCAATAAAACCGCATCAGCAATAACACTTTTCTTCAATTCATCATTCATCATGGCGCTGCCGCCGTATTTTATGACAATAATCTTGCGGTTAAACCGCTGAATATACGGCAGAGCCTCTATCAATACCTCTGCTTTTGACAGATACTGGCTCATATCTTTTTCCATGCTTATTCTCCTCATTCTATTGTATGTATCAATTGTCTTTCAGCAGATTATGAACGATAATCCGCATTAATCTTAATATAATCATAAGTAAGATCACAGCCCCAGGCAGTTGCTTCCTCACTGCCCATCTTAATATCAGCTATGGCCGTAACCTCCGGTTCCGACAAAATCTTGGTGGCCTCTTCCTCGCTGTAATCAGCTGCAATACCATCCTTCATAATCTGGATACATCCCGCTGCACTTTCGAAGAATAAATCAACCTTGTCCGGATCAAATTCTGCACCGGAATATCCCATAGCACAGAGGATACGTCCCCAGTTGGCGTCGTGACCGCAGATGGCTGTCTTCACCAGGCTGGATGTGACAACAGATTTACTGAGAGTTACAGCCTGATCCTTTGTGGCCGCACCAATAATTTTCACTTCGAAGAGAGCAGATGCACCCTCTCCGTCCCCGGCAATCTTTCTGCAAAGAGCAGCATTGACAGCATGAAGTGCCTCACAGAAGTTCTGATAATCTTCATTCTTACTGTCTATCACCGGATTGCCTGCCTGCCCATTGGCCAATAAAAGTACCGTATCATTGGTAGATGTATCGCCATCAACAGAGACCATATTATATGTATCTTTTATATCCTCACTAAGCGCCTCCTGAAGCAGTTCTTTTGTAATGCAGGCATCCGTCGTAATAAATCCCAGCATCGTGCACATATTCGGATGAATCATGCCTGAGCCCTTACACATACCGCCCACAGTCACTGTCCTGCCGCCAAGCTCGAAGGTTACAGCCACTTCCTTTGGCACCGTATCTGTAGTCATTATTGCTCTGGCAGCCTGATGACCTGCTTCAATGCCGCCGTCCAGGGCCGGTACCAGCATATCGATGCCAGCTGCAATTCTGTCCATTTTCAACTGCATGCCGATGACCCCTGTAGAAGCCACCAGTACAGCATTCTCTGCAATACCAAGAACCTCTGCCGCTTTTGCAGCCGTTTCCTTACAATAGGCCATGCCCTGAACACCCGTACAGGCATTGGCAATACCACTGTTACACACAACAGCCTGCGCATAATCAGATTCACAGACCACCTGTCGATCCCATTTTACCGGAGCCGCCTTACCAATATTGGTTGTAAAGGTTCCTGCTGCCACACATGGCACTTCACTATAGATCATTGCCATATCTGTCCGTCCCTGATACTTGATTCCCGCTGCTGCACTGGAAGCCTGAAATCCCTTTGCCGCGGTTACACCGCCCTCTATATATTTCATCTTATCCTCCAATTTCTAATCATTGAATACGGTCAGATTCTCTTCATTAAGAATCAGATCGTAGTAGTTTCTGTCATCCCTGCAATTCCATCCTATGCGTTTCCAGAACGTATTGCCCACTTCATTCTTCGTAAAAGCAATAAGATAGACTTTATTGATATGCTCGCGCTTCAAAGCTTCAATAGTCCATGCCACCAGTTTCCGGCCGATGCCCAGCTTCCTGTAGGCTTCAGCTACACAAACATGATACAGACATCCCTGACGGCCGTCATGTCCACAAAGTATAGAACCTACGATTCTGCCATCCATCTCAGCTACCACGCTTGTATTTGGATTTCGAAGTAAAAAACGTTCAACACCTTCCCTGGAATCATCAATGCTCCTGATGGCAAAACCTTTGATTTCCGACCAGAGAGCTGCCACCTGGTCGTAATCATCAATTGACATTGTTCTGATTAAATACATAATTGTAACTTGCCTTCCGCCCCATTATTACGGGAACATCGGCACAAGATCAAGTCCTGTGCTCTCTTCAAGCCCAAAGATCAGATTCATATTCTGAACGGCCTGACCGGTTGCTCCCTTCACTAGATTATCGATGGCGCCCATCATTATAACACGGTTGGTTCTCGGATCAATTTTATAATTAATATCTACATAATTACTGCCTTCTACCCAACGAGTCTCCGGACACACTCCCGGTTTCAGAATACGAATGAACTTTTCGGAACCATAATATTTCTCATAAGCGGCTCTCACATCTGCATCCGTTACGTTTTCCTTCAGAGAGGCGTATGCCGTCGCAAGAATACCTCTGTTCATTGGCACCAGATGCGGCGTGAAGCTTACAAAAATAGGATGTCCTGCCGCATAGCCCAGCTGTTCTTCAATCTCCGGTGTATGGCGGTGACTTGCCACGCCATAGGCTTTAATATTCTCATTGACCTCGCAGTACAGGTTGGCAGTTTTGGCTCCGCGGCCCGCACCGGAAGTTCCTGACTTGGCATCAATAATGATCGTATTCGGATCAATAAGTCCTTCCTTCACCAGAGGATAAATAGTCAATATTGAACAGGTAGTGTAACATCCCGGATTGGCAATGAGCCTTGCTCCCCTGATATCTTCACGGTTGATCTCACAAAGTCCATATACTGCTTCTTCTATATAAGAAGGACTTTTATGTTCAATGCCATACCATTTCTCATAGACAGCCACGTCTTTAATACGGAAATCAGCACTCAAATCAACAATCTTTACTTTACTCAATATCTCCTCATTTACAAGGGAAGCACATAACCCCTGGGGTGTCGCTGTAAATATTACATCCACTTCATCCGCCAGTGCCTCCATATTATCATCCATGCAAACATCATCCACAATCTTAAACATATTCTGGAAAACATCGGCATAAGGTTTGTCAATATAACTTCTTGAGCCATACCATACAATCTCAGCTTCCGGATGCTGTACCAGCAGGCGGACCAGCTCCTGTCCGGCATAACCCGTTGAACCAATAATACCAACTTTAATCATTCTTCTGCTCCTTTATCCTTCAGAGACCTCAAAGTCCCCTCTATTGTTATTCCTATATCCGGACGCACTATCTGAAAAATTCTGTGCCGTCCGGCTTCTATCTATATTAATACATATAATCCATTAAGTAAAGTACCAAAATCAAAAAAACAATTAATATTTATGCATTACATATTAATAAAAATACATTTTTTCAAAAAAACTATTGCATTATTCAAAGTACTGGTGTATAGTAATTGAGAGCACGGGGCAGCTAAGCCTGTCCTGAATCAAAATGAATAAAGATTATTTTTTAGAATGGAAATACGCCATTCCATTACATAGGAGGATTTTAAAATGAAAGAGAAAGTCGTATTAGCATATTCAGGTGGTCTTGACACAACAACAATCATTCCATGGTTAAAAGAAACCTTTGATTATGAAGTCGTTTGCTGCTGCATCGATGTCGGTCAGGGTGAAGAGCTGAACGGTCTGGATGAGAGAGCCAAATTGAGCGGCGCTTCCAAATTATATATAGAAGATATCGTTGATGAATTCTGTGATGATTATATTGTTCCTTGTGTACAGGCTAATGCCGTCTATGAGAACAAATATTTACTTGGTACTTCCATGGCCCGTCCGGGTATCGCCAAAAAACTGGTTGAAATTGCCAGAAAAGAAGGCGCCGTTGCTATCTGCCACGGTGCAACAGGCAAGGGCAACGACCAGATTCGTTTTGAACTCAGTATCAAAGCTCTGGCACCGGATATCAAAGTCATTGCTCCATGGAGAATGACCGATGTCTGGACGATCAAATCCCGTCAGGATGAAATCGATTATTGCAAAGCTCATGGTATTGACCTGCCGTTCTCTGTTGACAGCAGCTACAGCCGTGACCGCAATTTATGGCATGTCAGCCATGAAGGTCTTGAACTAGAAGATCCTTCCCGTGAACCTAATTACAAACATGTACTGCTGGCTACTGTTCCTCCGGAAGAAGCACCGGACGAACCTGAATACGTGACCATGACCTTTGAAAAAGGTATACCAACATCTGTCAATGGACAGAAAATGAAAGTATCTGATGTTATCCGGACATTGAATGCTCTTGGCGGCAAGCATGGAATTGGTATTGTTGATATTGTTGAGAACCGTGTTGTTGGTATGAAATCCCGTGGTATCTATGAAACACCAGGCGGAACTATTCTGATGGAAGCACATCAGCAGTTGGAAGAACTGGTTCTTGACCGCGCAACGGCAGAAGTTAAAAAGGAAATGGGCAATAAGCTGGCTCAGATCTGCTATGAAGGTAAATGGTTTACACCGCTGCGTGAAGCCATTCAGGCATTCGTTGAATCCACACAGGAATATGTGACCGGTGAAGTTAAGTTTAAACTTTACAAAGGCAATATCACCAAAGCCGGTACAACTTCCCCATACTCCCTGTACAGTGAGTCTCTGGCTTCCTTTACAACAGGTGACCTGTATGATCACCATGATGCTGATGGATTCATCACCTTATTCGGGCTTCCATTGAAGGTACGTGCCATGAAGATGGCAGAAGTTGCTGCAAAAAACAATAATAAATAATAATGTATTATCCCCCGAAAAACGGCTCATGGCAAACTGTTTTCAGGGGATAATTGCATTTTTATATGCATATTTTGACTACTTTATGCTACAAATGTTAAATATAGACATATGCGGTCAATCGTGTTAGAATCTAAATACACAGAGAGGAGGAATTTCTATGACAGACAAAGAACTTATCAATGCCATGTCCACTATTATGGATCAGAAATTACAGGTACTATCTGATTCCATGGATCAGAAAATGGACCAGAAATTACAGGCATTCTCCGATTCCATGGATCAGAAATTACAGGTACTATCCGTTTCCATGGACCAGAAATTACAGGCACTCTCCGATTCCATGGATCAGAAATTTGAAACAGTCAATCATCGGCTGGATAATCTTGAACGCCATCTTGAATTGGAGACAGATAAGAATATTCTGATTATTGCTGAAGGACATCTTGATCTCAACCGTAAACTGGATGAAGCACTACATACCACCAGAAAAATAGAGAACACTCATGAGATGACACAGATAAGATTAAATATTCTCGAAAGTGATGTTCGTGAAATCAAGGCCAGGCTCTCACAGATCGCATAACACTCAATAAATCTATGATACAAAAGATAAATTACTACCGGATATAACAGCACGAGGTTCAGATTTACACACTGCAATTTCGTGCTGTTTTATGTTATACTACTAATACAAAAGCCATATACCCGGAGGTGTTTTAAATGGATTTTCGGTTCCCTATCCGTTCAATAGAAGTGATTGGACGCCTGCTGAATCAGCAGACAGATAAGATCAATAAAATAACCTATACACCGCAGAAACCCCTTTTTGATGTACAGCCGGCGAATATGCCCCTTCCCCGGCAGACACCGGAAAAAACCGGAATTTCTTCATCCTATATGGAAGAATTTTTCCGTGCGCTCTGCCATGAAAATAGCAGCGGCCTTCATGGGGTCATGGTACTGCGTCAGGGATCCGTCATTGCCGAAGCATCTTATGCCCCATACTGCAATGATATTCCCCACATCACCCACTCTCTCAGCAAAAGTATCACCGCTCTTGCAGTGGGGCTGGCCATCGACGAAGGCCGTCTTTCACTGAATGATAAAATTATCGACATATTTTCAGATGAATACAATTTTCTCAACCTGAATATTCTGCGAATGAAAGATCTGACTGTTGAACATCTGCTGACCATGAGCAGTGGTGTTCAGTTTAATGAAATGGGTGCTGTCACTGCAGATGACTGGATCAAAGGCTATCTGGATGCCGCCCTGGCATTTGAACCCGGCAGCCGATTTCAGTATAACAGCATGAATACCTTTATGCTCTCTGCTGCCATCGAAAAACGCTGCGGATGTCCTGTCAGCGTCTACCTGAAAGACCGCCTTTTTAATCCATTGGGCATCAGATTTCCTTACTGGGAGAAAAGCCCTTTCGAAATCGAGAAGGGAGGATGGGGACTGTCCCTCTGCATCGAAGATATGGCCAAAATCGGTCAGCTTCTGCTCCAAAAGGGCCGCTGGCAGGACCGCCAGCTCATACCAGCCGAATGGATAGCACTTGCCACCTCCCAGCATATCGAAACACCAGATGAGATGAATCCATATGGCTACGGCTATCATTTCTGGATCTGTCCGGGACCTGACGCCTTCTGCTGCAACGGCATGCTTGGTCAGAATATTATCGTCCTGCCGGCTACAGAAATGGTAATTGTTACTACAGGCGGATGCAGTCAGCTATTCCCAGAAGGCCCGCTGGTAAATACTGTTTTGCGTTACTTCGGTGGTGAAGCGGATACATCAGAAAACATGTACGCTCTTCCTGCCGACCCTTCTGCCCACAACCACCTGATCCGCTATCTTAACACGCTTCAATCGAATGAATTTCTCGGAGCACCGGTTGGTCTGCCGCGTCCTGACCAGAGACTGTACCTCGGAGGCTGGAGAGGACACCAGTCTGCTATTTCAAAACTGCCTCTGCCCGCACTGCAGATTGTCGGCCATACCTGGCAGTTTAAATCCAATATTGCAGGTATTATGCCTCTCTGTCTCCAGTGTATGCACAATAACTATACACAGGGCATCAGCCATATCCGTTTCGATATCCGCGATGGCCGTCTTCTGGCCATTATACAGGAAGGTGACAATCTGACAGAGATGCTCATTGGATTTGGCACACCCGCTGAAAACATATTCAGTCAGAATGGTGAAGATTACCGGACAGCAGTTCTGGGCAGATTCACCCATGACGAAGACAACCACCTTGTTCTTAAGCTGGAGATTGCCTTTACAGAAACCTCCAGCTGCCGGCTCATCAAATGTTTCTTTGATGAAGACAAAATCAGGATCATTCTGGACGAGCTGCCCCATATGCAGGATATTGTCAATGAACTGGAAAAAATACTTGGTCCAAATACAGGCATGGAATTTCTCACAGACTCTATGAAAGGCATCTCCGATCTGGAATACACCCAATACCGCATGAAAAAGATATTCAAGCCTGTCCTGACCTC
>JBJEJD010000104.1:0-3096 GCA_051877705.1 Coprococcus sp. | reverse complement strand
CATGTCCTGCTGTATCTGTGCTTCGCAGGAACGCATAGCATTGATGGTCTTCTCAATCAGCTCATTCAGTTCCCAGCCCAGCATATCCGCCCCCCGCTGGATCACCTCCCTTGAACATCCGGCTGCAAAATTGGCACTCTTATATTTCTTTTTAACGGATTTTACTTCCATATCCTGAACACTCTTTGATGGACGCATGAGAGCGGCCGCTCCGATCAGTCCTGTCAATTCATCTACTGCATAGAGGACTTTTTCCATCTCATGTTCCGGTTTTACATCCACTGTCAAGGCATAGCCATGGCTGCAGACCGCATGGATCATATCTTCTCCGACGCCTGCTTCACGCAGAAGCTCCGGCGCTTTCAAACAGTGTGCTTCGGGATACTGTTCAAAATCAATGTCATGAAGCAGACCGACAATACCCCAGTATTCGGCATCCTCTCCATATCCCAGTTCAACTGCATACCACTTCATAGCCCCTTCCACTGTCAGAGCATGTTGAATATGAAAACGATCCTGATTGTACTTTCTCAATAAAGCAAAAGCATCTTCCCGCGATATATATTGACTCATACTAAATTCCTCTTTCCGTGCAATTCATTGAAGATAATATATTACTCTCCATATGTGAAAATTATATATTGATTTTTCCTATCTGTCAACTATGTTTTAATGCATATTACATATTTCAATGCGTTTTTCTATCTTATATGCAAACAACCATCGTCCACAGGAACTCTTTTTTATTTCCTGCGGACGATGGCTGTTAAAACTCCAGTCTCATCTGATACCATACAACATTGCCATGTACAGATCCGGATATTCCTTCATTTACAAAACCAAATTTTGCATAATAATGAATCAGCTTATCCTTACAGGTCAGCACCAGACCCGCTCTGCCCTGCTTCCTCGCATCCTCAATGGCCCGTTCGATAAGTTTTGCGGCACAGCCCTTATTCCTGTAAGCCGGAATGGTATTGACTCCGAAAATCATCTGCCAGCATCCATTCTCATCATGCATCCCGGCTTTTTCATACATTTCATCCGTCAAATCTTTCTCATCTGTCACCATGCCATCCAAAAAACCAACCAGTTCATCCCCCTCAAATAACAGCCAGAAATGATCCGGATAGTTCGACAGCCTTTCCCTGAAATCTTCCGCAGAGGCTGCCTCTGCCGGAGGAAAGCACTCTGCTTCCACAGCACTGACTGCTTCCAGATCCTCCATTGTTGCATTTCTGATTTGCATATTTTCCTCCATCTCACCGGATTTCACCGGGATTTTTTTATTCTTATGTATACTTCTTTTTTCGTCCAGCCAGGCAGTTATCTTTCCTGCTGCCGACCAGATCAGTGAGATTGCAAATAGCAGAAGGATCACCGGCACGGCCAGTATGGCAATCAATATTATTGACAGCCAGGTAATCAATTTCTCCATCACCTGGCATCCGCCTTCCTTATACTGCTCACTATATTATAATAAGCACCAGACGTCATTTTGTAAACCAATATATAAAATACTGCAAACATCATGAAGCACCCCAGATTTACCAGCACGAGCAGCTGAAGATTCTTCAGTCCGAACAGAAGAAGCAGCTTGTAGATCATTGGGAAAGCAAAGATCAGATGCACCCCTGCCATGAGAAGCGGTGCAAAGAATACCGTAAGAATCTGAGAATTGATGCTTTGACGGATATCCTTTTTCGTCATGCCCACCTTCTGCATAATCTCAAATCTTGACTGATCCTCATAGCCTTCTGTCACCTGCTTATAATACATGATCAGTACCGCTGCACAGACAAACACAACACCCAACAAACTTCCCAGGAAAAAGAGACTGCCGTACAGGCCATAGAATCCACTGCGTTCCACTGCCACACAGTCACAATCGAGTTCCAAGCCCTGCGCTTCATCAAAGGCTCCCAGATCATCCAGACCCTCATAAATTTTGTCTCTAATCTGAAGCTGTATATCATCATCTCCATTCAGATCATAGCCATAGACCCATTGATACCAGATATGGCGGCCTTCTTCTGTATTCATGACCGAGTTCAGAGAACTGATGACCTCATCAAAATCAGGTACTGCCACATACATAAAATGTGTCAGTTCAACACCATTTTTCGTCACATTCGCAAATGATTGATCCTCTTTTACAACCGTTAATGACACTGCATCATTAATATTTAATTGCGGCTCATCAAAATGACCATCCTTTATGGCCACAAGAGCCTCTCCTTTATTCAATGCTTCCTCATGGCCGGACAGCCTGTTATAGTCATCAAGGGACATGATATAGATCTGCCACATATTTGAATAGGAAAGGTCTGTTCCCTGCTGCCTGATCTGATTGCCGTCCATCATTTTTCCATCCAGAAAATATCCTGCCATGGAAGCAGTTCTGTATTCCATCCTGTTTTCTGTCTCCTGACTGTATGCGGCAGCAGCATCATCTGTAATCTCTTTCAGTTTCTCAGTTATCTCCACATCCTGGAAATCCTCAGGTTCATTCAGGGACATACTAACCAGCATATTCCTCGGATATAGTTTTCTGATACTGTCCTCTGCGCCGACATAAAGGCACAGTGTTGATGACATCATGACCAGCACCATGGTACAGAGAATACAGATGGATGCCAGACCGGCGCCGTTTCTTTTCATACGGTAGACCATGGATGATACAGATACGAAGTGATTCTTCTTATAATAATAATTTTTATTTTTCTGCAGAAGTCTGCATAATGTGACTGAGCCCGCAACGAACAGAAGATAAGTTGCTGCAATGACCATGATGACAGCCACAAAAAACCATATGATTGCCTCAATGGGATCCTCAATGGTCACTGCAAGGTAATAGGCACCGCCAAGGAGCAAAATTCCCAGCAGGGCCAGGATCCAGTTATCTCTTGGAGGCTTTTCACCGGCATTTTCACTGTGAAGGAGCTCGATTGGATTGGCTATTCTGATCTGACGCAGAGTATGAATCAGTATCACCACAAAGATCACCACAAACAATTCAATCGTCTGTATGAGTGCTTCCGGCTCAAGCCTCAGTTCAAAATCGACCTGTCCATGGAGCAGATTCACCATTCCCAG